>CAYMFX010000099.1:0-8581 GCA_964389845.1 uncultured Ruminiclostridium sp.
GCTCGCTCAGGCTAACCAGCAGCCTCAGGCAGTTCTCCAGCTCCTCGGCTAATAGAACGCCTAATAATACTAAAGTTGGAAACGGTTTACCGTTTCAATATGTAAAACCTCGCAAGGAACCCCGCCGATGGCGGGGTTTTTTGTAGTACGCATAAAATTCAATAGCAATCCCCGATTAAACTGACGTAATAAAACAGTTTAATCGGGGATTGCGTACATTAAAAAGGATTATTAACTTATTAAAAAGACGACATGAGGTAAATCGTATGATTGATGATCCAAAAAGTCAATTAAGATACTGTTTTGAATTAAATTGGTATTGAGCATCATTTTTGAAGAATAACATATAGCAAGAGCTAAATCCTTGTCTGTATAGTCTTTTTTCAATAAAGCAGGAACGCAAATTTTAAGTAAATTATAAAATACGGCTAAAGAAAAATAATTTGCCCAAATGCCTTTATGAAGCGGCTGACAAAATACAGTGTTTACTAAGACGTTTTCGATTATGTAAGCTCGTTCATTTTCAATTTTCCGATAATTTGAAAGCAGATTGAAATATTCAGATCTGTCAAAGTTAAAGGAAATTCTTTTTTTATTACCTTCGTTTGTTATGTTAGTTTCAAGCTTTATTTTCTCAGAAATCTTATCAAAGAGTGTTGGAACTAATTCCGAATATCTCATACTGCCTTTTTGTTCCGAAACTCTTTCGGTCATTACCGCTATTATATTCATACATTTTGCTGCGGCACTTTCGTCGGATTGTGATGTTTTCAGAGAATCGGCGATGCTTCTGCAAAGCTCATTGTCAAGTACAAGCTTGGAAAATTCAGAAATCTTTTCGGTAGACTTTTTTACATACTCATCAGCCTTCATGCTGTAATAGCCGAGGATAAGCATTCTTTCAGGGATTGTGAAGCTGCGGTTCTGTAAAATATCAAGCTGAGCATTTCTTATAGTCCAGTAATATGGCTCTCCCTCCCAGTTTGAGGGCGTAGCTTCAAGAGAGGAAAGGTTCTTATTTATTAATTCATCGGTGCCGTCATAATCGGTTTCGGTAATTGCAAGCCCTTCCGGGTGTTCAATCAGCATTTCTGCAACATGGCTGCAATTGATAGTACAAAGTTTAACATAGGAATTCTTATCGGCACGGTAGATCATTCGGGGAAATATTTTGCAGGTATAGCTAAGAGCCTGTTCCCCCTTTTCCTTTTGAATCATACAGAGACTGTCCTTGTCCAAAAACGGGCAGTCTGTGTCGTTCACAAGCTTCATAGCCGCATACATATTGTCATTATCTCCCTTAACACGGTAAAAAGCCGAATCAATAACAGACTTAAGCTCGGGACTGCAATCCATTTTTTTATAGTTTAAGTATTCCCTTTTATTAAGAGTTATTGCCCAATATTTACAGCAGCTGTCCGAGCATTCCGGACCTATACAGTGGAAATCGTCCGCATAAGCAAATTTTACAAGCTTCATTTTTTTCACAGCCTTTCTTTTTTCAAAATTAATTAGAACTTGTTCCAATAGGAGCGGTGTGCGAATTTACGAGCAAAATTTTTCTCGATCAAGGAAGAAAAGCGCAGGAATACTTGATGTATTTCAAGCTTTTCTGACACAGAGCGAGGAAAATTTTGCCGTAAAGGCGTGCGCCGATCCTATTGGGACACGTTCTTATACATTGTTTTGACAGCCTTGTCAATTACTCCACAGACTTAAGCGCTTCTATCATATTAATCCGCTTCAAATGCCCGTGCATATAAACGGCGACAATAACGCTGAACACCAAGGTTATTACTCCCGCATAAACATAGCTCATCGGCTTTATATCCCGCCCAAACATTACAAGGTCGATTTCGGCGGTTTGTATAATAAATTCTGCAAGGAAATAGCCGCCGAATAAGCCTGCCACTATTCCCATAAGGGTCAGAAGTATGTTTTCCCGGAAGATATAGCTGTCTACCTCCTTGTCGTAGAAGCCCATTACCTTTAGGGTGGCGATTTCTCTTATGCGCTCGGTTATATTTATGTTGGTCAGGTTGTACAGTACCACAAACGCCAACGCTCCCGCACAAATAATAAGAATGCCTACTACCGAGTTTAAAGCGTTCAGCATTGTGGACATGGTGACGATTAAATCCTCACGGAAATTCACGTTGAGCACTGCGTCGGTAGCCAACAGCCTTGAAGCAAAGCGATCCTGCTCTTCGGCGGTCAGCGCTTCTTCCCTGCCGCCGAACGCCATTATGTTGGGTTCGGGTTCTTCGCCGAAAAGCTTTTTGTAGAGAGCCTTTGACATATACACATAGTGATTGGGGTAGTTTTCGATGCAGGCGGAGACGGCTGCGGTTTTTATCTCGGTTTCTTCCTGATAAATTTCAATTTCCTCTCCCGCTTTGATATTTAGCAGTGTGGAGAGCTTTTCGTCTATCAGTACCCTGTCCTCCTCAAATTCGCAGCTCTCATGAGTTTTTCTGTCACGGAAAACATAGTAGTCGAGAAATTCCTCCTTGTTATCCGGCACTATCAAATAGGCGAGGTAGGACTTTCCGTTTGCGCGGACGGTCAATTGCTTTTGCAGATACTTTGTGCTTGTAAAGCCGTTTTTCTCCACTACGGAGATAATGTTTTCGGTGTCCTTCTCGTCCATGCTGTCGTAGATGAAAAATCCCTCGTAGCTTACAAGCTCGTCGTACTGCTTATTGATAATATCGCTTATGGAGTTTTCGAGAGCGAAGCCCACTAAGGTTAAGGCAGTACAGCCGGCAATCCCTACCACTGTCATAAACATTCTTCTCTTGTATCGGAACAGGTTTCTTGCGGTAACCTTTCCGTTAAAGCCGATTTTCTTCCACAGCGGCAGGTGCTCAAGCAGTATCTTCTTCCCTGCTCTGGGCGCTTTGGGGCGCATTAGCTGAGCGGGCTGTTCCGCAAGCTCGTTCTTGCAGGCAATGAATACCGTAAAGGCTATTACCGCCGCCGAAACAAGCATACAGGCAAGGGTCAGAAGCCAATCGGTGGGGATATGTACAACGGGTATTGTGTACATCATTCCGTAAGCCTTGATGATTACAAAGGGGAAAAGCTTTTGCCCTATGATACCGCCGAAAAGTGCGCCTAAAACAGTAGCCGAAAGGGCGTAGAACATAAATTTGAAAATTATTTGCCCGTTGGTGTAGCCTAAGGCTTTCAGGGTCCCTATCTGCGACCGCTGTTCCTCAACCATTCTTGTCATTGTGGTAAGGCAGACAAGCATTGCCACCAAAATAAAGAACACAGGGAACACCGAAGCAATATTGTTGATTCTGTCGGCGTTTTCTCCGTACTCGGCGTAACCGCCGTTTCCCGAACGGTCGAAAACATACCAGCTTGGATTTGATAATTCTCTAAGCTCCCTCTTTGCGTCTCTCAGCTTTTCTTCTCCCTCGGCTATCTCCTTTTCAGCCTTTTCCTTTTCGGTTTGAAATTTCTCATAGCCGCTTTCGTACTGAGCCTTTCCCTCTTCAAATTTTTCCTTTCCCTCGTTATATTCCTTTTCTCCCGCTTCAAGCTCTCTTACGCCTCTTTCGTACTGACGTTCGCCCCGCTCTAAGGTCTCCTTGCTGTCGGCAAGCTGTTCTTCTCCCTCGGATTTCTTTTGGGCAAAGGCGTCCTTTGCTGCGTCAAGCTGTTTGCGTCCGTCGTCAAGCTGCGCTTTTGCTTCGGTTAGCTGTGCGTTGGCTTCATCAAGCTCCTCCTTGCCCTTGTCAAGCTCGATTTTTGCGGCATTAAGCTGTATTTCCGCTTCCGCAAGCTGTTTTCTCAGCTCCTCTATTTCTTCCCTCGAGGGCAGGTTATCTATAAGGTCGCTGATACTGCCAAGGTCTCCGATATTTCCAAGGTCGCCGATGTTTATAATGTCTCCGATTAATCCGGAATTGTCGGTTATGGGAGGATTGGCAAGCTCACTGATAAGCTCGTCAAGAATAACGGCAAGAATGGAATTGAGCTTGTTGTCGCTTAAGGCGGAGGGGTTTGTTTCTGTTCCGCCCTCCACTATGCCGAGAATACGGTCTATCATTTCAAGATAGCGTTTCCCCGATTCATATTGACTTAAAGCAGTGTTGTACTGATTCAAGCCTTCGTTGTAGGCTGCAAGTCCTTCAAGATATTTCTTCAAGCCGTCGTTGTACTGTAATTCCGCTTCGTTCAGCACCGCTTCCTGTTCATCTAAAAGCTTTTGGGCGCTTTTTATCTCGGTTTTGAATTTGTCTACGCCCTCGTCGTAGGCGTCCCAGCCGTCGTCTAACTGCTTTCTGCTGTCCTCAAGCTGTTTTTTGCCGTCGGTGATTTTTTTCTCGGCTTCCTTTAGCTCTTCTTCCGCCTTGTCTAACTCTTCCTTTGAATCGGACAGTGTTTTTTCGGCTTCGCCTAATTCCTTTTCCGCTTTCTCCTTGCCGTCGTTAAGCTCTTTTTCCGCCTTTGCTATTTCTTCGTTGGCTTCGGAAATAACCTCGTCGTAGCGCTCCTTTTCACGAACTGTTCCCAATTCTTCGAGAATTTCGGCGAGTCTATCCTCCTCTTCGTCATAGGCTGTGCTGTAGGCATTTGTGTCCTTAAGACTATCGCTTGTAAGATATACCTCGGTGTAGACCTCGGTTTTAAAATTCTCCTCGCTGACGTAAATAATGGCGCTTATATTGCCGTTTCCGATAGTGGTGTTTCCTTTGGCGGACATATCTATGTACATTGGGGAGGTGAAGGTGCCCACTACGGTGTATTCGCTTACGGAAAGGGTGTCGGAAATGGGGTCGTCGGTGCCCGAGGTCATAACTATCTTTTCGCCTGCGCTTCTGCTGCCGCCGAAAACACCGCTGTCTATAATACATTCGTCGGGCTTTTCGGGGAAGCGTCCTTCTACGAGAGTCAGCTCGTTTACCGAAAGATTGCCGCCGTATTGGGGCATTGACATTACTCTTGCCGCAAGCTCGCTGTCGTCGCTTTTAATTATTACATCGGTAAAGTACCCGGGGAACACCTCCATTCCCTCAAGCTCCTCCAATGCCTCTATATCGCTTTCGGAAAAGCCCATAGTGGAAACAAGCCGAAAATGAGCTAAATTCGACTCCTTATAAAATATATCCGCCGAACCCCGCATATCGGGAGGGCTGTTCTTTACGCCTGCAAAAAAGGCAATGCCTATGGCGACGATAAGAAAGATAGACAGGAACCTGCTTTTGCTCCCGAGCATCTCCATAAGGATATTTTTCTTAAGCGCACTTTTCATTCCGTTACCACTCTATATCTTCCACAGCAGTAGGATTGCTGTTTATTTCAATGCCGCTTACCGAACCGTTTCTTAAATGTATAACTCTGTCTGCCATTGGAGCTATTGCGGAGTTGTGGGTTACGAGTATGACCGTCATTTCGCTTTGGCGGCAGGTGTCCTGCAAAAGCTTCAGTATAAGCTTGCCGGTGTTGTAGTCGAGAGCGCCGGTGGGTTCGTCACAGAGAAGAAGCTTAGGCTTTTTTGCAAGGGCTCTTGCTATGGCAACACGCTGCTGTTCTCCGCCCGAAAGCTGAGCGGGAAAGTTGTCGGGGCGGTTCCCTAACCCCACTCTGTCAAGAATTTCAAGGGCGGGTATGTAGTCGGTGCAGGTCTGCGCCGCTAACTCTACGTTTTCCTTTGCGGTAAGGTTGGGTATCAGGTTGTAGAACTGGAACACAAAGCCTATCTCGTTTCTGCGGTAGCCGATAAGCTGTTTTCGGCTGTATTTGGCAATGTCTTTTCCGTCAACGAAAATATTGCCTTCGTCCGAGGTGTCCATTCCTCCCAAAAGGTTGAGAACGGTGGTTTTCCCCGATCCGGAGGGACCTAACACTATGGCAAGCTCTCCCTTCTCTATTCCGAAACAGATATTGTCGGCGGCGGAAATGGCGATTTCTCCCACCTTATATTTTTTACAAACATCATTAAGCTCTACAAAGCTCATGTTATCCCACCTTTTTAAAAATCAATTAAATCCCAAAATCTTAATCATTCTTATTCCGTCGCAGTGGACTAAGCTGAGGGGAAAGTTGACAATATCGCTGTCGTGTCCCGTTACCAAAAAATCCAATTTGTTGCCGCTTACATCGGAAACGACGTCGGTGACTACTACCGAGGCTGCCGCTTCACCGCCGATAATAAGCTGTACTATATCGCCTTTTTCGAGCTGTCCTCCCGATACCCCCGTATAAGCGGAAAGCCCCGTGCCCTCGTGAGACGAACAGTAAAGCCAGAAGTTTTCAGGCTCCGTCCAGGACATAGAACAGCCCTCTTCGGGAATATCGTAATTGACTCTTTCACCGAACCACTTCCAGATATATGTGCCCTCGGTGTCCATTTTTCCGATTCCCGCATAAATGCACTGTGAGGCAAAGTTTCCGCTGTCGTTTTCGTAGTCCCACCACCGGTCGGTGTTTCGCTGTTCTCCTATTACCGTACACCAACGAAAGGCGTATTCCACAGCGCCTTCACGGTTGTATTCCTTTGAGGCTTTCGGAAAAACTCCGTAGCCCTTTGTTTTAATAAGCTCCGAGCTTACCCTAAGGCTGCTTTCAATTCTTTCTCCAAACGGCTCCAAGCTGTCGGACAACAGGCTATAGCCCGGCGCTTCACTTCCGCAAAAATTGTTCATTGCCTTTTTTGAGTAATCCCAGACTCCGCTTTCACATTCGTGGGAGGTGATGTACCACACGCCGCCGGTCTTTTCAAAGACAAAGGTATGAACGTGATTGCCCTCTCCGCTTAAAATGCCCTTAAGGGACTTGAAGATATACTCGGTGCTTTGGGTAAGGGTAAGTATAAAGCCGTCGCCGCTGCCGAAAGCAACTGCGTTTTCCGCCCACATATGAACGGTGGCGTCGGATACCGCAAGGTCAATGCCCGAGTTCTTTAATCTGAGATTACAGGACCTCATTCCCGCCAAATCGTAAACACAGTCGGCGGCGCTGTCGGCATAAAGCTTTTTAAGATAGCCCTCGGCATTTGCTTCCTTATCTCCCGAAGCGGCAATGAAGCATTCAAAATACCTCTCGGTCATTTCCGAAATCTCTGTAGGGATTGATGTTGGATTTTCCTTTCCCTTATGCCACATAGTGCCGTAATTTACGCTGCTCAGGGGCTTGCTCTGTTTCTGACCCAAAAAGCTGTCGAATAAGTCGGAAAAAGGGTCGAAATAAATCAGGACGGCAACGGACAATAACACTGTTACGGCGGCAATCAGAAAAAAGACGATTTTTTTTCTCATCTCACCATTAGCTTACGACCAGCCGTAATCATCGTATTCGCCCCAGCTTGCGTTACTGCCCGACTGCTGCCCTAACTTAAATATAAGGAAAGCAACGGCGGCTAAAATGGCGGCAATCGCTAAAATTATCGAGATTTTATTTTTCTTTGCAAAAATAATGTTTTTCTTTTCTGTAGTTTCCATATTAAAAATTCCTTTCGGTTTAAATTATGAATTTTTGTTTAATTCGCCATATATTTCGGATTTTCCGAATCCGCTTTTTTTAGCGACGGTTTTACAGGCTTCGGATTGCTTCATTCCCTCGGAAATAAGCTTTGAGGCTTCCTCTGCCGCTTGTTCAAGAGTCATTTGCTCATGCTTTTCACAGGGTGCGCCCTCCACCACAAGAACATATTCCCCTCTCGGCTCAGTATCACGGTAAAGCTCTATCATCTCGTTTATTGTGCCTCTGATTACTTCCTCGTGAAGCTTAGTCAGCTCGCGGCACAGACTTATTCTTCTGTTTCCCAAAACCTCCGATAGATCGTTCAGGGTGTTTTTAAGCTTATGTGGAGCCTCGTAAAAAATTAAGGTTTGGGGCAATGGCTTTAGCTGCTCCAAATGCTCTCTGCGTATGCGTTTTGTGATGCTTAAAAACCCCTCAAAGCAAAAGCGCTTAGAGGGCAGACCGCTTATTGCAAGGGCAGTCATTGCCGCAGTAGCTCCCGGCACTGCCGCCACCTCGACCCCGTGCTCGGCGCAGAGCTTTACTATTTCTTCTCCCGGGTCGCTTATGCAGGGCATTCCCGCATCGGTTATTACCGCACAGCTTTCGCCCTCGAGAAGTCTCGGAAGGATTTCTTCCCCGCGTTGTCTTGCATTATGCTCATGATAGCTTATCATTGGCTTTTTGATGCCAAATTTTGAGAGCAGAACGGCGGTGACGCGGGTATCCTCCGCACAGATAAAATCTACCCGACTAAGCGTTTCCTGCGCCCGCGGCGAAAAATCTCCCAAATTGCCGATGGGAGAACCCACAACATAAAGCTTGCCCACGGTCACCGCCTTCTTCCTCTTTAATATTGTTTTAATATTGTATCCTTTCGGCAAATATAAAATACCAATATAACTATACCACATAACCCATTCTTTTTTCAATGCCTGAGGATAAAAAAAGAAAAAAATTCTTGTGAAGGTTCAATGAAAAAATTCGTAAATTCTCAAAGTATTGCTCCCCCAATTAGCTCTTGAAGATTTTATGCGCCGAACGGCTGTAGAAAGACGAGGAAGAAAGCCGCAGGAATATGCGCATATTTCAAGGATTTCTGACG
>CAYMFX010000100.1:0-8514 GCA_964389845.1 uncultured Ruminiclostridium sp.
GCAGCGCCCAATGCTCCCGGAAGGGGAACAAAGGCGGAAATCATCAGCACAAACGCCTGACAGGAGATAATGGTGACAAAATCCGTGCCGCTAAGCCCGAATGCAATGTAAATAACAAAGGAAATTGCAAAGTAAACAGTAAGCTGCACAACGGTAAAAAAGCAAAGCTTTAATATAAGCAGGGGACGCTTTTTTATAAACTGAAAATTCTTGTAATACATTTCCATTTCGCTGTCTATAAATTTAAGCTTTTCCTCTGTGTTTTTTATAATGCGTATCTTTCCCAAAAGCCTTACCGTAAAGTGAGCGATTTTAACCGTAGGCTTTCTGAAAAGAGCAAGCATAAGAAGTCCCGCAATAACCGCCGAGTTTACGATAAAGCCGATAATGACAAGGGGCATCATCAAAGGACTTGTTTCAATGACATAGTTAAGTCTTACCATCAGAATAATTGCCGAGTAGATAGTCAGCATTGCCTGATACACGATAAATTTACTGAGCAGCACCGTCAGCGCCGAGCCTAAAGGCACCCCGAACTTTACTAAGTAGTAAGCCTGAATAGGCTGTCCTCCCGAAGCAAAGGGGGTAATACAGTTAAAATACTGCCCCATCATTGAAACGCTTACGCTGTCCTTAAACTTCTGATTCGGGTGAACCTCCTTAGCCACTAAATGAAGGTTCAGCGATTCAAGAACCCAGTACATAACAATAAACCCTACCGCCAACAGCATATAGAGCGGATTTGCGCCGCAGACGGCGTTCCATATTTCCACCGGGTCGTCTACTAAAAACAGATAAACCATCATCACCACGAAAGCGACGCCGCAGATAATGAGATTTAGCCTTTTGGATTTTTTACTCATAAAGTTATCCTTTTATTTTTTTAGAACGGAGGTGTAAAAATCGTCCCACATTTTTAAAACATTGCCCTTTTCGTAAAATTCGTTTCCTCTTTTTGCGTTCTCCATGCCCTTTTCGTAATAACTCCTGTCATCTCGGAGCATTGTCAGCTGCCTGACAAATCCCTCTGTGTCATTTTCCGCATAGTAGAAATCGAAAAGAATATTATCGTAAATGGGAAGCTCTCTCAGCAGTATGGGTACATTGACGCACATTGCCTCCAAAATAGTCATTGGGAACAGCTCGTCGTAAGAGGGCAGAAACATCACGTCGCAGGAGTTGTAGACCTTGTTCATATCCTCCCGCTCCACAATGCCCAAAAACTTAACGTTGGGCGGCGGATTTTCCACCACCTTTTTCAGCTCGTAATAACCGTCGGAAAGAGGTCCGAAGCTGAACCCCCCCGCCCAAACAAACTGCACGTCCGGCATAAGCTCGGCGCATTTCAGAAAGTCAAAGGCTCCCTTTCTCACCTGAAGCTGTCCGGCGCAAAGCACCGTGAATTTATCCCCCGGAAGTCCGAAGCTCTCTCTTGCCGCTTCCTTTTCAGCGTTAGAAAGCGGGTGAAACCGGTCGGTATCCACAAAGTTTGGAATATAGGTCACTCTTTCTCTCGGAATGCCGTATTTCTCCAAAGCGTCTATAAAATAGGGATTCACCACCACAAGATGCTCCATTATCTTGTAGAACTTGATGATATAGGCATAAAAAATCTTTCTCGCCCATTTGGGAATCTGCACGCTTTTATCCATGGTTTCGGGCAGAGTGTGAACGTAGCATACCGACGCGCCCTTGCGGCAGCGCCACGGCTTTAACAGAAAGTAAGAGGGATTAAAGGTGTGGTAGTGAGTTATATCCGCCGCCATATGCGCATTTTCAAATATCTCAAATTTATCCGAAAGCCCGTCCTTAACAAGCTTAACCTGTTCCATATAAGCCGAACCAACGCCTTGTCCCTTAACGCTGGTGGCTTGGGACACCATATTTATTGTTTTCCTTTTGTTGTCCATAATTCCCTCCGATTTACATAATTATAGCAGTTAATAGGGCTTTTGTCAATTCGTAAATTATTTTTCTTAAGCTATTGCATTTTTCCGTAATATAGTGTATAATATCTTTCAGTGACCGATATAGTGGGAATCCTCGGTTTCCTGCAAGAAATATTCAGCCTCGGACAGCTGGGTCAAAAGCCGGCGGCAACATTGTTTGCCTTATTGATTAAGCGCAGGGATTGCTGATTGTCAATCGATTTATTGAGAATCACGCTAAAAACACTGTTTGCAAACAGCAAAAATTGCGCTTTCGTTTTCTTACCCGAAAAGGGTTGGGATTATTCGCTTTGAGTTCACCCCGTCTGTGCGGGGTACTTAATATCAATAAGAGTGGTAAAGGTAACGGTTATTTCTTGCTGTATAGACTCTGAAACAATGGGGGCAACGCCTTAATTTTGATATTAACAGCGCTCGAAGCATATGCTTTCGGGCGTTTTTTAGATATTGCTCCGCACATTCGTTTGCTTCCCTCGCTCCGTGCGGTTAGGCAAAATAATTTGAGAGGAACAAAGCGTTCGCATTTAGCGCTTTACGTACAAGAGAATGGAAAATAAGCTTCGACTTTACGGCTTCAACAATCTTACAAAATCTCTCAGCTTTAATATTTACGATGTATGCTATGCCAAAACGGAGAGAGAACAGCGTGACTACATCGCATATATTGACGAGCAGTACAACAGCGAAAGACTTACCTCCATATTGATGACCGTTACCGAGATGATAGGCGCTCATGTGCTGAACGTGTCGAGACAGGATTATGACCCTCAAGGTGCTTCCGTTACCTGTCTTATTGCGGAAAGCTCCAAAATTGAGAACCTCTCCGGCTCTACCGAAACGGTTGTGGCTCATCTTGACAAAAGTCACGTTACGGTACACACCTACCCGGAATACCACCCGGAAAATTCCATAGCTACCTTCCGAGTGGACATTGACGTTGCTACCTGCGGAAAAATTACCCCTCTGTCTACCCTTGATTTCCTTATCGGCAGCTTTGACAGCGATATAATCACAATGGACTACCGCATAAGAGGCTTTACCCGTGACATTGCGGGGAAAAAGCTCTTTACCGACCACAATATTACCTCCATTCAGGATTATATTGACGACGGCATTATAAAGCGCTATGACGCAGTAGATGTAAACGTATATCAAGCCAATATTTTCCACACAAAAATGCTGATAAAGGAAATCGACCTTCAAAACTACCTTTTCAATCAGGACGTATACGAGCTTCTGCCAAAAACCCGCCTTGACATTACAAATAGCTTGAGACGGGAAATGATAGAGATTTTCAGCGGTACTAACATATATTAAAGCATTAATTTTTAAGCATTGATTAAAGGACGATAAAAATGCCCGGATTAAATCAGAACAGAATCCCCATAGCCGAGGCTTTGGAGGAATTTCACAATAACAGAGTTGTTCCCTTCGACGTTCCCGGTCATAAGAGAGGAAAAGGCAGCCCGGAGCTGACCGCATTTTTGGGACAGCGCTGTATGAGCCTTGACGTAAACTCAATGCGCCCTCTCGATAACCTTTGCCACCCTGTATCGGTGATAAGGGAGGCGGAGGAGCTTGCCGCCGACGCATTCGGAGCGGGTTACGCCTTCTTTATGGTGGGAGGCACAACCTCCGCCGTTCAGGCAATGGTTTTTACCGCCGCAAAGAGGGGAGATAAGATAATACTTCCCCGAAACGTTCACAGAAGCGTTATAAACGCTATGGTATTATGCGGAGCGGTGCCGGTATACGTTAATCCCGCAGTGGATAAGCGCTTGGGCATTGCGCTGGGAATGAGCGTTGAAGACGTAGAGAGGGCGATAAAGGAAAACCCCGATGCAAAAGCGATTTTAGTAAACAATCCCACCTATTACGGCATATGCAGCGACATAAAGGCGATAACCGACCTTGCCCATAAAAATAATATGCTTATGCTCGCCGACGAGGCGCACGGAACCCACTTTTATTTCGGAGAAAATCTCCCGATAAGCGCAATGGCGGCGGGAGCGGATATGGCGTCGGTGAGTATGCACAAAAGCGGCGGCAGCCTTACTCAAAGCAGCTTTCTGCTCACGGGCAAATCGATGAACAGCGGCAGGGTGCGCCAGATAATAAACCTCACTCAAACCACCAGCGGCTCCTATCTGCTTATGTCAAGCCTTGATATAAGCAGAAAGAATCTTGCCACCAAAGGAAAGGAGATTTTCAGAAAGGTCTGTATGCTTTCCGAGTACGCAAGAGAGGAAATAAACAGGATAGGCGACTTCTACGCCTACGGGAAGGAGCTTGTAAACGGCGACAGCATCTTTGACTTCGACCAGACGAAGCTGTCGGTAAACACGATTGAAACGGGCTTGGCGGGAATAGAGGTATACGATATTTTAAGAGACGATTACGACATACAAATAGAGTTCGGCGATATGGGAAACATTCTCGCATACGTAAGCGTAGGCGACCGAGAACGAGATATAGAACGCCTTGTGGGAGCAATGTCGGAAATCCGCCGAAGGTACAAGAAGGACAAGAGCGGAATGCTGATTTCCGAGTACATTCCCCCTCGCGTTGTCACTTCCCCCCAAGAAGCCTTTTATGCAGACAAGGAATCCTTACTCTTAGATGAAAGCAAGGGCAGAATTTGCAGCGAATTTGTTATGTGCTACCCTCCCGGAATACCGATTTTAGCTCCCGGCGAAGAAATTACGGAAAGTATAATCAGCTATATAAAATACGCAAAGGAAAAAGGCTGCTTTATGACAGGTGCGGAGGATATGGCTATAGACAGACTTAATGTATTGAAATAAGACGGGACGAAAAGATGAATAAGGAATTGGAAAACAAGTTGGCTGACGCTTTTCCTTTTATGCGAATAGAGGAACAAGAGGTCGGAGGGAGAATAAATAATCCTTACAGCGCCTTCGGGTGTGAATGCAGCGACGGCTGGTACGAGCTGCTTTACGGATTGTGCAGCGAAATAACCGAAGCATATCAAAGGTATAATCAGCCTGTGGATATTGAAATTGATCAGGTAAAGGAAAAATACGGAACGCTTCGTTTTTATTATCACCATAAGAAAGCGGAGGAGAATCCCGGCTCAGTAGATTATCCCGGCGGAGTAATACGCTTTATTCCCATTGTCAATGTGCTTCATCAAGAAACAGCGGATATTGTCGAAAAGTGGGAGGGTAAATCGGAAACGGTGTGCGAGAATTGCGGAAAGCCCGGAACCCTGCGGGAGGATTTGTCATGGATACGGACATTGTGCGATGATTGCTGCAAAAAAGCAACCTGAATCCCTGCTTCCTCTTTGTGACGCAAAAAGGAAGAGAAAAAGAATCGACTAATACTTTATTCCGTTTTAAAATGCAGAAAGGACACAAAAATGGATCTATGGTTCAGCGAATATCATTCAAATGGAGTTAAGCTCTCAATAAAGGTTGACCGACAATTATATTCGGGAAAAAGCGAATTCCAGCGCATCGACGTATTCCACAGCGAGGATTTCGGACGTTTCCTCACGTTAGACGGCTATATGATGCTCACCGAAAGAGACGAATTTATTTATCATGAGATGATAGTCCATGTTCCGATGGCGATAAACCCCTTGATAAAAAATGTTCTTGTGATAGGTGCGGGAGACGGCGGAGCGCTGAGGGAGCTGTCAAAATATGAAGCGATAGAAAATATTGACATAGTGGAGATAGACCAGGAGGTTGTAACCGTCTGCAAAAAGTATCTGCCTAAAACAGCCTGCGGATTTGACGACCCGAGAGTTAACGTCTATTATCAGGACGGCTTGAAGTTTGTTCGCCGCTGTGAAAACAAATACGACCTGATAATCGTGGACAGCACCGACCCATTCGGACCGGGAGAGGGACTGTTTACCAAGGAATTTTACGGAAACTGCTACAAGGCGCTTACCGACGACGGCATAATGGTCAATCAGTGCGAAAGCCCTTTCTATGCCGAGGACAGATTGGCAATGCAGAGAGCACACAAGCGAATCGTCGAGAGCTTCCCTATTTGTAAAGTATATCAGGCTCATATCCCCACCTACCCTTCGGGACACTGGCTTTTCGGATATGCCGCCAAGACGCTGCACCCAATCAAGGATTTTGACTTTAAACGCTGGAGGGCATTGGGCATAAAGACACAGTATTACAATCCAAAGCTTCATGTGGGAGCTTTTGCGCTTCCCGCATATGTTGAGGAGCTTTTAAGGAATGTGGAGGGAATAGTCTAATGGGCGCTGTCAGAAAGGAAAGAAATATTGAAACCTTTATTGGCTGTGATTGCGAGTATGAAAAGGCGGACACGGTCATTTTCGGCGCACCCTTTGACGGCACTACCTCATACCGCCCCGGAACCCGCTTCGGTCCCAAAGCTATCCGCTCCGAAAGCTACGGTATAGAAACCTACAGTCCCTATCAGGACAAGGACTTGGAGGATTATAATGTTTTCGACGGCGGCGATTTGGATTTCCCCTTCGGAAACACAGAAAGGGTTCTCACAATGATTGAGGAATACTCGGAGGAAGTATTATCTTCGGGAAAACTGCCGATAATGATAGGGGGGGAGCATTTGGTCACTCTCGGAGGAGTAAGGGCTGCTCTGAAAAAGTACCCCGATTTGTGCATTATACATTTTGACGCTCATGCGGATTTAAGAGACGATTATTTGAGTGAAAAGCTGTCTCACGCCTGCGTTTTAAGAAGATGCCACGATTTAACGGGCGACGGAAGGATATTCCAATTCGGCATCAGAAGCGGAGAGCGGGCGGAGTTTGAGTTTGCTAAGGCTCATACCTTTATGAACAAATTCGACTTTAACGGCTTGGAAAACGTGTGCAGAAAATTAAAGGATAAACCCGTTTATTTCACCATAGATTTAGACGTGTTGGATTCGTCGGTTTTCCCCGGAACGGGTACTCCCGAGGCGGGAGGAGTGAGCTTTAATCAGCTTATTGACGCCGTAATGACGGTGGGAATGCTTACGGATATAGTTGCGGCGGATATAAACGAGCTGTCTCCTCTACTCGATTCGTCGGGAGCCAGCACGGCGGCGGCGTGCAAGGTTCTGAGAGAGCTGATTTTAGCGATTGGAAAGGAGAAAGAATGAATAAGCTTTTAGACAGATTATCCTACAAATACGGACGCTTCGGCATACCGAACCTTATGCTGTACATTGTGATAGCAATGGCGGGAGTGTTTATAGTGGAGCTGTTTGTTCCCGAAATGCCTTTGAGCATTTATTTGTTTTTCAGCCGCGACCTGATACTTCAAGGTCAGTGGTGGAGAATAATAACATGGATCTTTATCCCCGACACCGACAGCCCTATCTGGATAATTTTCAGTCTCTATTTCTACTGGTTAATGGGCAGCGGATTAGAGGGCAAATGGGGAAAATTCAAATTCAACGTTTACTTCTTTACCGGCGTACTGCTGACGATAATAGGCGGCTTCATAACCGGCTTCACCTCCAACACCTATCTTTACTACTCGCTGTTTTTCGGCTTTGCGGTGCTTTATCCCGATTTTCAGATACTGCTTTTCTTCTTTATCCCGATAAAAATAAAGTGGTTAGCCCTTGTGGATTTAGTGTTCTTTATCATAATGTTAGTAATGAATATTATTTTTGGGCAGTGGTCGGCAGTAGCGGCGATAATAATCTCCATGCTGAACTTTGTGCTGTTTTTCTTTGATGATTTCAAAAGGTTTACTAAAAATCAGATTTACTACTTTAAGCATAGACAAACATACAAAAATAACAGATACAGATAACAAAGGAGGAATGCAGAAATGGGCAAATGTTTAATAATCGGCTGCGGCGGAGTGGCAGGAGTCGCTATTCACAAATGCTGTCAGAATGATACTGTTTTTGAGGGCATTATGATTGCCAGCCGCACCAAATCCAAATGCGACAAAATAAAGGCTGAGATAGAGGCGGCAGGAAGGAGCAAGACCAAAATTGAGACTGCACAGGTGAACGCTGACAATGTTGAGGAGCTTATTACGCTTATTAACGGCTACAAGCCCGATGTGGTTCTGAACCTTGCCTTGCCCTATCAGGATTTGACCATAATGGAGGCTTGTCTTGCCACTCGGACAAATTACGTTGATACGGCAAACTACGAGCCGCCGGATACCGCAAAATTTGAATATAAGTGGCAGTGGGCATACCGTGAGAAATTTAAGGAAGCAGGAATCTGCGCTCTTCTCGGCAGCGGCTTTGACCCCGGAGTAACGGGAGTTTTCTGCGCCTATGCGCAAAAGCACTATTTTGACGAGATAAACTACATTGATATTTTGGACTGCAACGGGGGCGACCACGGCTATCCCTTTGCCACCAACTTTAATCCCGAAATTAATATCCGAGAGGTAAGCGCCAAGGGAAGCTACTGGGAAAACGGCAATTGGGTTGAAACCGAGCCTATGGAAATCAAGCGGGTTTATAACTTTGAGGGCGTAGGCGAAAAGGATATGTATCTGCTCCACCATGAGGAGCTGGAAAGCCTTGGCTTAAATATTAAGGGCATTAAAAAGATTCGTTTCTTTATGACCTTCGG
>CAYMFX010000101.1:0-8501 GCA_964389845.1 uncultured Ruminiclostridium sp.
TAATTCCGTTTTAAAAACGTTCAAAGAACGTTTTTAAATTAGAAATAGTATTAGTCTTTGAATTAATTTGGCTTTTTAATACATTGTTGATTTTTTCCTTTAACTATGGTAGAATATATAAGCGAAAAATTCTTCTGTGGGGTATGACAATGATGAAAAAGAATCTTCTCTTTTTGCTTATGTCGATTATCTTTGTTTTGGTTTGCGCCTGCATTATGCTGACATACTTTTTGGTAAGGACACAAAATGCACAATACATATTTTCCGTAAATGCTTCGGCTGCAAGAACCGAAGAAACGGCTGCCGCCACAATCAATACTGCTCCCCAGCCTAAAATCAATATAAACACGGCAAACGCCGACGAGCTTAAAGAGCTTCCGGGAATCGGTTCTGACTTAGCCGAAAGAATTATCGAATACAGAAATGAAAATGGAGGCTTCAGAAGCATTTTGGAAATCACCGAGGTAAAGGGTATCGGTGAGGCTCGATTCGAGGCAATCAAGGAGTACATTACCGTTGAATGATTAACGCTTACCATATTTCAAATAGGGTTAATAATACGCCGAGGTTCGGATCAAAACAGAGAAAGATCCGAACCTCGGCGCATCTTGTGAACAAACGATTACATCGATAACTGCAAATAATAAAGAATCAGCTTACAATTTTATAGTAAACCCTTGCGGTAAGCGAGTAAATAATAACATAAACTATTGCAAATATTAAGAAGGTAACGGCGGCGCAGACAATATAAAGCCACAAATTGGTAAGCCCGAAGCCGGTCAGCACCTTTGACACAAGCGGAAAGGCAAAGCAGAGATGAATGCCGGCGGTTATCAGGGGAAGGAAGAAAACGCAAAGAACCTGTGAGCGAATAGAGCTTTTGACCTCGCTTTTTGCCATTCCCACCTTCTGCATTATCTCAAAGCGCTCCTTGTCGTCGTAGCCCTCTGAAATCTGCTTGTAGTAAATAATGAGTATTGTCGCCATTATGAAAAGTATTCCAAGGAATATTCCGAGGAAAAACAGCCCGCCGTAAATCCCGATATAACTGTCTCTTGCCGAGAAAATGTCGTCAACGCTAACTCTGCCCGCATTTTTTTGAACAGTATCCATTATCTCTTCCGCTCTGTCCTTATCGGTTATATTATACATCAGCGTTCTGTTTACAAAGGATTCGTTTTCATATTCAACTCTCCATTCCTCCGCAAGTCTATCGTTTATTTGCATCAATTCCGACAGATCTTTTACGACAAAAATTATTTCTTCATCTTCATAAGCGTCATTCGTCACTTCTGTGAAGGTCTTGCCGGCTACATTGTAATCCTCGCCTAAAATGTATACTGTATCGCAATCGAATTCCATTTTTGTGATTATCATATAGACGCTGTTTTCGTCTAAGATGATTTTTTCATCGGAGTATTTGTTTCTGTCCTCGGCGGTAATTATCTGAAAGTGGGTGTTTTTATATTCTCCCGCTTCGTTTGACGTCACCTTGTTTCCTATCAGAGGACAGTTAAATGATATATTATAAAAATCGCCGGACTTTTTTACGCTGTCACGGTAGCTTTCTAAAATTTGGTTTAGCTCCTCGGCGTTTTCGTTGGGAGTAGCTCCGTCATATTCCATATAAATATTTCTTGCGGTTATAACAATGTCGTTGGGATAGTTTGCCTTGAGGGCGTCCTCGAGACCGAACATAAGGGAAGTAATACTGGAAATCATTACAAGCACCATTGTAGACAGTATGCAGATATTGGCAAGACCGACTGCGTTTTGCTTCATACGGTATATCATGCCCGAAACCGAGATGAAATGCTTTGCTTTGTAATAATAGCGCTTATTCTTTTTCAGCGCCTTTAAAATAAAAACGCTTCCCGCCGTAAAAAGCATATAGGTTCCGATAATTACAAGAATCACTGCAATAAAGAAGAATGCGACAGCCTCCGCAACGCCTTCTACCGTAACCGCAATCGCATAGCCTAACCCAAGGCATATTATACCGAGAACGGTCATTACCCATTTTGTTTTCGGCTCCTTTTCGCCCACATTGCCGCCCTTTAAAAGCTCTATGGTGTTGGCAAAGTGTATCTGCCTGAATGAATTAAGCAGTATGATAAGGAAAATTGCTCCGAAAAGAATAACGGAAATTATCATTGAGGGCGCCGATATATAAAAGCCCATAGGAGGCTCAACCCCGATTATTTTCGCCGCAAGAAGATATGTGGCTTTATCTAAGGCAATGCCCAAAATAAAACCGAGAACAAGGCTGATAACCGAAACATAAAGCGTTTCAAAAGCCACAATTTTTGCAATATGCCTTTTCTCCATGCCAAGAATATTGTAAAGTCCAAATTCCTTCTTCCGCTTTTTCATTAAGAAGCTGTTAGTATAAAATAGGAATATTACCGCAAAAATTCCCACCACTACCGAGCCGAAGGTCAGAATCTGGGGCATAACCGAAGCGCCTCTTTTAAGCTCCGTCAATCCTTCGTTGTAGGACATTGAGCAGATAATATAAAACATTGAGATAGTTACAATGCAGGTTATGATATAGGGAATATATGTTTTGGCATTTTTTCTGATATTCTCGGCGGCAAGCTTGGGGTACAGCAGGCTGCGGGTTTTGTTGTTCTTATTCAATGTGACCGCCTCCTGTCGCAATAACTGTGAGGGTATCGGAAATTCTGCGGTACATATCCTCGTTGCTGCCGTTTCCACGGTGGAGCTGGTGAAATACCTGCCCGTCCTTTATGAACAGCACTCTCCCCGCATGACTTGCGGCAGTAGTGGAGTGTGTGACCATAATTATTGTCTGACCTTCTCGGTTAATGTCGGAGAATATTTTCATCAGTCCGTCGGTTGCCCTTGAATCAAGTGCGCCGGTAGGTTCATCGGCAAGTATAAGCTTAGGGCGTGTGATAACGGCGCGGGCTACCGCCGCTCTTTGCTTTTGTCCTCCCGAAACCTCATAGGGGTATTTGTTGAGCAGGTCGCTTATTTCAAGCCGTCTTGCAATAGGCTCAAGCCTTTCGTTCATTTCCTTATACTCCCTGCCGCCCAGCACTAAGGGAAGAAAAATATTATCCTTAATTGTAAAGGTATCAAGCAGGTTAAAATCCTGAAACACAAAGCCCAAGTTCTCACGCCTGAAGGCGGCAAGCTCCTTTTCCTTAATAGAAGAAATGTTTTTTCCTTCAAGAAGCACCTGACCTTCGGTCGGCTTATCCAAGGCGGCTAAGATATTAAGCAGGGTAGTTTTTCCCGAACCAGATTCACCCATTACCGCTACATACTCTCCTGGCTCAACCGAAAAGGAAATTCCGTTAAGAGCGCAGACCGAGTTTCCGCCGAATCGGGTTGTATAAATTTTTTTAATACAAACAGTTTCCAATAACGCCATTTTAGTACGCCTCCTTTTTTGTTCCGGCTATATTGTAGCATAAAAAAGAAGCAAGTGACATTTAAGCAAGTGACAAAATTTTATTTCGTGTGACATTTTTGTAATATTATTTTTCAATCCACTATTATTTTTCAATCCACCGTCAATTGATAACTGTTTAAATCCAATACGATTGTTGTGCCTTTTCCCGGCTCCGATGTTACCGAGAGCTTATGTGAAAGCTTATCGGCAGCCTGTTTAGTAAGAAACAAGCCTAAGCCGGTAGACTTCTTATTGCTCCTTCCGTTATAGCCTGTAAAGCCCTTTTCAAAGATTCGGGGAATATCCTCCTTTGCAATGCCTATCCCCGTATCGGAAACGGAAAGCTTCTTGTCCTCAGTGACGGAAATGCTGACCTTTCCTTCCTCGGTATACTTTATTGCATTAGACAAAAGCTGCTCCAAAATAAAAAGCAGCCACTTCTCATCGGTAAGCACCTTTATATTTGTCCCCGGATAATCAAGACTTATCCGCTTTCGGATAAACTGAGGGGCGTATTTATGAACAGTTTGTTTTATTATTCCGTCCAATGGGTATTCGCCGAAAACAAAGTCTGAAGCCTCGTCTCCCAATCTGACATAGTTAAGCACCATTTCCACATACTGCTCAATGCGGAACAGCTGGGCGGAAAGCTCTAAGTGTTCGGGAGTGTCCTCGCTTTGAAGAATCATTTCCATAACCGAAATAGGCGTTTTAATCTGATGAACCCAAGCCGTGTAATATTCAACGCTTTCCTTTTTATCGTTCTTTCTGAGTGTGATATTTTCGTCAAGAAGCCCTTTAAGCTTACGGATAATGTCAAGGTAATCCTGCTCGGCGGCGGTTTTTGCGGAGGGATAAGCGCTTTCGTCCGTTATTTCTATGTTCAAAAGCAAATCACGGCGCACTTTACTGCGTTTTAAATAGAAAACAAAGGACGCCGACAACACCGCCAATGAAAGCAGCAAGCACAGCCCCGACGCATACAGCACCGCTTCAAGCTCAATATTATAAAGGAAAAAAACTATCCCGAATATTCCCGCAAAAAGCAGAAACATCAATAAAGCAAAACGATACTGCCTTATATATTCCAAAAAAGCAAAACCTCTTTTTTCTTTATCCATTTGTATTTCCTCACTCAACAATGTAGCCTAATCCTACCTTAGTGGCAATAAAGTCGGAAAGCCCAGCAGCTTCAAGCTTTTTCCTCAGCCTTGTTACATTTACCGTAAGAGTGTTTTCCTCAACATAGGAATCCATTTGCCACAGCTTAATCATCAGGGTGTCACGGCTTACGGCTTTCCCCTTGTTTTCCAAAAGAGTGCGGAGGATACGAAACTCGTTCTTTGTAAGCTCCAAGCGCTGACCGTTGTAGCTGAGGGAGGCGTCGTTAAGATTAAGCACTGCGCCCCTATGCTCCAATACGGGGATTTTTCCACCCATATCATAGGTTCGTCTCAGCACCGCATGAATTTTCGCCATCATTACGCTTAAATCAACAGGCTTGGGAATAAAGTCGTCTCCTCCCATATTCATTGCCATAACGATATTCATATTGTCGGAAGCGGAGGATATAAAGATGATAGGAACATTTGAAATCTTTCTTATCTCACTGCACCAGTGATAGCCGTTGTAAAAGGGCAGAGTTATATCCAGCAGCACCATATGGGGATCGTATTTTGTGAATGCGGGAATTATATCCTGAAATTCCCTTGCACAGTATGCTTCGTTTCCCCAAGCCTCAAGCTGTTTTTTCATTTCTCCCGCCAAAGCGGTGTCGTCCTCTATAATCATTATCTTATACATATGTTTTCTCCGTTTTTTTTAAGTATAGCACTAAATGGGGAAATATACAAGTCGTTTTAACTGTCGGGGATTGCGCTCGTTAAAGCTGCAGTAAGATTTAAAAAGGATTGCAATATACAAGTAAATGTGATAAAATGTAATAAGGCTGAAAATGCGGCACTGTAATATTTAAAAGGGGATTCGTAATTATGAATATGAAGAAAGAAATTAAGGATATGGCTAAAAACTCGGTGCTGCTTGATATAGGCGGTAAATCGGGGTATGTCAAGGGCGGAACACGTTTCGGCGGGGTTCCCGATGTGCCTGCGGAATTTAAGTGGCCCTATTATGAGGGAGAAGGCGTTAAGGGAGAAATTAAGCTGCGCCCGTTGTCTTTTTTGGCTCAATTCAATTTAGAGGAGCTTGCAAAGTATGATACCGAGCATTTATTGCCTGAAAAGGGAGTGCTTTCCTTCTTCTACGAGCTTGACAGTATGGAGTGGGGATTCGATCCGAAAAATTTGGGCTGTGCAAGGGTGTATTGGTTTTACGATGCGGATAAGCTTGTGACCGCTGAAGCTCCAACGGACTTGGAAGGGGATTTTCAGCTGCCAATGTACAAAATCAATCTGAAAAATCAAGTTTCCTATCCCTCCTACGAGGATTTCGGAGTTACAAGAGACAGCGGTCCCAATAAGTGGATTGAGCGCTGGGACGAGTTCGACAATATTTTGAGAAGCATTAAGGGCGGGGAAGAGGAACCCGATGTTATACATAAGCTTTTGGGGTGGGCAGACCCTATTCAAGGCAATATGACACAGGAATGTGAGCTTGTAAGCCGCGGGTACTATATGGGCGGCGGTTCTGATAACGTCAAGCCGAGAGACCGACAGGAGGCTATAGATTTTTCAACCCGTGACTGGCTTTTGCTGTTCCAGTTGGACAGTATTGATTTTGATAAAGATAATTTTGAACTTTCCTTCGGAGATTGCGGAAGAATATATTACTACATCAAAAGGGACGATTTAATGAACAGGCGCTTTGACAGGGCGTGGTTAGTTCTGCAATGCTGTTAAGGAGATGAATTTATGATAACGGATTCTGAGATAAGAAATCTGCTTGTAAAACAGCTTTCCATTGATTACAACTGCACCTTGGAGGATGTTCTCGGTACTGAGGTTACAGTTACCGAATCGGCTGTGAATCCGGGAAGGCGTGTTTACTCCGAGAAAGCTCCTTTTTTTTCAATGCTGACTATGGGACAGAATGCGGTTATTACGGCTAACGCCGACATACTGCCCTTTATTCGGGAATATGTGTGTGGTAAAGCGGGATTTTGCCTTTTTAATCCCGAGCATTTGTTTGAAATACAAAAAGAGCTTGTTAAGTATGGCAAGGCGCTTAAGCATTCAATTCACCTGCTGTATCTGCCGAAAGCAAGTCTGATGAATGTTAAGCCCGAATTTGAAATAAAATGGTTTGAGCAAAAGGACATAGGTCGGTTTTACGGGGACGAGCGCTTTCCCAACGCCCTTTGCGACAGGTTTATTGAAAAAAGACCGGATATGTTGGCTGCGGCTGCCGTTATTGACGGTGAAATTGCAGGAATGGCAGGCTGCTCCGCCGATTCAGGGGAAATGTGGCAGATAGGTATAGACGTATTGCCCCCATATCGAAGCCGTGGAATAGGTAAGACATTGGTTTCGCTTTTGCGGGACGAGGTTTTAAAAAGAGGATTTGTCCCGTTTTACGGCACAAGCCCTACTAATATTCATTCGCAAAATATTGCATTAAAATCGGGATTTTATCCCGCATGGTCGGAAATAAATTTCAGTTAAAAATTTTAAGGAGAATAAAATGAAAATCGAACCTTCAAAAAACAGCAACCTTTTGGAATTGGATCCTTACGAATATACGCTTCAGGACGTAAAGTCTCCCGAACTGTTCCGTGATATGTTTCCGTATACCGAGGTGCCCAAAATAGCTTATAACTACAGGCATGTGCCTATGGATATGCCTAAGGATATCTATATCACCGACACCTCCTTCCGTGACGGTCAGCAGTCAAGAGCGCCTTACACCACCCGACAAATGGTAGATATTTACAAAATGCTCCACCGTTTGGGCGGAGAAAACGGACTTATCAGGCAAACCGAATTTTTTGTTTATTCCAAAAAGGACAGGGACGCACTCGAACAGTGTATGGCGTTAGGCTATGAATTTCCCGAAATAACCACATGGATAAGGGCTTCAAAAAAGGATTTTGAGCTGGTTAAAAATATCGGCATAAAAGAAACCGGGATACTTGTATCCTGCTCCGATTACCATATATTCAATAAAATGGGACTTACCCGCAGACAGGCAATGGATAAGTATTTGAGCATTGTGAAGGAATGTATCGACGCCGGACTGCGCCCTCGCTGTCACCTTGAGGATATTACAAGAGCCGATTTCTACGGCTTCGTAATACCCTTTGCACATGAGCTGAGAAGGCTTTCCGATGAAAGCGGAGTGCCTATAAAGCTTCGTGCCTGCGACACAATGGGTTACGGAATCCCCTATGCAGGCGTTGCCCTTCCAAGAAGCGTTTCGGGTATTATTTACGGTCTGCGGCACTATGCGGGTTTTCCCAGCGATATGATAGAATGGCACGGTCACAACGATTTTTACAAGGGAGTGGTAAATGCCGCAACTGCATGGCTGTACGGAGCGGGAGCGGTAAACTGTTCGCTTCTCGGAATCGGCGAAAGAACGGGAAACGTTCCCCTTGAAGCCATGGTGTTTGAATACGCCTCGCTGAAGGGCACATTTAACGGAATGAACCCGCAAGTAATAACCGAGCTTGCCGACTACATTGTAAACGAAACAAACTACGATCTTTCTCCCATGACCCCCTTCGTAGGCAGAAACTTTAACCTTACAAGAGCGGGAATACACGCCGACGGGCTTTTAAAAGATGAAGAGATATACAATATCTTCGATACAAAAAAATTTCTTAACCGTGTTCCCATGGTAGCGGTAAGCAGCACCTCGGGACTTGCGGGAATTGCACTTTGGATTAACAACTACTACCGTCTGCCCGAAGACAAAACCGTAAGCAAAAACCACCCTTGCGTTGCCAAAATCAAAGAGTGGATTGATAATGAGTATGAAAACGGGAGAGTTACGGTTATCAGCGATGAGGAGTTAGTGTCGTTAATGGAGGTTTACGGTAAGGAGATAATCAACAATAAATAGCAAATTTAAAAGACGATCAGCTTATCTCACTGTCCATAAAAGCCTTAGACCCTGTAGCACC
>CAYMFX010000102.1:0-8056 GCA_964389845.1 uncultured Ruminiclostridium sp.
GACCGGCTCTTTAAACCACTCAGACACCTCTCCGAATGTCAAGCAACTTAAGCGATTTAATTATATCATGGGTTACTTAATTTGTCAAGGGCTTTTGGAAAAATATTAAGTCAATATAAAGTCAACTGCAATATATACTCCCATTCACTAACTTTGCGGTTTTAACATAAAATGTAATGCAACGCAGAATTTAATGCTGTTTTATACCAATCTCCGATTAAACTGACATAATACCCGCTGTTTAAAAAGGAATGAGCATTAAATGTAAAACCGGTATAAGAAAGGAAGTGCGTATATGGAAAGGATTTTGTTTCTTGGCGGCGACTTGCGTATGCTTTATGCCGCCGAATATTTAAATAAAGGGCACAGCTGTTTTGTTTACGGGTTTGAAGAAGCGGAGGAATTTCCCGCTCCCGCTGCCGGAAGGATAATACCCTGTGACTATGCGGTTCTGCCCTTGCCCTGCACTACCGACGGAAAGCATATAAATATGCCGTATCATTGGGAAAATCCCGATTTGTCGGTGGTTTTGGAGGCAGTGAATAAAGGGGGGACAGTTTTTGCCGGAAAGGTTTGTCCTTACCTTGAAGAGCTTTGCGGCGAAAACGGAATAACTCTTAAGAATTATTTCGGGAGAGAGGAGCTGCAAATTATGAACGCCGTCCCAACGGCAGAGGGAACGTTGGAAATTATGCTTAAGGAGCTTCCCATAACTGTCTTCGGGGCTAAGGTGCTTATTACGGGTTTTGGGCGCATCGGCGAGGTAATGGCTCGTATGCTTTTGGCTTTGGGCGCATCGGTCACTGCGGCGGCAAGGCGTCCCGAGCAGTTGGCAAAGGCAAGCTGTATGGGCTGCGGCACATTGCGGCTTGATAAGCTTGAAGAAGCGCTTCCAAAATGTGAGGTGATAATAAACACGATTCCCTCTGCTATTTTCGACAGAAAACGGCTTCTTATGATAAACAAGGATTGTCTTTTAATCGACCTTGCTTCTAAAACGGGAGTTGAGGACATGGAGCTTGCCGCAAGCGTAGGGGTAAAGGTTATCTGGGCGTTATCGCTGCCGGGAAGAACCGCACCCGTTACCGCAGGCAGAATAATAGGCAAGACCATAGAGAATATGTTGGCAGGGGAGGGGACGGAGCCTTGAACGGAATATTTGAAGGAATCAGGATAGGAGTGGCAATTTGCGGTTCCTTTTGTACATTTGAAAAGACCTTTGAAGCGGTAAAGCGGTTAAAGAACGAGGGCGCGGAGATAGTGCCTGTTATGAGCTTTAATGCGGCGGGACTTTCCACACGTTTCGGAAAAGCCGAAGAAAATCTAAGGATTTTTGAGGACATTGCGGGGAGAGAGGTTATCAGGACTATTGAAGCCGCCGAGCCCATTGGACCTAAAGGCATGACCGATATTATGCTCTTGCCCAACTGCACGGGGAATACTTTAGCTAAGCTTGCAATGTCGATTACAGATACACCTGTCACCATGGCAGTAAAAAGCCACCTGAGAGGCGGCCGCCCCGTAGTGATAAACGTTGCCACCAATGACGCACTGTCAGGCTCGGCTAAAAATATCGGGGCGCTTATGAATCTTCGCCACTATTATTTTGTGCCTCTCAAACAGGACGATTGCCTTAAAAAACCTACTTCGATTGTGGGGGATTTCGATAAGATTGAGGAAACATTGACTGTCGCTATGAAGGGGATACAGGTGCAGCCGGTGTTGGCTTAAAAAATCAATCAAGGTATCACACTTAAAAATGAGTGTGGTGCCTTGATTTGTTTCCAAGATTTTGTATAATACTATTTTTAATTGCGGCTTGGTCTCGGCTTCGTCCTTTGTTTTTTCTGTTGTTTCACTCGTATCAGCATTGTTTTTCGTGGAAGGGGCAGGTTGGTTCTCCCTGCCGCTGCACGCCGTCATTGACAGCGCCATAGCCGCCGCCAACGCTGCGGCAAGCGTTTTTTTAATGTTCATAAGTATTAGCTCTTCCTTTCGTGTATCGGGAAATATCCCGTAAATCAAAAAGTGCGCAGCCGAAGCTGCGCACCGAAAAATGCAAAGCTCCGATTGCTGCGACACAATATCGATTTCTTGAATAAGATACACGAAAAGAGCATGCACTTTTACCTTAGTAAATTATGCACTTATTCAAGAAAATATTATATTGTGTCGCACTTATATTATAGCACAACACCCCTTAATCTGTCAATATATTTTCCAATCTTTATCTTTATCTCATAATAAAAAAGGAAACAAATGGATACTTCGGGAGTTGAAATTTTTAACGATTTATGATACAATAATCTCAAATGAGGGAAGAAAATCTTAGAACGTGTTCTTATACTAATTCCGTTTTAAAAACGTGCTAACGTTTTTAAATTAGAAATAGTATTATTCCGATTTTGAGATTATTTTATCATTTAATAAAATAGGTTTATTCAAATAATATTGCCGAGAAAAGGAGAAAAAAATATGCCTTACTTTATTTCCTCCGAGGGTACAAAAAAGATATATTATGAAATTATCCAGCCTGAGGGACGTCCCAAGGCGGTGATACAGGTAGTACACGGAATGTGTGAATATTTTGGAAGATATAAGGAGTTTTCCGACTTTATGACGGAGCATGGCTACGCCGTTGCGGGAGACGACCATTTAGGTCACGGGCGCACTGCCGAGAATGAGGACGAGCGGGGCTTTTTCAGCGAACACAACGGCTGGCGTTTTCTTGTTCGTGACGAAAAGAGAATGACGGAGATATTAAAGGAGCGGTTTCCCGATGTGCCGATTATTATTTTTGGACATAGCATGGGCAGCTTTATTGCAAGGCTATATATGTCCTGGTATTCCGAGGGGATTGCCGCCGCTTTATTTATGGGCACCAGCAGCGGCGTTCCCTCAGGCGCCGCCAGCACTGCCGTTAAGGTTCTTGAAAGCACCGCAGGCACTAAAACCCACCTTAATTCGGGGCAGCAGATGTTTTATAATTTCCTTACCCGAAAGGTTCCCGATAAGACGGGGGAGCTTGACTGGATAACCCGCGACAAGGACAAGCGGGAATTTTTCAAGAACGATCCCTTAGGCAATTTTGCATTTACTACCGGGGCTTACCGTGACCTTGTAAAGCTTCTCGGCGAAATTTCAACTCACGATTGGGCGTATTCGCTTCCCAAGGATATGCCTGTTATGCTTATGAGCGGCGAGGAGGACCCTATCGGCGATTACGGTAAGGGGGTGCGCCGTGTGTACAGAAGGCTTATCAAGGCGGGAATGAAGAAAGTGTCCATAAGACTTTATGTTGACGCACGGCATGAATTAATCAGCGAGATAAACCGTGGCGAGGTTTATGACGACATTTTAAGGTGGGCGGACAAGGTTTTGGAGGGCAAGTAATGAAAAAGCGTTATTTGGAAGCGGCAAGGCTTACCAAAACCGTGGGGCTTAAGGGCGAGCTGAGGGCGCAGGTGCTGTGCGACAGTGTTGATGTGCTTACCGACTTTGAGCTTTACATGGGTAAGGAGCATAATCGGGTTGCCGTTATTTCGGCGGTTCCTGTAAACGATAATATGTGCAAGCTTAAAATTGAGGGCGTAAACACCGTGGAAGCGGCTCAAAAGCTTGTGGGACGGATACTGTATCTTGACAGAGAGGACGCAGAGCTACCCGAGGACAGCTACTTTATTGTGGATCTGATAGGTCTTCCCGTTTATGACGCAGACAGCGGAAGGCTTTACGGAAAAGTCAGGGAGATTCTGCAAAACGGTCCTACCGATGTTTATCTTATCAAGACGGAGGAGGGCAAGGAGCTGATGTTTCCGTCGATTCCCGAGGTGCTGCTGAATGTGGATATTGAGAACGGAAAAATTGAGATAAGACCCCTTAAAGGACTTTTTGACAGCTGATTGGAGAATGGTATGAGAATTGATATTGCAACTCTGTTTCCCGATATGTGCGAAGCGGTTTTATCCGAAAGCATTGTCGGGAGAGGGCGCAGGGAAGGCTGCATTGATATTCGCTGTCACAATATAAGAGACTATACCCTCGATAAGCACCGCCGAGTTGACGATAAGCCTTATGGAGGAGGAACGGGAATGCTTATGCAGGCGCAGCCCGTTTATGACTGTATATGTGAAATCAAGCGGCAGGCGGGAACGGAAAATTCAAGGTTAGTCTACCTTTCGCCGCAGGGAAGGACGCTGAATCAGCAGCTTGTGCGGGAGCTGGCGGCGGAGCAGCATTTAATTCTTCTTTGCGGTCACTATGAGGGCGTTGACCAGCGGGTTTTGGACGAGCTTCAGGCGGAGGAAATATCGGTGGGCGACTATGTGGTTACGGGAGGAGAGCTTCCCGCACTGATTATTGCGGACGCAGTCGCAAGGCTTCAGCCGGGAGTGCTGCCCAATGAGGACGCATATTCCATTGAGAGCCATTTTGACGGATTGCTGGAATATCCTCAATATACACGTCCGGAGGAGTGGAGGGGGCGCAGGGTTCCCGAGGTATTGCTTTCGGGACACCATGGAAATGTTGACAAGTGGCAAAGGGAAATGGCAGAGGAGGTCACACGGTTAAAGCGCCCGGATATGCTTAAGCAAGAGTAAAAAATGAGTCCGAATAAAAAGCGGACGAATTTACTTTTTAATGGCTTCCCTATAAAGTAATAAGCTTCTTAGTTAGGTATTTGCTTCCGATTACATTTGACCCATTGGCAAAAGTTCACAAAATTGTAATCAAAAGATTTAGCATTCTGTTTCATTTTGGAAAAATTAAATACACTTATAAAAAAATGCAAAAAATCCTGTTGACTAAAAATGTTTTTCGTTATATACTGTTAGCAGGATAAAGGAAAAAATACAGAAACGGTTCGGCACGGCAAAATTGGTTGCCTCATAGGGCGTATCTGAAAACAAAGCGATTTTGTGCAAATTGCGGCTTTTCAAATAGCCCCTAACGCCGCCACGTACAACAAACTTTTATCGTAAACGGAGGAAAGAAATATGTTTGCAAAAGAAGTTGAGGTAAAAAACTCAGTAGGTCTTCACGCAAGACCCGCAACCTTTTTTATCCAGAAAGCAAATGAGTACAAATCATCTATCTGGGTTGAGAAGGAGGAGCGCAGAGTAAATGCTAAGAGCCTTTTAGGCGTGCTTTCTTTGGGCATTGTGGGCGGTACCACCATCAGAGTTATCGCTGACGGCTCCGACGAACAGCTTGCTGTTGAGGGACTTATCAAGCTCGTAGAGAGCGGCTTTGCAGAATAATCAATCAAAAAATGTAAAACAGCTGCTTTTTTATGAAAGTAGCTGTTTTGTTTTTTTGGTAATTTTTGGGAAGGATTTTTTCATATGCGGAAAATATTACTGTGCGTAGGAGCGGTTATCTTGGTTCTTGTATCCGCCTCCTGCAATATAAGCCCCGATTACAGCGGCATTACGGGCTATGAGCAGGTCTCGAAGGCTCAAAAGCTGTATGCGGAGCTTGAAAGCGGGCATTTTTATATGCAGAACAACGATACCGGGGAAAAGACGGAGGAGTTTACCTTCAGGTACCGTGAGGACGGTCAGCTTTCCTATATGTATGCTGCTAACGACGGCAGCGGGACTTACCTTGAATATCACAACGGCTCGGAGATAAACACCAAGACGGATAAGGACGCGGACTGGAGCTTTATTTCACAGGGAAATGAGAACTATTATTCCTATTCTAAGGATAATAAGCACCCTTACACCACCGAGGGAGTTATTTCAATGAACGCCTTTGCGGTTACGGAAGGAAAGGCGGAGGAGCTTTCCGAGGGGGGAGAGAAGATAAGCTTCAGCTATGACCCCTCGCTGTTGGCAAGCGCATTTTCCGAGATAGGAAAGCTGGAGAGCTTTACCTCCGCCGTCTGGATTAATGAGGAAGGGTATTGCTATCGATTGGATCAGGTGGGTAAGTTTAACGGGGGCAAGGTTATGGATTATTCGATGTATATTGATTCTATGAATGAGGTTGAGGAGGTTGAGAGGACTGATGGACAATGAACAATTGACAATTGACAATTGACAATGGACAATTGTGGTATCGCCTTCGGCGATGATTTGAAATTGTGGGGTGCTGACTTATAAAAATAAAAAAGCCGGTTAAGCTGAATTTGCTGTTTGGTAATAATCAACAAAAAAGTGCGAAATAATTCCAAAATATTCTACATCCATTTTTGGCAAATTTTAAAATTAGCTGTTGTAATAGGGGTTTGATTGTAGTATAATATTTGTTGCACGATTGCGGGCAGGTATGTCCGAAGCCGGTATTATGGCTTTCATCATGGCTTGTGCTTGTATTGTAATTGTGCGGCAACTGCTTGATAATGCGTTGAAGCCGAAGGTTGCGGGGATTCTCGGGAATTTCGGCGGAGTATGTTCGGTTTAAAATCGAGCGAAAACATTGCATTCGGTCTTGCCGTTTTCAATCATATTTTGTTTACTCTGCGTTCGGGGAGCAAGGGAAGGACCTGCTTTCAGCAGATACCCCCTGAAATTTCTTCCGAACGTGTTTTACGGAACAGGTTGAAACACTCGGTAGCGTGTGCTTTGTCATCACTGCATTTATGCAGGTGCTTTCAAAATTCAAAATTCAGCGAAAGGAGTTACGAAAGTGGCAGTTAAGGAAAAAGTCAGAGTAAAGGTTAAGGGCTATGACCATACTGTTGTCGACGCTGCGGCGGCTAAGATTGTGGAGACAGCTAAGCGCACCGGCTCAAGAGTAGCAGGCCCCGTTCCCCTTCCCACAGACAAGGAAGTGGTTACCATTCTCCGCGCCGTACACAAGTACAAGGACAGCCGTGAGCAGTTCGAGCAGAGAACTCATAAGCGCCTTATTGACGTCATCAGACCTACCAATAAGACCATCGAAGCTCTTCAGAGCCTCGAGCTTCCCGCAGGCGTTGAAATTTCCATGGACATCTAACCTATCCTATGAGATTTCGAGAATGCGTTAAGTAAGCGGTTTTCTCTGAAAAATGCTCTAAAGTTACTCGGAGCGTTTTGAAAAAAGCTGCTTACCTCTAACCAAGGCAGAACCGCTGCACTTGGTCATGTTGCCGGATTTTAAAATCCCGCAACCAATAACCAATGAAAGGAAAATGTCAAAATGACAAAGGGTTTAATCGCAAAGAAAATCGGTATGACACAGATTTTCGACGAGAACGGCAAGGTCGTTCCCGTGACAGTTGTTGAAGCAGGTCCCTGTGTTGTCGTTCAGAAGAAAACCGCCGATAACGACGGCTACGACGCAGTACAGCTCGGCTTCGGCGACGTTTCGCCTAAGGGCGTAAACAAGCCCGAGCAGGGACACTTCAAGAAAAACGACGTAGCGTTCAAGAGATTCCTTAAGGAATTCAGACTTGACGATACAAGCGCAGTAAACGTGGGAGACATTCTTAAAGCCGATGTTTTTGCCGCAGGCGACGTTATCGACGTTAAGGGCACAAGCAAGGGCAAGGGCTTCCAGGGCGCAATCAAGCGTCACAACCAGCACAGACTTAAAGAGACCCACGGTTCGGGCCCTGTTGCAAGACAGGCAGGCTCTATGGGCGCTTGCTCCAGTCCTTCCAGAATATTCAAGGGCAAGGGCATGGCAGGTCATATGGGCTCAGAGACCGTTACGATTCAGAATTTAGTAGTCGTAAAGGTTGACGCAGAAAACAATTTAATCGCAATCAAGGGTGCTGTTCCCGGTCCCAAGGGCGGACTGGTATGCCTCACCGATGCGGTCAAGGCTTAAGGGAGGAGGATTTATTATGGCAAAGGTATCTGTTTATGATATGACCGGCAATGCTGTATCCGAGCTTGAGCTTAATGACGCAGTTTTCGGTATCGAACCCAGCGAGTACGCTATGCACCAGGCAGTGGTAAACTTCCTTGCAAATCAGCGTCACGGAACACAGTCCACACTGACGAGAACCGAAGTCAGCGGCGGCGGCAAGAAGCCCTGGAGACAGAAGGGCACGGGTCACGCAAGACAAGGCTCCACCAGAAGCCCTCAGTGGCGTCACGGCGGCGTTGCTCTCGGACCTAAG
>CAYMFX010000102.1:8066-8400 GCA_964389845.1 uncultured Ruminiclostridium sp.
AGAAGCTACAGCTACACATTAAATAAAAAGGTAAAGAGATTGGCTCTCCTTTCCGCTCTGTCCTCAAAGGCACAGGAAAACGAGATCGTTGTTGTTGACAATATCAGCACCGACGGATATAAGACAAAGACCATCGTCAATATGCTTAAGGCATTGGGCGTAGACGGCAAGGCTCTTATCGTGCTTGACACGGTTGATCAGGAAGTTATCAAGAGCGCCGCCAATATTCCCGGCGTAAAGACCACTCAGGTAAATACACTTAACGTGTATGATATTCTCAACTATGACAAGTTTGTCGTTGTTAAGAACGCCGTGGCAAAAATAGAGGAGGTAT
>CAYMFX010000103.1:0-8362 GCA_964389845.1 uncultured Ruminiclostridium sp.
CGGTGATTCCGAAAATGAGGACAGCACTTTGTAAATTAAGTGCGCCGTAAATTATTTTGTCGGTTTTAAAAATGAAAGATAAAGGGAATCTGTAATGAAGAAAAAAGTGTTGGTAATCGGCGGCAGCGGATTTGTGGGTAATACGGTTGCCGAGGCTTTGCGGAAGGATCACCAAATTATAACTACTGCGGGTCACAAGGAAACGAAAGCCGATTATTGTTTACCGGCAGCGGATACTAAGCTGCTAATACAAATTTTGGAACGTGAAAATCCGGAAATTGTCGTTTCCTCCATTCGGGGGGAATTTAAGGCTCAGATGAGCTTCCATTCCAAGCTGGCAGATTGGTTGGCGGGAAAAGACAAGCGATTACTGTATATCTCAACTGCCAATGTGTTTGACGGAGATATGTCAAGACCTTGGACAGAGACCGATACACCGATTCCGAAATCGGATTACGGTGTTTTCAAACGGGATTGCGAGCTAATGCTGAGCAGGATTCTTGAAAATCGGCTGATTATTTTCCGTCCTTCAACGGTATGGGATTACGATTGTCCGAGGACTCGATTTTTAAAAGAACACAGCCGCAGCGGAGAAGCCCATTATACAGTATCAAATCATATGGTGAATGTAACCCATACGAAGCAAATCGAAGAATATGCAAGATATGTTTTGGATAATGCTCTCAGCGGCATTTTTCATATAGGGACTACCGATACGGCGGATTATTTCAATTTTGAAAAATGGGTTTGTAAATCACTTGGAATTAAATTGCCGAATTTTGCTGTTGAAAGGGAAGAAGCTGCGGTGATTCAGGCGGTTGTCTCTGCCAGAAGAGATATTCCCGACAGCTTGCAAATGACAGTTGAGCAGGTATTATCTAAACTCGGTGAACGAGAGGCAACAAACATTACTAAATAACTATTGCTATTGCCATTAAAAATTAGGAGAAAATAATATGCCGAAAATTATATGGAAAGGTATTATAAAAAACGAAGATGACTTTCCTGCTTCTCATATACCCGAAAACGCAAAAAAGTTAAGGGTTGAAGAAGATATGAAAAAAATGCAGATAAAGGCACTGCCCTTTATGATACCGTCATTTTTGATTTGCTTTATATGTATGTTCATGAAAACCTTTATTGCAAAAGAAAGGGTCATAAACATGGGATTTCTTTTTATAGGGGTGGCTGTCGGATTTTTGATGATAATGGTTCATGAACTGCTACATGCCGTCGCTTATCCTAAAAGAGCTACGGTATATATAGGAATAATGCCGAAAAGCTTTACGGCGGTAGCATTATCGGCAAGTCCCGTTAAGAGAAACCGCTTTATATTTTTAAGCATATTGCCGATTATTTTAGGGCTGATTCCATTAGCCGTTTTTTGTTTTTGCAGCAGCGAGTTAAAAGAATTAAACGGCGTAATGTTCGGAATGGCAATAATGGGTATGACAAGCGTTTATCCCGATATTTACAATATTTTCGGTGTTTTAAAGGAGGTTCCCAAAAATTGCACTCTTCAAAATAACAAAAATGATACATATTATTTTGAATAACGGTTTGATTGCACACAAAGGAGATTTTATGGAAAAAGTTTGGAAAGAAATGCTGGAGGAGCAGTTTGGCGCGGACAGTCCCGTCGCTGCGTTTCAGAGGGCAGTGCTTGAAGCGGCAAGGTCGGTTCAAAATGAAAGAAAAATTTCGGATTACATAGAAGCGGGAGGAGTGGCGGCTGCCGTTCTTTCCTCATCGGGACGGATTTATACGGGCGTGTGCATTGATACCTGCTGTACTCTCGGTATCTGCGCCGAAAGGAACGCTATATTCAATATGATAACTAATGGCGAGGACAAAATCGAAAAGGTAATCTGCATTATGCCCGACGGTAAAAACGGCGCTCCCTGCGGCGCTTGCCGTGAGCTTATGGTTCAGCTTATGCCGGGGGATTACAAGAATATCGAAATAATGTTCGATTATGAGAGCGGCAGGGTAGTTACCCTTGGGGAGCTTACTCCGGAGTGGTGGATATAGACTTTTAATTGCACACTGTTTTTGTATTGCTCAGAATTTCAAAATATATCAGTATTGATGAAAAAAATTAATCAAAATTACCAAATTTACTTGATTTTTATATATTATTGTGGTAAAATATGACTATGTAATGATTGTTTGTTTGAAATAATCCATTTTTAGCAGATCTCTGATTAAAGAGAATCATTTGTTTCACCCTTTACGGATGTGCGAATTTCGCCTTTGAGTATGACTTTGCTTGATTCGATTATCAAACAGCAAAGATAACAAATCTTACTAAAGGGGAATTTTATGATGAAAAAATCGTCTATTAAAAAGAAAATCATCGTCGCAATGCTAATAATGGTTTTGATTCCGCTTCTGATATGCGGAAGCGTTGCTATGATACTCAGCTACAACAGCGCGATGAATTCCACGGAAACAGATATGAGAGAAATGGCTGTCCTTTGCTCGAACCATATTCAGTGGGAGCTTCAGACATTTAAAACTATTGCAGTTGAGACAGGCTGCAACCCTACTCTTTCCAATATGACTGCTTCCAACGACCAAAAGAAAGCAATACTTGATGTAAGAGTTAAAGAAAATGAATTTGACAGCGGCGATATTATTGACGCAAACGGAATGTGCATATTTGAAGAAGAGGATTACTCCTCTGAAAAATTCTTCCAGGAAGCAATGAAGGGAAATACTTATATTTCCTCCCCCGCTTACTCTTCCGAAACGGGAAAGCTCATCGCTTACATATCCGCTCCTCTTTGGGAAGGCGGAGTTGAAAATTCTACAGTAGTAGGCTGCGTTTGCTTTGTTCCCAAAGAAGAATTTCTTAATGAAATTATGAGAGGGGTAAATTTCAGCGAACACAGCGCCGCTTATATTATTGACAACGACGGCAACACCATAGCGGACGTTGATACTCAGCTCGTAAAGGACGGAGAAAATATTGAAGAGCTTGCGGCTAAGGACACATCGGGTCAGGCGGGTTACTACACCCTTGCTGAAGCCCATGTAAAAATGAGAAACGGCGAAACAGGCTTTTGTGATTATACCCTCAACGGCGTAAGAAAATTCATCGGTTACGCTCCCATAGGCGGCACAAACGGTTGGTCGGTAGCAGTATATGCGCCCTCTGACGACTTCCTCAGTGATACATATCTGACAATAATAATAACCTTTGTTTTGATAGTTGTAGCAGCCTTGATCTCAGTAATTTCCGCTACAATTATAGGAAAGCGCATCGGCGATCCTATAAAGGTCTGCACAGAACGTCTTTCTAAGTTAGCAAAGGGCGATTTAAAAAGCGAGGTTCCCGAGATTAAGTCCAACGACGAGGTCGGCGTACTTGCAGGCGCAACAAAAGATCTTGTCGATGACTTTAATAAGATTATTGGAAATATGGACGATAATCTTATTAGTATGGCAAACGGAAACTTTGACCTCGATACAGAAAATGCTGACCGGATATATGTGGGAGATTTCATTTCAATGAGCGATTCCGTAGGAACAATCACGGTTCGTCTCAGCGATACTCTGCGTCAGATAAATAATGCTGCCGACCAGGTTTCCGTTGGTGCAGAGCAGGTTTCCATGGGAGCACAGTCGCTTTCCCAGGGCGCTACCGAACAAGCTTCTTCAATTGAAGAACTGTCAACTTCCGTTATGACAATTTCCGACAAAATTAATCTTAACGCAAAGGATGCGGAAGAAGCCAGCCGCTTGACAGCAGAAGCAGGCGCTAAGATGAATGAAGCAAATAAGCAGATGGAAAGCCTTGTTACCGCAATGGATGAGATAAGCAAATCCTCCGCTGAAATTAAGAACATTACAAAGACAATTGAAGATATTGCATTCCAGACCAACATTCTTGCGCTTAACGCCGCTGTTGAGGCTGCAAGAGCGGGCGTAGCGGGAAAGGGCTTTGCAGTTGTTGCAGATGAAGTAAGGAACCTTGCCGCTAAATCAGCAGAAGCTGCCAAGACCACTACAAGCCGCATAGAGGGAACCGTCGACGCTATCAATCACGGAAGCGAGCTTGTGGGCAATGTATCCGATATGATGGGTCAGGTTTCTGTTGCAGCAGGACAGGTTTCAGATATAAACAATAAGATATCCAAGGCGTCTTTTGAGGTTGCGGATTCTATCAATCAGGTCACAATTGGTATGGAACAAATCTCCGGAGTCGTTCAAACCAACTCTGCTACTGCCGAACAGTCGGCGGCAGCTTCCGAGGAGCTTTCGGGTCAGGCTCATATGCTTAATTCGCTTGTGTCGGAATTTAAGCTTAAAGCTGAATAAAAATTCTCACAATGTTTATATAAGATCGAGGAAGCGCTTCCGATCAGGCAGACTTAATGTCGAACACTGAAAGGAAGTGCTTTTTATGAATACGCAGCATTATCAAAAGGAGCTGATTCAATTTGAAAATTACGATTATACACGGACAAAGCCATAAGGGTTCAACCTATCATTTAGCGCATATCTTGGCGAAAAAGTTAGGCGGAGAGATTACCGAGTTTTTCCTTCCTAAGGATTTTGGGCAGTTATGTGTGGGCTGCACCCAATGCTTTACCGTTTCCGAAACCAACTGCCCCCACTATGAAAAGCTTTTGCCCATAACCAACGCCATTGACAATGCTGATGTGCTGATATTCGCAAGTCCCGTTTATGTTATGCACGCCTCGGGAGCAATGAAGGCGCTGCTGGATCATTACGGCTATCGCTTTATTGTGCACCGTCCCGAAGAGAAAATGTTCTCAAAGCAGGCGGTTTGTATTTCCACCGCCGCAGGAGCGGGAATGAAGGGTGCAAACAAGGATATGGCGGACAGCCTGTTTTGGTGGGGCGTGGGGAATATATATAGTTTTGGCGCAGCCGTCAGCGCAACCTCTTGGGAGGGAGTTAATGACAAGAAAAAGCAGTCATATGATAAAAGGTTGTCTGCTATTGCAGGAAAAATCAAAAAAAGACAGGGTTGCGTTAAGCCGGGATTTAAAACAAGGTTTATGTTCAATGTTATGAGAATGATGCAGAAAAAGGGCTGGAACGAGGCAGACGTAAATTACTGGAGGGAAAAGGGCTGGACGGAGAATAAACGTCCGTGGAAGAAGTGAATTTTGTATGAAAATGATGAAGAGGAATTGCCAAAAGTTGGTGAATACAGTGTCATACTTAACTCTGAAAATAATGCGGTTTGTGTAATAAAAACAACTAAGGTTTATATTGAGCAGTTTAAGAATGTTCCAGAAGGTCACGCCTATAAGGAAGGCGAGGGAGACAGAAGCCTTGAATATTGGCGGAGAGTACACAAGGATTTTTTCACAAAGGAGCTGTCGGAAGCGGGAGAAGAGTTTTCCGAGGATATGAAGTTGGTTTGTGAGGAGTTTAAGATTGTTTTCAGATAAGAGGATTTTATTGGGAAAATAAGGAATACGAAAACCTGTTTTGAGGAAAGGAAAGCAATGAACAAGAACGATATATGTACTTTGGAAATAAATTCTATTTCAAACGACGGTTCGGGAGTGGGCAGAGATAAGGACGGCAAGGTCGTCTTTGTGCCTATGACGGCAATCGGAGATGTTTGCAAGGTTAAGATTGTTAAGGCAAGGAGCAGCTATTCCTACGGAAAGCTCGAGGAAATTATAACTCCCTCTCCCGACAGAATCGAAAGCGATTGTCCCGTGTTTGGCAAGTGCGGCGGCTGTTCCCTTCGTCATATCAATTATGACGCACAGGCAAGGGTCAAGGAGGGATTCATCAGAGACGCATTTACACGAATAGGCAGGCTTGATCCCGAATTTATGCCCTTGGTAAAGAACGAAAGAGTAAGCCGTTACCGCAACAAGGCTCAATATCCCATTGGCAGGGACAGGGAGGGCAACGTTATCTGCGGTTTCTATGCTGTCAACAGCCACCGTATTGTGCCTTGCAGCCATTGCGCTTTACAGCCGGAAATTTTTTCGGAGATAGTGGAATACATCAGGGGCTACATTCAGGATAACAGGCTCAGCGTTTACAATGAATCGGAAAATAAAGGTGTGCTTCGGCATATTTGCTTAAGACAGGGGCATTACAGCGGTGAAATTAACGTCACAATTGTTGCAAGAAGAAAAATTCCCGAATTAAACAGGCTGTCGGCTGAACTTATGAAAAGGTTTTCCGATATTAAGGGCGTGGTGCTTAACATTAACAAGGAAGACACCAACGTGATAATGGGGCAGGAAGAAATACTGCTTGCCGGCAGGGCTGAAATTTATGACACAATGTGCGGAAATAAGGTTTTACTTTCTCCAAAGTCCTTTTATCAGGTAAACACGCCTATGGCGGAAAAGCTTTACGCAATTGCCAAAGAATTTGCACAGCCCGAGGGTAAGATTTTGGCTGATATTTACTGCGGAATAGGGACGATAGGGCTTTCAATGGCTAAGGAGGCAATCAGGGTTATTGGGGTTGAGATAGTAGAAAGCGCTGTAAAAAATGCTAAGAAAAACGCCGAGTTAAACGGATTTGACAATATGGAGTTTCACTGCGCCGACGCCGATAATGCGGCTGTGATTTTGAGAAATGCGGGGGTGAAGCCCGATATTATTGTTCTTGACCCTGCTCGGAAAGGGTGCGAAAGAAAGGTTTTGGAGGAGCTATCGGAGTTTGGGGCGGATAGGATTGTTATGATTAGCTGTAATCCCGTTACTGCGGCAAGGGACTGCGGCGTATTGGAGGAGCGGGGTTATAGATGTGAGAGAGTCAGGGGTGTGGATTTGTTTTCGGGGACGGGGCATGTTGAGACGGTAGTATTGATGTCACGGGCTAAGGGCTGACCGCCGAAAAAGTGCCGTATTTACGGGATTTCCGGGCATTAAGCCGTCGGCGGCGATAAGCGAAAATGGCCGCCAAAAACGATCCGTGAGAACATATCAAAGCAAATGTGCGGAGGGTTGAGTAGGCGGTTTAGATGTTTTTGTGATAGGGTTGAAGCTGTGATTTTGATGTCGGGCAGATTGGAGAATGCATGCAAGTTGAAACAAGAATGCTCAGAAACGATGAAGTCTCTCTATTAAAAGAGTTCCTTTATGAGGCTATATTCATACCAGAAGGTATGACACCTCCGCCAAGAGATATAGTCGAAAAACCTGAGCTGAGAGTATATACAGATGATTTTGGAACACGGCGGGGAGACAACTGCCTTGTCGCAGTAAGCGATAATCAAATTGTCGGCGCAGTCTGGACGCGGATCATGAACGATTATGGACATGTGGATGATGATACACCGTCCTTCGCAATTTCTCTTTACAAGGATTATCGTGGTCAGGGCATCGGCACAAGACTTATGAAAGAGATGCTTTTGCTTCTCAAATCTCAAGGGTTCAAGAAAGCGTCGCTGGCGGTACAGAAGGCAAATTATGCTGTGCGCATGTATGAGAAGGTTGGCTTTCATACTGTGGACGAGAATAATGAAGAGTATATTATGGTGAGTGAATTATGATATTAGAAACAGAAAGACTCATCCTTCGTCCGTGGGAGGAGACGGATGCGGAGGAATGTTATAAATACGCAAAAGATCCTCAGGTTGGACCGATAGCGGGCTGGCCAGTGCATACCAGTGTTGACAATAGCAGAGAAATCATCAAAACAGTCCTTTCCGCGCCGGAAACATATGCTGTGGTACTGAAAACCACCGGATTGCCGGTCGGCAGTATTGGCTTAATGCTCGGCAAGGCAAGTAATATAGGCCTTCCTGACACAGAGGGCGAAATCGGATACTGGATCGGTGTTCCCTATTGGGGACAAGGACTTATCCCAGAAGCGGTACGTGAACTGATGAAATACGGCTTTGAAGAATTGAAGATCGAAAAAATGTGGTGCGGGTATTTCGACGGGAATGAGAAATCGAAACGCGTACAGGAAAAATGCGGTTTCCGGTATCATCATACGAAAGAAAATGTGCCTTGTGCCATAGAGGGATTGTTGCGAACAGAGCATATTACTTGTATCACAAGGCAAGAATGGTTGACCGGTAAATAAAAGCAGACAAACCAAGGCTCCCACACTGCCATCATCGGTAGCAAGGGAGCCTTTTTTATGCTTCAATGTCGATTGTGATTCCGGACTTGAAGTCCACTGTGAAGTGATCCTCGAAAACGGTGATCTTTGCAATCAGGCGGCTGACCAGCGTCTCATCAAACTCTGTGATGATGGCAGGCTGGCTCTTGACGAAATCCAGCAGGTCCCGGATCTGCTTCATCTGTTCATCCTTGATGACGCTGTCCACCTCGGCCTGCCTGCGCTGATCCCTGAGCCGGAGAATCTCATCAGCGATGGCGTCGTAATCGTCCTTCTG
>CAYMFX010000104.1:0-8361 GCA_964389845.1 uncultured Ruminiclostridium sp.
ACCCAATTATCTCACCCCCCGAATTCCTCCAAGCTACGTCAATATGGTAGGTGCCTTTATACTATTGATTAAAAAATACCCGTCAAAACCAGTTGGTCTTGACGGGTAACTTTTTTAGTAATTTTAAAACTCTCGAAGCGCTGGCGAAGCCGCCTTTTTTGTGATTTTTATTAGGTTGTTTATTATCCCTTAACTGCACCCAATGCTACGCCTTTTACAATAAACTTGGAAAGGCACAGGTAAACAATTACAACAGGCAGTATTGAAAGCGCAACAACCAAATATTTTACACCATAGTCTACTATCTTATCGTTGGCAAGAATTGAGGAAACCATCATAGGCATGGTTCTCTGTTCAAGCTTGTTGGAAAGAAGCAGCATTGAAGGCGTATAGTAGTTGTTCCAGCTTGTAACAAATGCAAATATTGCCTGAACCGCAAAAGCGGGCTTAAGCATGGGAAGTGCGATTCTGATAAAAGTCATAAACTCGCCGCAGCCGTCAATACGGGAAGCCTCCACAATCTCAATCGGGAAGGAGGACTTCATATACTGAAGCATAAAGAATACAACCGACGGCGCCGCAATGGCAGGAAGTATAATCGGAATATAGTTATCATACAGCTTTATCTGAACCATAAACTGCAAGAAACCGGTAGATACAACCTGAGTAGGAATCATCATTATCATTAAGATAAAGGTTGTAGCAGGTTTTTTAAGCCTGAAGTCATAAACTGTTAATCCGTAAGCGGTAAGTCCCGAAAAGAATACGGTAAGAACGGTAGAGCAAACGGCGATAATCAAGCTGTTCATATAGCCGTACCAAAGGTTAAATGTAACTACATATGTACCTTCGCCTGCGTCCGGGTCGCCTAAGGTGTTAAAGTTATCAATCAGGCTTCCTCCGGGTATAAAGGATACGCCTTCCTTGATAATATCATCGGAAGCTCTCGTTGCGTTAATGACAATAATGTATATGGGGATAAGGCAAATTAAAGTAAGAATTATACATACTATTAATCGAAGGATAGAATGAAGCATAATCTTGCGGGTATAAGCTTGTTCCTTTTTTGAAACCGTAGGCATAGTGTCTTTGTTATTATCCATATTATTCCGCCCCCTTACTTAGACTTAACAGCTTTGCGCTTTTTTACCGGCGCAGTAGAATCGGTGTTAAATCTGAATATAAAGATTCCGAGTACAGCAGTGATTACAAACAGTATCATTGAAGCGGCGGCAGAGTAGCCGTAGTTAGGATTAAGCTGGTGGAAATGTCTGTAGATAAATACAGCGGTGGTTTCCAAGTATGTACTGTTTACTCTGCCCTCATGGAAGAGCCAAGGAATATCAAACATCTGGAGTCCGCCTATCATTGACGTAATAAGCACATAAATGAATATGGGCTTTAAGATAGGCATAGTGATGTGGATAAAGGTGTGCGCTCCACTGGAACCGTCGATGGAGGCAGCCTCATATATTGACGGGTCTATACCGTAGATACCCGACATAAGCAAAAGCATGGTGTTGCCGAACCACATCCAGGACTGGATAAGCATTACCAAAACTCGGGAAGCCCAAATGTCGTTTACAAATGGGAATGCTTCCTGCAGCCAGCCCATGTTGATCAGCATGGAGTTAATGGCGCCGTATTTCGAGTTGCCGAAAAGCATAAGGAACATAGCTGCAACGGAAACGGCTGTTATAATGTTAGGAAGATACATAACTACCTTAAAGAAGCCGGTTCCCTTAATCTTAATGCGGACATCGGAGAACCATACTGCCAAAAGCAGCGACAAAACAATCTGAACCACAAAGTTTCCTACCCACAAAATAACGGTGTTAAACAGGGAGTTTACAAAGCTCTCGTGAATTGCCGCACCCGGACTGTACTTGCCCTCCTGCCCGAAAAGCAGGAACTGGTAGTTTTGCAGACCGACGAAATTATTAATTTCATCGCCATTGCCCTTAAGGCTGAGTATAAAGGTATTTATTAAAGGATATACCATAAAAAAAGCATATGCCAAAAAGAAAGGAGCAATAAATATATATCCATATTTGGCATAACTTACAGATTTGTGCCTTGCTGTTTGTAAATTTTGCATAAAACGCACAACCTTTCAGGTAATTTTGGTTAAAAAATTACAATATATGCTTATGGGCTTTTTACCCATAAGCAATATATTGTCATTTAAAAGCTAATTATTTCTTACATTTTAAGGTTTTATTTCCGCAAATTACTCAACGGTAATATCCTTAACATCTTCAGCAACCTTCTTCTTGAATGCGTCAATTGCAGCTTCCTTGGTAGCATGGTTGCCGGCAATGTAATCCTGAACGGACTTGTTGAACGCTTCCTTGATGGTGGAGTCATACTTAGTGATAAGACCTTCCATCTTGATGCCGTCTGCCTGGCTGAGGAGGATTGCGAACTGATCCTGACCGTCCTTAAGGAGAGGGTTCTTGTTGGTGCCTGCGTCGGCAATTTCCTTCATAACCTTGCTGTTGTTGCAGAAGTCGTTAGTAGCTTCAACATACTTCTTCATAGTGTCGTCTTTGCAGGTGAAGAACTCGATGAACTGCTTAGCAAGAGTCTTGTTGTCGCACTTAGTGGAAACGCCAAGCCATGTGCCGCCCCAGAAGTAGGTGGAAGGTCCCTGGCAGAATGCCATGTAAGCTTCAGCATCCTTCTTGCCGTTAGCAAACTGGTAAAGAATAGAGGTTTCAGAGGTTGTAAGTCCCCATGTGGAAACGAAGTCACCAAGGCAGTCGCCGCTGTTTACGGAAGCGTACCAAGGATCCTTCCACTGCTCAACGTCAGCAAGGGTCTTATCGTCCTTCATCTTCTTAGCAATGTCATAGAAAGCCTCAGCGTTATCCATAACAAGCTTGCCGTCCTTAACCCAAGGCTGGGTTCTGTTAGCTTGATATACCTGCCAAAGTCCGCCTTCGGTAGCGGTCATGGCAACCTTGCCTTCGGACTTGTCGTAAAGCTCCTTAGCGGTAGCCTGGAAGGTATCCCAGTCCTTTACCTTTTCCTGCATCTCTGCGGGAGACTTAACTCCGAGATACTGCTCAGCGAGGTCAGCTCTGTAAGCAAAGCCGCCGGGAGCAGCCTGCCAAGAAGCGCCCTTCAATACGCCTGCTTCGTTAGTACCGATAGCTACAGTATAAGCATAGGGGCTTGCAAAGCTGTCCTTGGTGATTTCGAGAGCGGACAAGGGAGCGGTCAATTTGTCATCGTTGATATACTTGAGAATCCAGTCAGCCTCAAGACACATAAGGTCAACGTCTCCGTCGCCGGAAAGGTACTGCTCATACTTTGTGGAAGCGTCTCCGCCGCTGTCGCCCTGAGCAACGATCTCGATCTTAGATTTGTCTGTGCCGGTTTCCTTGCAGAACAATTCAACCATGTTCTTAATATCGGAGTTGTTAGACCAAGCGAGAATAGAAAGCTTATCGCCGTCGTCCTTAAGCTCTGCTGCATCTCCGCCGCTGCTTCCTGTTCCGCTAGTGGAGGGAGCGTTTGTACCTGAGCCTGAACCTGTTGAATTACCGCCGTTTGTATCCTGGTTACAGCCTGCGATTGAAAGAATCATAGCTGACGCCAAAAGAGCGGCAAAAATTTTCTTCTTCATTTTTTCTTTCCTTTCAGATTTTGGTTAATGTATGAATCCTTATTAGAAGTTTTCGTACCGTTTTTAGTATTGCCGAAAAACGTCTGCAAAATTATGCCTAACGAAGCTTCACGGATTTCAGTTATTAATATATCACAAAATCAAAACTTTTGCAAGTCATTTTTTTATTATTTTTACAAAACCGTCACAAAAAAGTTGTGGCAACGTTTACATTTCACAGTAAAAATTTTTTCTTTGGTCAAATTGACCAAAGAAAAAACAGTGGAAAAAAGTTATTAGCTAAAATTTAAGAAAACGATTAACAATCGGATTGCAGCAGCGAAAAATCAACGCTGAAAATTATCTTAATTAATTTTTAAGCATTTATTTAAGCTTGAGGTTGACAAAAAACAACCTTATCTTTTGTGAAAATATACAAAAAGTTTTCCACAATTGCTGTGTAAACGTTTACACCACTGCATGAAGAATAAAACGGTCCTCAAACATACGGGGACGTGAAAATTATGTCACAAATATTACTCACAGAGGTATATTTTGTAACCGGTTTGTAATAATTTCACAGAAATTAAAAAAGATAAAAAATCTTTTTTTCAGGGGTTGAATTTTAACCCGATATTAGTTATAATAGAAATAGAGATTTACTATTCTATATCAAGGAGCAGCTATGGTTTTCGGGACAAGCTTATTTCGTCGTTTATATTACGGCAGAAAATTCTGCCTGTATTGTCAAGGGCATGAGTGTATATCCTTACGAAAATGTCACCGCTTCCACGAATATGTATACTCCTGTGCCTTTGCCGCTTCAAATGCGGTTTTACAGACATATGCCCGCTGATTTTCTGTCAAAAAAGGAAATCAGCTTTTTGTTTTATAAAGAAATTTTAAAAAGGAGCGTTAGAAATGAAAAAGGTAGCGATTATTATGGGAAGCGACAGCGACCTGCCTGTAGTGGAGAAGGCTGTGAATGCGCTGAAGGAATACGGAGTGCCCTGCACCGTGAGAGTAATGTCGGCGCACAGATGCCCGGAAAGGGTGGCAAACTTTGCTCACAGTGCCGAGGATAACGGAATAGGCGTTATTATTGCGGCAGCGGGAATGGCGGCTCATTTAGCGGGCGCCGTTGCCGCAAATACTACCCTGCCTGTTATCGGTATTCCCATTAAGTCGGGAATGGAGGGCATTGACGCACTGCTTTCCACCGTTCAGATGCCTTCCGGCATTCCCGTGGCGACGGTAGGGGTTAATAATGCGAGAAACGCAGCGGTTCTGGCAATTCAGATACTGGCGCTTTCCGACCCGGATTTGTCGGCTACTCTTAAACAGATGAGAGTTAAGATGAGGGAAGAAATCAAGGCGAAGGACGAGAAGATTCAAAAGGAATTAGAGGGCTGATTCCAAAAATAAAAGGAGGAACTAAAAATGGAAAAGAAAGAACAGCTTTACGAGGGAAAGGCAAAGAAGGTATACGCCACGGAGGATCCCAACCTTGTTATCGTTTCCTACAAGGACGATGCAACGGCCTTTAACGGGCTGAAAAAGGGCACCATTGCGGGCAAAGGCGTGGTGAATAACCGAATGACCAACTATATGTTCAAGATGTTGGAGAAGGCGGGGGTTCCCACTCACTACGTCGAGGAGCTGAACGACAGAGAGACGGTTGTAAAAAAGGTTTCAATCGTACCTCTTGAGGTCATTGTGAGAAACGTTGCGGCGGGCAGCTTCTCTAAGAGAATGGGCGTTGAGGAGGGTACGGCGCTTAAGTGTCCTATCCTTGAGTTCAGCTACAAGAACGATGAATTGGGCGATCCCTTTATTAATGATTATTATGCGTTGGCATTGGGACTTGCCACAAAAGAGGAAATAGACCTTATTACCAAGTATACCTTTGCTATTAACGATTTTATGGTGGATTTCTTCAAAAAACTGAACATTGATCTAATTGACTTCAAGATTGAGTTCGGCAAGACTTCAGACGGCAAAATCATTTTGGCGGACGAGATTTCTCCCGATACCTGCCGCTTCTGGGATTCCACAACTCACGAGAAGTTAGATAAGGATCGTTTCCGCAGAGATATGGGCGGCGTTGAGGACGCTTATGCGGAAATGATGAAGAGAATAGGACTTTGAGCAATTGACAATGTAAAATGGACAATTGACAATTGAGGAATCCCTTCGGGATTGATTTGAATTGTCCGGCAGTGATTTTTTATTTAATCATTAGATATAACGGTAAATTTTATTAAACGAAAAATCTAATCTCTTCTTTTAATGAACCGACATAAATTTTCTCACCCCAAAAAGTTAAAAACCTCGCCGCAGCGATACCACAATTGTCCATTGTCAATTATACATTTTCAATTGTCAACGGCGATACCGCAACTGTACATTTTCAACTAAAATAGAAACAAAGAAGAACAGAAAGGAAGAACACATCATGGGCGGATTTTTTGGAGCAGCGTCTCGCAGCGACTGTATACAAGACGTCTTTTTCGGAACGGATTATCATTCTCACCTTGGCACAAGAAGAGGCGGCATGACCGCTTATTCACCCGAAAAGGGATTCCAGAGAAGCATTCACAGCATTGAGAATTCGCCGTTTCGCACTAAGTTTGAAAAGGATATTGAGACAATGGAGGGCAGGCTCTGTATCGGCTGCATAAGCGATACCGACCCTCAGCCCATATTGCTCAAATCTAAGCTTGGAGTGTATGCGGTTTGTACCGTGGGTATTATCAATAACTCCCGCGAGCTGACGGAGAGATTTATTTCCAACGCTTCCGTAAGCTTTGAGACCATGAGCAGCGGAAACATCAATACCAGCTCCATTGTGGGGGCGCTTATTTCAAGGAAGGATTCCTTTGAAGAAGGTATCCGTCATGCCCAATCGGAAATAGACGGCACCCTGTCGCTGCTCATACTTACAAAGGACGGAATAATCGCTGCAAGGGATAAAAAAGGCAGGCTGCCTATTATAATAGGAAAGAGGGAGGACGGCTTCTGCGTTTCCTTCGAGTCCTTTGCGTTCCAGAAGTTAGGCTATGAGCTTTACCGGGAGCTTTTGCCGGGAGAGATAGTTAAAGTTACCTCGGATAAGGTCACGGTTCTCGGCGAGGGTAAGATTGAGAATTTGAATATTTGTACCTTCCTTTGGACGTATTACGGCTATCCAAACTCGGTTTACGAGGGTGTAACCGTTGAGACTATGAGAACAAGAAACGGTGAGATTATGGCGGAGGAGGATAAAAAGAACGGGACATTGCCCGATGTGGATTATGTCTGCGGCGTTCCCGATTCCGGAACGCCTCACGCTATAGGCTATGCCAACAGAAGCGGCATTCCCTTTGCCCGCCCCTTTATCAAGTATACCCCCACATGGCCCAGAAGCTTTATGCCTCAAAGCCAGGATATGAGGAATAAGGTGGCAAAGATGAAGCTTATTCCCGTCCATGAGCTTATCGAGGGGAAGAAGCTGCTGTTTATTGACGACAGTATCGTAAGAGGCACTCAGATGAGGGAGACGGTAGAGTTTCTGTATGCCAACGGGGCAAAGGAGGTACATATGCGCTCGGCTTGCCCTCCCATTATGTACGGCTGCCGCTACCTTAACTTCTCAAGAAGCACCTCGGAGCTTGATTTGATTGCTCGAAGCATTATAAACGAGTTTGAGGGTTCGGAGGGCGTTAAGTACATCGCCGAATACAGCGACAGAAGCACCGAGAGAGGAAAAAGACTCAGGAACGAAATCTGTAGGAGACTGAAGCTCACCTCCTTGGAGTTCCAGTCCTTGGACGGCACCTGCCGTGCGGTAGGCTTGCCCGAATCCAGTCTTTGCACATATTGCTGGAACGGTAGAAAGTAATCAGAGAAAGGAAGATATAAAATGAAAAACAGTTTTTCCGAAAGCTACAAGGCGGCGGGAGTGGACGTTACCGCAGGCTACGAGGGCGTTAAGCTTATGAAGAAGGACGTGGAGAGAACCTTTATTCCCGGAGTGCTTACGGGAATAGGCGGGTTCGGCGGTCTTTTTCAGCTTGACGTTAAGGATATTAAGGAGCCTGTTCTTGTTTCGGGAACCGACGGAGTTGGTACTAAGCTTAAGTTAGCAATGCTGATGGATAAGCATGACACTATTGGCATTGACGCTGTGGCTATGTGCGTAAACGATATAATCTGCTGCGGCGCTAAGCCCTTGTTCTTCTTGGATTATATTGCAATAGGCAAGAATGTTCCCGAAAAGGTGGCGAGCATTGTAAGCGGCGTCGCCGAAGGCTGTGTAAGGGCAGGGTGCGCCCTTATCGGAGGAGAAACGGCGGAGCACCCCGGAATGATGCCCGAGGACGAGTATGATATTGCGGGCTATACTACAGGCGTTGTTGACAAGTCCAAAATGTTGGACAACAGCAAGGTTTGTCAGGGGGACGTGATAATAGGTCTTGCCTCCACAGGCGTTCACAGCAACGGTTTTTCATTGGTAAGAAAGATATTTGACATAACCACGAGGGAGGCTTTGGAAAAGGTTTTGCCCGACGGAAAGACATTGGGAGAAACCCTTCTTACTCCCACCGAAATATATGTAAAGCCTGTTCTTGACCTTATCTCAAGGGTTCAGGTCAAGGCAATAAGCCATATTACGGGGGGCGGCTTCTATGAAAATGTTCCCCGTTCCCTCCCCGAGGGATTTACCGCAAGGGTTAATAAAAGCGCTTACGAGGTTCCTTATATTTTCCGCT
>CAYMFX010000105.1:0-8201 GCA_964389845.1 uncultured Ruminiclostridium sp.
GTTTTGCCGGGAAGAATTTCCGACGCCATAGCTGCGGAATGTGTCATACCGGAGCAGCCGAGGGTTTCTACCAAAGCTTCCTGAATAACGCCGTCCTTAACATTTAAGGTCAGCTTGCAAGCGCCCTGCTCAGGTGCGCACCAGCCCACACCGTGAGTAAGTCCGTTGATGTCCTTGATTTCATACGCCTTAACCCATTTGCCTTCTTCGGGAATGGGTGCGGGAGCGTGTTTAGCTCCCTTGGCAACAACGCACATCTGCTCTACTTCGTTTGAGTAACTAATCATGCTTTAAGCTCCTTTCGGGTGATTTATATTAGTTTTTTTACTCGCCTGTTACATTATATCAAAAATGGACTTGAATTTCAAGAGATTTGTAAAAAATTGTGGAAATTGATATTTAATGGGGCTGAAAAGGGAAAATGAAGAGGCATTAAAAAAATATCACAACCTTATTGCTCCTTTACATTTATGGAAGCAGCTTTTTTTATCTTTAACAGTATCAATATCATACTAACCCCCAATATAATATGCCCAATGCCCGCTACTCCCGAAATAGAAGCGTCCAAGCCCTTGCTCATATCCGTCACTAAAACCTGTGTCAGACCTCTTGCAAAAAACGCAGCGCCGGTTATATTTAATCCAATATTGTATGTAAGAATAAATTTTCCCGTATTCTTTTGCGAGGAAAAAACAAAGCTTTTTTCGGCAAGCATTAATAACAGGAAAAACACCATTCCCAATAGAAAATAGTGAGTGTGAATAACCGAAAGCCTTGTGTCGCCCTGGAAGCTGTTAAACTTAGTGAACTCACGGTAGAAAACCCCGAAAGCCATTGCCGCAATTGCGTAAATCAATGCCAATGAAGCATACTTCTTAGTAATTTTTAAGTCAGCCATTATAAAAATCCTCCTAAAAAACTTTTTACAAGTAACTGTCTTTAATAAACATATTCATAATTTTTGTCACAGTGTCCGAGGGCTTTTCATAAAATCTCTCCCTCATTTTTTTCGCCTGTTCGTAATCGGGAGCAAAAATCCTGAGATTCATAAGCTCCGAACCGTTTATTTCATTCAGAAACTTTACCGCAAGATAACAAGGCTCGTTAAATCCGCCTCTTTCTATTCTGCAAACAATGGAGCGCTCCAATTCCGCCAATTCAAGCAGATGTTTTCCGTATTCGAGACTTCTTTCACGGACGGAAAGAGGAACACGCTGAGAAAACTCCTTCGCTAAAGTAGCGCCTTGGGGAAGCAGAGACAGTATTGTTTTGTCATTGTCGGCTTTTGTGGCAATAAGCGATTTTTCCTTAGCAATGCTTAATGCCTCAAGGTAGAGAAAGAAGTTCACCGCCTCCACCTCGGTTATTATATCGCTCAGCTGTTCATCATTCAGATTCCCCAACTGCTCCAATAAAAAACAAATATAAATCTGTACGGTCAGTACGTCGTCAATGATAATTTTAGGAGCTTCGTACAAGGTATTCCTCCTTTCGCCTTTAGCAGAAGTAAGACATAAGCGCAATGTTAAGCGCCGCTTCAACGCAGGGAACGGCTCTCGGCACTATACAAGGATCGTGTCTGCCCTTTATCTCTATAACCGCATTTTCCTTTTTGATAAAGTCAACGGTGTTCTGGGGGCGGGCAATGGAAGGCGTAGGCTTAAAGGCTGTGCGGAATATAATGGGCATACCGCTTGTAATGCCGCCTAATATGCCGCCTGCATTGTTGGTTTTGGATTTTACGGAATCACCCTCCATGTAAAATTCATCGTTGTTTTCGCTTCCGAAAAGCTGAGCGGCTCCAAAGCCTGCTCCAAACTCAATGCCTTTTACAGCGGGAATTGCAAAAACAAGCTGAGCAATGCGGTTTTCGATGCCGTCAAAAACAGGCGAGCCTATCCCTCCGAGAACTCCCGCCGCTCCGCATTCGACAACTCCTCCTACCGAATCAAGGCTTTCCCTTGCGGAATTTATGACGGAACGCATTTTTTCATCGGCGGCTGAGTCAATAACGGGCAGATACCGTGACTTCACCTCTTCAAGCTCATCAGCGCAAAGATTAACGGAATCAAAGCTTTTATCCCTAACGCTTGCTATTGACAATATATGTGCGCCGGTGGTAATGCCGTGAGACTTCAAAAGCTGACCGCACACCGCTCCCGCAAAGACTAAAGGAGCGGTAAGCCTTCCCGAAAAATGCCCTCCGCCTCGTGGGTCGTTAGCTCCGTTGTACCTCAGAAACCCCGTATAATCGGCGTGACCCGGTCTTGCAAGAGATGATATGCTTTTGTAATCGGAAGAGTGTTGACCGCTGTTTCTGATAATTCCGCAAAGAGCTTCTCCGGTGGTTTTCCCTTGGTAATATCCGCTTAACACTTCAGGAATATCCTTTTCGCTGCGCATTGTGCTGGTGCCGTCCTTTTTTGGCGCACGCCTTGACATAAACCTGTACACTTCTTCCATATCTACAGATTCTCCGGCAGGCAGTCCGTCTATAACGCAGCCTATTGCAGGACCGTGGGATTCTCCGAAAACGGACAGGGACAGATTTCCCATATTAATTGTTGACGACATTTATTTTACCTCCAAGGGAAACAAAATCCTCAAAGAAATTCGGATAGGACTTGCCGACGCATTCGGCAGCATTAATTGTTATCGGTTCGGCTGCACAGGTTGACGCTATTGCCAACGACATGGGTATTCGGTGGTCGTTATGGGATTGACATATGCCGCCGTGTAAAGTCTTGACGCCTTCGATAACAAGGCTGTCTGGATATTCTTTAACCCTTGCCCCAAGCCTGTTAAGCTCCTCGGTTATAACTGCCAGTCGGTCGCTTTCCTTAATCCTGAGCCTTCCACAACCGGTTATTTTTGACGTTCCCTCGGACAATGCCGCCAATACTGTAAGTATGGGGACAAGGTCGGGAATTTGCGATGCGTCAACCTCGAAAGCTTTTCCCTTTGAATTTTTCACAATGTCAAGTATCGCCTTATCGCCTTGAACGGAATAGGGATTCAGACCGTCAATTTCCACCTGTGAGCCTAAGGCATTGGCGACAGCGAAAAATGCCGCCTGGGACATATCCGCTTCTATTACGGTGTCGAAGGGCTTATACTGCTGATTTCCCCCGACGTGCCAGCCGTAGTCGGTTTCTTCTGCAATAATGCCGAATTTTTTCAGCTCGGATATTGTAATATCGACATAAGGCTTTGATTCAAGGGGAGAGGTGAGAATTATTCTGCTATCGCCCTCAAGAAGCGGAAGAGCAAAGAGCAAACCGCTTATAAACTGCGAAGAAATATTGCCCGCAAGAGAATAATCTCCCGATTTAAGCTTTCCCGAAATTACATAAGGCATTGTTTCCGTTTCAAACATTATACCATTTTTTGTCAGTTCTGTAAAGTATGGAGTTATGGGGCGCCGGGGAAGCTTTCCCTTGCCCTCAAATTTGGTTTTACAGCCTAAGGCGGCGGCAACGGGAATAAGAAATCTTAAGGTTGAGCCGCTTTCATTGCAAAAGGCGGCAGCAGCTTCGGCAGGAGCTTCTATTCCCTCAACAACGGTTTCATCTTTATTCTGCGTAATCCTTGCGCCGAGACCCGTCAGTATGTCTATGGTAGCCCTTGTGTCGGCGCAGTCAAGGAGGTTTCCTATTCGGGATTTACCCTTAGCAAGGGCGGCACAAATGAGAGTGCGGTGGGAAATGCTTTTTGAAGCCGGAACGGTTATTTTTCCCGAAAGCTTGGAAGGAGTTATAGTCACGGTTTTTCCCATAGTATATCAAGCTCCTTTTTGAACATTATTCAAGAAATTCTTGTATTCCGTTAAGTCCATTGCTGTGATTTCGCATTTTCCCGGTTCGGGGCAAATCAAAACTCTGATTTTATTTGTGGTGCGCTTTTTATCTCCTATTGACAATTCAAACAGCTTTTCACAGTCAATATCGAATGAATAGGGCAAGGAGTTTGCAATAAGACATTTTTTCAGCTTTTCGGCAGCGCCTTTTTCTATCCTTCCCGCCTTCTCGGCAGCGGCGGTTATCATATACATTCCTATGGCAACGGCTTTTCCGTGAGCAATATTCCCGTAGCCCGCATATTTTTCAATTGCGTGACCGAAGGTGTGACCGAAATTCAGAATCATACGCTCCCCTGTGTCCAGCTCGTCGTTTTGTACAACGTCTCTTTTTATGCTCACACATTCGGAGATTATCTCTTCAAGGCTATCCTTTGGTTTTCCCTCGGACAGCTTTTCCAAAAGGAATTTTGAGCGAATCATGCCGTATTTCACCACCTCGCCCATACCGTCGGCAAAAATCTCCTCTGATAGGGTGGAAAGAGTATCGGTGTCGGCTATTACAAGGGTGGGCTGCTTAAAGGCTCCCACCAAGTTCTTCCCTTCCTTGATATTGACGGCAGTTTTGCCTCCTACCGAGCTGTCAACCTGTGCCAAAAGGGTTGTGGGTACTTGAACATAGTCTATCCCCCTCAGATAAGTAGCAGCGCAGAATCCCGTCAAATCGCCTACAACGCCGCCCCCCAATGCCACCAAAAAGTCGGAACGGGTAATATCCTTCTCGATAAGAAATGAGTATAGGGCAATAAGCTGAGTATGAGATTTAGAGGTTTCCCCCGCCGGAACTGCGAATTTCGAGACGGTAAAGCCTGTTTTTTCAAGAGCGTTCTGCAATGCCCTTCCGTAAAGAGTATCAACGTTGCTGTCGGTTACAATTACGCATTTTTTGGATTTCTCCGCATTGGATATAAGCTCCCCCGCTTTTTCCAATAGCCCGCTTCCTATAAAAATATCATAGCTTTTATTTAAGCTGACCGTTATTTTTTTCATTGAAGGGTACCCACCTTTTTACCGAGTACGGCGCCGATTTGTGCGCACTTTTCAATGCAGGAAGCAAAGTGCTTTGGAGTGAGGGACTGTGCTCCGTCGCAAAGGGCTTTCTGGGGGTTGTTGTGTACTTCGATAATAAGACCGTCTGCCCCTGCCGCTACCGCCGCCATTGACATTGGCTCTACAAGCTCGTATTTTCCCGTGGCATGGCTTGGGTCAATCACTATGGGAAGGTGGCTGAGGTTTTTGATAACAGGTATTGCTGAAAGGTCAAGGGTATTTCGGGTCTGTGTCTCAAAGGTTCTTATTCCTCTTTCGCAAAGTACAATATTTGTGTTGCCCCCTGCAAAAATGTATTCCGCCGACATTAGAAGCTCCTCAATGGTGTTCGCCAGTCCTCTCTTTAAGAGAATGGGCTTATTGCACTTTCCAAGCTCCTTAAGCATTTCAAAATTCTGCATATTTCTTGCGCCCACCTGAATCATATCCACATCGGCAAATAAGTCGATATGTGACAATGACATAAGCTCGGTTACAATGGGAAGTCCCGTTGCCTTCTTTGCTTTCAAGAACAGCTTTAAGCCTTCGTCCCCCAAGCCCTGGAATGAATACGGAGAGGTTCTGGGCTTGAAGGCTCCGCCTCTAAGCATATTTGCGCCTGCTTCCTTTACCTGCATACATGTGTCGACTATCTGTTCCTCGGTTTCAATGGAGCAGGGTCCCGCAATTACCGAAACATTTCCATCGCCTATTTTTGCTCCGCTTACGTCTACAACGGTGTTTTCGGGGTGGAATTTCCTGTTTACGCCCTTGTAAGGCTCCTGCACGCGCTGAACCGATTCAACTATCTCCTGAGCCTCAATTGCTTCCATATCTATCTTATGGGTATCGCCTATAAGTCCGAGAATGGTTGTATGAGCGCCTATGACCTCGTTAATTTTGATATTCTGAGCTTCTATGCCTCGGCAAAGCTCCTCTACCTCTTTTTTGGGTGCGTCCTTTTTCAGAATGATAATCATTGTTTGTTGTTCCTTTCTAAGTTGTTAGTTTATTTTTTTCAAAACGTCAAGAAAATGGTTTGATATTCCCACCATATCCTGCCGTTCGCAAATGTAAAAATGATAATTAAGATACTTTTGGAAGGTTTCATCGTCCATATTGTCGATAGTCTCCCGCATATAATAAGTCGCCATATCGGTTCCCACAAAATTCAGCCGCTCTACGGGAAGTCCTTCTGTCAGCGCTTCAATATCTTCCTTTCGGTCAAGCACGAACAGCTCCGAAGGATCCGAATCGGCTTTAAATGTAACAGGATCAACAAGGGAGGCATAGGGTTCAATGTTTATAAAACCTTTTCCAAAGCAATATTGGAGTATTACGGAATCGTTTCCCACATAGGCGGCAAATATCGTTCCGCCCTTTTTGGTGACACGCACAGCCTCGCAAAGCGCTTGTTTCTGCTCCTCCTCGGTAAACAGATGATACATAGGACCTAACAGGAGAGTTATATCATAGGTGTTATCCTCAAAGTCGGAAAGGTTCAAGGCATTGCCCTGTACTACCGAAACGTTTTCTCCCTCTTCGGTTTTGCTCTTAAAAATTTCAATATTGTGCTCGATAAGCTCCACAGCGTCGACTCGGTATCCTTTTTGAGCAAGGGCGTGGCTGTAACGTCCCGTGCCTGCGCCGATTTCAATTATGCGGCTGCTTTCGGTAAGGTACTTTTCAATGTACCGCATGGTGGTAAAAAACTCCACCGATCCGTGCTGCGAGCGCAGCCGATTGTCTTCGTCATAGTTTTCGTAGTAATTTTTCAAATAGGTTAAGGCTTCCATAACAGAGTTTGTCTCCTTTCGTCCGATCGTCAAGCAAATACACCCTGCGAAAACAAGCTTAATAACGCCGCTTTATCCGAACCGAGCTAAATATATCGGCAGTAAGAGACAAACATAAAAGCCTGCACCGCTGTGGTGCAGGCTTGAAATTTCCGTGATAATACACGCCGAATTTATCCGTTACACCGCAACTTTATTTTTGGTACGAAAAAAATACTTGAAGCAAAAATAAAAGCCCAAGCCGCTAAACCAAAATATAAAGGAAAATGGGTTTACAGTGAATAAATTAAGCATGGTTTTTAATTCTCCGAAATTATTAGAAAGCTTTCCGTATAGTATTTTACTCCAATAAAGAAAATTTGTCAATAGGCGAGCGGAAAAATATTGAAAAAATCATATGATCGGATTTTTAAAGAAATAGTCAATTTGTACAAAATAAAAAAACGCATTAAAAAATCCTAAGGTAAAGCGGAAAAATCATTTGCTTTTAATATCAACCGTTGGTTGATACGATTTCAAATATCGGTTTATGGTATTTTTCTTCGGAATGTGATAGAATAAAACCGTCAAAGGTTTCCGGAAAAATACGACGACCCGATTTACCAAAATAATATGAAAGGATTTTTTAAAATGGAGATAAGGATTAACGAGATTATAAGAAATAAAAGGCGCAGCATGAACGTAAGTCAGGAGGTTTTGGCGGAACGGCTGGGGGTTACGGTTCAGGCGGTGAGCAAATGGGAGACGGGGCTTTCATATCCCGATATAACAATGCTTCCGAGGCTTGCGGAATATTTTGAAATAACGCTGGACGGTTTGTTTTTCGGCAATGAGGAAAGGGGCGCTTTAAAGGGTGTTCCCGACGACGGAAAGCTGAGAATAGTGCAGTGTATGGGCGGCAAGATTTTGGGGCAAAACGAATACAAAAAGAATGAAAAGATAAGACTTATAATTCCCGAGACGGAAAAAAAGGAAATAAGCTTCGAGATATGGGGCGGTGTGGATATGATTGAAGGCGACGTGGGCGGATATGTTGAAGCAGGCATGGGAGTGAGCTGCGGAGCAGTGGGAGCATATGTTGAAGCAGGCGGAGGAGTGAACTGCGGCGATGTGGGAGCATATGTTGAAGCAGGCAGAGGAGTGAACTGCGGTGATGTGGGAGCGTATGTCGGCGCGGGCGGGGGAGTAAGCTGCGGTGATATTGGAGGAAACGTACAGGCGGGCGGAGATGTTGGGTGCGGCTCAGTGGACGGAGACGTGAGTGCGGGCAATAATGTGACTTGTACAAGCATAAGCGGAAACGTTAGCTGTGAGGGAGATATTATTTATAAAAATTTCTCATGATATGATTATTTTCGGGCAATAAAGAGCCGGGTTTAATTATTTGATACTGAAAAGTATACAAACTCGGCTCAAAAAATTGCTCTTCTTTTTTGCACTTTGTGTCGATTATTTTCGGGAAATTTAAAAATGAACTTGTGGCATTAATTTAATTGTGCTATTTATACAAATTACATATT
>CAYMFX010000106.1:0-8139 GCA_964389845.1 uncultured Ruminiclostridium sp.
GGGTAGAACCGAGGTACTTACGAGCGTAGTCGGTGTAGCTTCCGTTTGCCTTTTCCCACATTTCGTTGTAGGTTTCGTCCTTGATAACGGGCATCTGCTTGCCGTTAAAGTTGAAGGTTTCATAAGTGCCGTCTGCCTTAGTCTTGATGAAATCATCGGGACCGTAGGACATAAGGATCTGACCTGCTTCGCTGTATGCGTAGTCGATGAGAGAAAGCGCTGCATTGAGCTTATCGGTGTTGCCTTCAACGCCCTTTGCGGAGATTCCCCAACCGTCGGTCTTAACGGAACGCCAAGATTCTGTGAATCTCATGAACTGCTCGCCTGTGCCGTCGTTCCAGCGAGCAACGGGAACCATAGCTGCCATGTACTTTTCGCCGTCCTGAAGCTTACTCTGGTTATAAGCGGTCTGAGTCTGGTTGTAGTCGTAGCTCATGAAGCCTGCGTCGTTTTCGAGGTACTGCTGGCTCTTAGCTTCCGCACTGTCAATATAGTTCTTGGAGATAAGACCTTCCTGGGTCATTGCATTCATTCTTTCGATTGCAACGTAGGTGTCAGCTTCCTGACGAGCGTCATGGAGCTTGCCGTCGTTGCCTACATAGAGGTAATCCTGTCTGGATTCAAGTCCTCTTACGCCGAAGAGAGTGCCTGCGAAACGGAACATATCAACCTTTCTCTGGTTGTTGTTGTCTTCACGGGAGAAGAGTCCCTGAATAGTGTCAGTTCCGTTTAAGGACTGTGAGTTAGCAACTACGCAGCGGAGGAGAGCTACCAATTCGTCAGCGTCCCAAGCTGCATTCTGTCCGATAAAGAGATTGGAACGGGTAGTTCCGTAGTATTTGCCATATGCGTCGTCAATGTACTTACGGAGCATATTAACAGCTTCAACGCCGTTCATAGAGCCTTTTTCATTCATCTTAGCGATGATGTTTCCGGCAGTGTCATAATCCTTGTTGATTTTCTTAACGGTCTTGCCGTCGGGTTCAACGACTTCAACCTCTACCTTGCCTGATGTAGGCATATAGGGCTGATACTTGGGTTCTGCGGTATTGCCGCTCTTATCGGCGGTAAAGTCGCCGTCGCCGTCCAAGAGCTTAACTACCCAGTCGGCTCTCATAAGAGGCATACGCTCAATATCGTTTACACCGTCGAAATAAGGGGAGAAGTAGATAGCGCCCATATCGCCGTTAGCGTCTGTACCGGTAATGGAAACGCGAACGATGGGATTATCCTCAAGATACTTCTTAAAGTTAGGCATTTGATCAAGGTAGTCGGCAATATTTACCAACAAGCCTGCTGCGCCGTTTTCGGTAAGAAGGGAAGCGGTACCGCTTACGATGTCGATGTTCTCCATTTGAGCCTTCCAGTAGTCGAACTCATCGGAAGCCTTCTTGCCCTGATACTGGTTGTCAATGGTGATGTTAAGTCTCTTCTGAACCTCAACCCATGTGGGCTTAAAGTCGCCGGTGTTATAGGTCTGTCCGTTGGCAAGAGTTACGCCGGAGCCTGCGGTTTCCGCATCAAAGCAAAGACCTGTTGCAGGGCTGTTGTAGCCTGTTGCCATACGAAGAACAGTTCCGTCCGCATACTTGAGGGGATTCTCGGCAGGAGCCTGTGTGGTGTCGCCGCTGCCGCCGGTTGTGCCTGTGGGAGCGGTAGTTGCTCCGGAAGTCGTGGGAGCAGAAGTATTGTTTGTGGTAGTGCCGCCGGGCGTTTCAGGTACCTGAGTACAGCCTGTGAGCGCCGTAGCTGCGGTCATTGTTACTGCAAGCAACGCAGCCGCAATTTTGTTTTTTCTCATTGTGTTCCTCCTTTAAGGATTGTTTGTTTCTTCTTTCTTTTTCTATGTCAACCGCAGGTTTGCGGCTGATAGCTTATTCTTTTACGCCGCCTACGTTTACGCCCTTTGCAAAATACTTTTGAATGAAGGGGTAAATAATAAGGATAGGCACGATTGAGCAGACGATAAGGGCATAGATGACCGAGTCGGTAGCATAGGTTTCATTCCAGATCATCTCCGGGTTGGTAAATTCCTCAAGCCTTAGCCTTATAAATACCTGCAAGGGGTGCTCGTTGGAGTTGGTGATCATCTGCCTTGCCCAGAAGTAGCCGTTCCAGCGGGATATTCCGAAGAACAACCCCACGGTAGCGATTATTGATTTGCTCATCGGTATGTAAACACGCCACAGGACTTGCATTTCCGTTGCGCCGTCTACAATTGCCGCCTCCTCAATCTCCGAGGGAACGCTCTCGAATGAGTTTCTTAAGAGGATTATGTTCATTGCCGCCATACCCATGGCAATAACAACAAGCCATTTGTCGTCCGTAATTCCTATTGAATTAAACACACGCTTTGTGTCCAAATAGTTCAGGTACTGAGGCACCATACCTGCGCTGAACCACATTGTGAATACAAGGAAGAAGTTAAAGCCCTTGCGGAACAGCAGACGCTTTTTGGAAAGGGCATATGCGCCTAAAATGGAGAAGCCCAACGCCCAAATCGTTCCGTAGAAGGTTAAGAACAATGTGTTTGTATATGAGTTCCAGAACATATTATCGTTAAACATTCTTGAGAATGCGTCAAACTGTATGTCCTTGGGGAACAGTACAACCTCGTTGTATTCAACCGCATGCCGACCGCTAATTGAAGCCGAAATTGCATATAGGAAGGGATATAAGCAGCAAAGCGCAAATACTGTAAGCAGCGTGTAGCTTATAATTTTAAATATAAGCTCGGATATTTCGAGTTTTCTTTTCATAACAGCCTTCTTGCTCCTTCTTTATGGTTAGTACAGCGACACATCGGAAGCTTTTCTTGAAACGGTGTTTGCACCGATTACAAGCAGCATTCCTATGACGTTGTTCATCATTTCCGCCGCCGAAGCCAAGCCCTTTGCGGCGCCCTCGATACCGTTTCTCTGTGCGAAGGTGGAAACAACGTCGGCGGTAACGTAGGTGTTGGGGTTGTAAAGCAGAAGAACCTTTTCATAGCCGATGTTCAGAAGCGAACCGATTCTTGTTATAAGCATAATTACGATTGTTGACAATATGCACGGCAGAACAACGTATTTCATCTGCGCCATCTTTCCTGCGCCGTCTATCTGCGCCGCCTCATAGCTGGTAGGCGAGATAGCGATTATTGCGGCAAAGAACACGATACTGTCGTAGCCGGCGGTCTCCCAGATGCCGCTTACCTGATAAATGGCACGGAAGAAGGAGGGATCGTTCAAAAGACCTGCCTGCGCCGTTTCGTGGCTTATCAGTCCCAATGTTTCAAAGAACTGAGAAAGAATGCCCACGCCGGTAAAGGTTGAACCCTGCTTAACAAGCATCATAACCAAAGAGGTCATAACAACCGTCGACATAAATTTAGGAAGATATGTAAGAACCTGATAAACGCTGCGGCAGATGTTGGAGCGAATCTCGTTAAAGAACAGCGCAATGATTATAGGCATGGGGAAGCCGAAGCAAAGTCCGTAGAAGCTGAGGAGGAAGGTGTTTCTGAACGCCGTCCAGAAGCCTGCGTTGGAGGTGAGCAGCGACTTGAAGTTTGAGAACCCTACAAAGAACTGCTCCGCCACGGATTTAGCTTCACTGGAAAGCTTAAAGCAGCCTAACAGCTCATACATAGGGAAGTAGCGCCAGAAGAGGAAAACCAAAAGCATCGGCACTAACATCAAATAAAGCCGCCAGTCCTTTATTACTGTTCGCAGAACGTTGAGCCAGTGGTGCTTTTCCACGTCGTCGCGCACTGCCTGTTCCGGATTTTCGATGTAGACTCCGTTTTCCTCATCGAAAATCAAATAGTCGGTAGCATTCACTTGCATCTCGGGATAACCTCCTGAATTTGATTTAATATTGAAATAAATTATACCGAATAATTTTGGACAATGGGTTTACTTGTAATAATCCTCCGCTTCCTTTTTGCGGCGTTCTTCCTGGGCACGGATAAGATAGTGCCTTTGATCCTCAAACAATCCGTCTACCCTTCGGGTGATAAGCACCACAACCACCGTAAACAGCAATGTGATAACGTCGGACAGTATAAACGCTATAAAGGAATCCGAGGGAGCGCCTAAAACAAGGCTCACTATCCAGCGTCCCGTCTGTGCGCCGAGAAAAGCGGTTAGCGCAAAGGGAAGAGTAAAATAAAACCTGCTTCTGACACGCTCTTTGCCCAATAGCTTAAACCAAACCAAGGCTATTAAGGCAAAGCAGTTTCCGATACAATAAATAATTATCTGTTTTTCATCGGCTCCGTTAGCAAAGCAGAACATAAAGCCGCCTAATACCGCATGAATTGCCGCGTAGCCGTTCCACCTCATCATAACTATGCAGATAACCGTTATTGTGGGGGACAAGGTGTACAGCTCGCTCGGAAACCACTGTGAAGCCGCTATAGTGGTGAGAAACTCGCACACCAAAAGAATCACAGCCATAATCGTAAGGTCTATGGCACGATATTGCTTAAAACTCAAATTCATTTGCAAAACCTGTTAAACTTTTTATTTTTCTGCTGAATTTTTTTATTTTTCTATTGAAAAATGCAATCAGAGCATATATAATCAAATTTATAGATGTTTTTGAAAGGAGAAGTCATAATGACAACCGTTAATGTTTCGCCTCAGGACAAGCTTTCCGATGTTCTTGCGTCCGTAAAGCCGAATACCCGCATTTGGCTTTCGGAGGGAACCTACCGTGAAAAAATCGAAATCAGCGTTCCCGGTATTGAGATAATCGGTGCGGGAACGGACAAAACCGTTCTTGTCTGGGACGATTACGCTAAGAGACTTGATTCAAAGGGAATGGAATATATCACCTTCAGAACCTACACCGCCGCCGTTTTAGCGCCTGACGTTAAAATGAAAAATCTCACGATTGAAAACGATTCCTTAAAGCCCGAGGAAAAGGGGCAGGAGGTTGCGCTTACGGTATATGCCGACGGGTTTATTGCCGAGAATTGCCGTTTTGTTTCCACTCAGGACACTGTTTTCTGCGGTCCCCTGCCGCCCGACTTGATTGAAAGGTATGACGGTTTTTTAAAGGACGAACTGAGAAGAGGGAGCTTTCAGCGCCACATTTTCAGGAATTGTTTTATTGCGGGGAATGTGGATTTTATATTTGGCTGTGCCGACGCTTTGTTTGAAGGCTGTGAGATACGCTCGGTGTTTGATGTGAGGGGTCACGGTTATGTTGCCGCACCGTCTCATGCGCTTTCTCAGGAAATCGGCTTCGTTTTCAGCAGCTGCGATTTTACCTGCGACGACAAGGTTGCTGACAAATCCATATTTTTGGCACGTCCATGGAGAGATTACGGAAAAGCGTCTTTCATCGACTGTCATTACGGCAGGCACATTGCCCCCCAAGGCTTTGACAAATGGAACGATACCGAAAGAGACAAGACCGCACGCTTTGCCGAATGCGGGAAGGATTACGATTCGGCTTCAACCGACAGGGTAGTTTGGAGCAAATCAATTACGGAAGCCGAAAAGAACCGCTTATTGGATTATTTTAGGCTGTAACAGCCGCTTTAGTATATGCAGCGTTAAGCTAAATCATAAATGTGGTTATAACGCAATAAGTTTAAAATTATGTAAATCCACGGTTACAGTATAACATAAGACAAAGAATTTTGCAATAACTAATTCAAAAATTGTGGAAACTGCACAAATGAATCTTAAAAAATTTAACATTGGGCTTTATGAAGCTGATTACCTGTCAGAATGTTTTGAGAGTTGAAAAAAGGAATAAAATGTGCTATACTGTTTGCTGTAAAGATTATGTTTAATAGGAAAGGAATATAAAAATGGCAGACTTAATGACAGGACTTCACCGCACACATTATTGCGGCGAGGTTGAAGGAATAGGAAGCGAGGTTACGGTAGGCGGCTTTGTTCAGAGAGTAAGGGACAAGGGCGGGCTGATATTCGTTGACCTGAGAGACAGAACGGGGATTGTTCAGCTTGTGTTCGACGACACCGTTGCCGAGGAGGTTTTTGCTAAGGCTAAGACGGTAAGAAGCGAGTACGTGGTTATGGCAAAGGGACTTCTGAGAAAAAGAGAAAGCGTCAATGCCGAAATCAAAACAGGAGATGTGGAGATACTTGTAAACGACCTGCGCATTCTCTCCAAGGCGCAGACGCCTCCCTTTGAAATAGTGGACAACACCAATGTAAACGAGGAATTAAGGCTTAAGTACCGCTATCTTGACCTGAGAAGGAAAAGCCTTCAGGATAACCTTATGATGAGGTCAAAAATTGCCAAGTCCGCAAGGGATTATTTCTACGATAACGGCTTTATCGAGATTGAAACTCCCATGATGATGAAATCCACCCCCGAAGGCGCAAGAGACTACCTTGTTCCCTCAAGAGTTCACGAGGGAAAATTTTATGCGCTCCCTCAGTCGCCCCAGATTTATAAGCAGCTTTTAATGGTTTCCGGATTCGACAGGTATATTCAGCTTGCCCGCTGCTTCCGTGACGAGGATTTGAGAGCGGACAGGCAGCCCGAGTTTACCCAAATCGATATGGAAATGAGCTTTGTTGACGTTGATGATATTTTGGCAATGGGCGAGGGGCTTGTTAAAAAGCTTATGAAGGACGTTAAGGGTATTGATTACCCCACTCCCCTGCCTCGGCTCAAATACAATGATGCAATGAATATGTACGGCTCGGACAAGCCCGACGTGCGTTTCGGAATGACAATTACCGACATCAGCGACATCGTTAAGGACACGGGCTTTTCCGTTTTCTCCGACGCAATCAAGAACGGCGGCAGCGTAAGGGGCATAGTAGCCAAAAATGCGGCGGGCACCTTTACCCGCAAGGAGATAGACAAGCTTGTTGAATTTGTCAAGGGTATCGGGGCAAAGGGCTTGGCTTACATCCGCTGGGTTGAGGATGCTCCCAACTGTTCCTTCGGGAAGTTTTTGGCTGAGGGAGAGCTTGAGGCTATATTAAAGGCGCTGGGCTGTGAAAAGGGCGACGTCGCATTCATTGTGGCAGACAAGAACAGGGTTGTGCTTCCTGTTTTGGGTGCGCTGAGATTAAAGACCGCTAAGCAGCTTGATATTATCCCCGAGGGCTACAGCTTCCTTTGGATAACCGATTTCCCATTCTTTGAGTACAACGACGAAACAAATCATTGGGACGCAATGCACCACCCCTTCACAATGCCCAACGACGAGTGCTTACAGTATCTTGAATCGGCTCCCGAAAAGGTTTTTGCAAAGGCTTATGATTTAGTGCTTAACGGCGTTGAGCTGTGCAGCGGCTCTATCAGAATCACCGACTCGGAATTACAGCAAAGAATGTTCGAGGCATTGGGGCTTACCGACGAGGAGATAGAAGCAAAGTTCGGGTTCCTTGTAAATGCCTACAAGTACGGTGCACCTCCTCACGGCGGTATGGGCATCGGACTTGACAGACTTTCAATGCTGCTTTGCGGCGCAGAGAGTCTCCGTGACGTAACCGCTTTTCCGAAGGTCAAGGACGCAAGCGAGCTGATGTCCGAGTGTCCTTCATCAGTGGACGAGACGCAGCTTAATGAACTGCATATTTCAATTAAGAAATAAATGGGAGGATTATAATATGCAATTATTGGAGCAGTGCCAAAAGTGGCACGAGGACGATGAATATCAAAAGATTGTCGACACATTGGAGGCTATTCCCGAAGAGGAACGCACTCCCGAAATGGACAGCGAGCTTGCCCGTGCTTATAACAATTTGGCGGGACCTGAGGACAAGGAACTGCTGAAAAAAGCAATCACACTGCTTAAAGCTCATGAGGAATATTTTGAAGGCGATTATTATTGGAACTTCCGTATGGGGTATGCGTACTATTTCCTTCATCAGAAGGGCGTTGCCCTGCGTTATTTCAGGCAAGCGCTTGAGGCTCTCCCCGGAGATGAGGACGCACAGCAGTTTATAGGTTGGTGCGATAAGAGCCTGTCCCTTCCTTTTTTTGTAGAAAGCTTCCGTGAGCGGACAGAAGCGGCATGGAAGGCGTTTGCCAAAAACGAAGCCGAGCTGCGCCGTTTTATGGACGAGGATAAGAGCCATAATCATGGCGATGAATTAGTTTCAAAGTGCAATGATATATTAAGCATTGCATTTGATGACGTATCGTTTGAAATGGGCT
>CAYMFX010000107.1:0-7963 GCA_964389845.1 uncultured Ruminiclostridium sp.
GAGCAGCTTCGGACTTCTTCTTGCGCTTTACCGAAGGCTTTTCGTAATGTTCTCTCTTACGAACCTCGGCAAGTACGCCGTCGCGGGCGCATGAACGCTTAAAGCGCTTAAGAGCCGTGTCCAAGGATTCGTTTTTTCCGAGACGAACTTCCGCCATCTATATCCCTCCTTTGTAATGCCGCCGCAAAGCGAAGACACAAGGTAATAATCAAATAACAACCCGATTTAAATTCACTGAGGATTGCTCAAATTACATTATACAGAAAATTTTTCCCTTTGTCAATACTTATTTCAAAAATTCATCGGGAGAAATTTCCTCTCCGTCCTGCCAAAGCCTTTCCAAATCGTAAAAATCTCTCTGTTCACGGTGGAAAACATGAACCACCACGTCAATGTAATCTAAAACTATCCAGTTTGCGCCCTGATAGCCCTCGGTTCTGTGAGGCTCAAGTCCCGCTTCGGAAAGCTTGAACTCCACCTCGTCGGCAATAGCCTTAACCTGGGTATTACTGTTTCCGTTGGCAATGATAAAATAGTTTGCAAGTATGGTAAGGTCTCCGATTTTAAGAATCTTGATGTTCTCGCCCCTTTTGCTGTCTATTGCCTTGACCGCCGTTTTCAAAATCTCTTCGTTTGTCATATACTATCCTTTCATATCGGCAAAAGCTTGTCGCTCTTAAAGCCCGAATAAAAATTATAAGCCTCCAATGTGCAGATAGGAATCCGCCCCCCCGTCGCCGCCGTTTTGGTTATGGACCAGCGCAGAGTCTGAAACATTCCGTTGTCCAAATCCTTCAAAACCGCCTCTCTGTAAGTCTCTGCATAAGTGTAGCTTCTTTCCTTGGAAACCATATCGGCAAGAAAAACAATCTTTTCAATCTTGGACATATCCGCCCGTCCCACGGTATGATAGCGCACTGCGTCCAATATTTCCTTATCGGTTATTTTTAGCTCATTGGCGATGTAATATGCGCCCGCAATCCCGTGCCAAAGCTTAAAACAGTCCCGTTCGGCAGGGTCGATATAATAGCCGCTCTTCTCCGCCTCCGACAGGGCTTCCGACTTTTCCGCCTCCTTGCGGCAATCGTGAAGAATACCCGCTAAATAAGCCTTATTCTCGTCAGCGCCGAATTTTTTCGCTAATGTGAGCGACATTTCGGCGACATTGACGCTGTGCTTAAACCTTTTAGCGCCCATAAGAGGTTTTATGACCTCCTCGTATTTTCTCAGCTCGGAATCCATTGTCCTTCCCTTTCTGCTTCTCTGTATTCATTCGGGTTATATTCAGGTAAATAAAGCCCTTACTTCTTATCCGAGCCGAAAAGGTTATCCAGCACCGAATTTGCCTTATCTCCCACAACGTCGGTAATCTGCTCCACCTTTTCCTTAACGCCCGATTCAGATACCTTGTCGATGACCTTTTCCACCGAGTCCGAAATCTGTTCGACCTTTTCCTTGATTGCCGGTTTGTTGACCTTGTCCAAAGCGTCGTTTACCTTATCGGTAATTTGCTCAACCTTTTCCTTAGTCTCAGGCTTTGAAGCTGCGTCTACTGCCTTGTTGATAGAATCCGAAATTTTGTCTACGATTTCCATTTGAATTAGCTCCTTTTCATTTTAATTACTTATTATCTGCCTTATACAGTCCGTTTTCCTTAATATATCCGCAAATTTTTTCCGACAACAGCCCTTCTGCGCTCTCCCCGTTTTTCAGCTTCTCCCTTATCTCGGAAGAAGAAATATCCGTAACAGGAAGATTCAGTACCTTGACTCTTCCCAATTCGGCGGCATATTCGAGCATATCCGAATAGCTGTCCTCCTCCCTTGCGGCGGCAACTACGGTGCATTCCTTCAAAATACTCTCGTATCTGAACCATTTTTCAAAGCAAAACAGCATATCCCCGCCAATTATAAGAAAGAATTTAGTACCCTTAGGATAATCGTCCTTTAAGCTTCTGAGCAAATCTATGGTGTACCCCTCGCCCCCCAACTGCCTTTCCTTATCGCTTACGGTATAAATTTTTTTATTGAACACTGCCTTGCACATATTAAGCCGATGCTCGTAATCGGTATCGGGGGTAGGCTTATGAGGGGACCGATAAGTAGGCACTATCAGCAGCTCTTCCAAGCCTAACCTTTCGCTGCACATTGCCGCCAATCTTTCATGCCCAAGATGCGGAGGGTCAAAGGCTCCTCCGAAAATTCCCACACGTTTCATTATATCATTCCTTCCTAAGTTGGAACACATTCTTACAGCCTTTCAGTCAAGATAAGAGGGCTTTTTATCACCCTTAGCCCGTCTCTTGAACAAAACCACTCTGCTTCCTATAACCTGCACAACCTGACATTCCGCCGCTTCCGCCAAGGCGTTTGCCGCTTCAATAGGAGACAGCTCACAGGTTTCCAGCACTCTCAGCTTTATCAGCTCTCTTGCCTTTAATGCGTCGGTCACCTGTTTAATCAATGTGTCACCGATAGGATTCTTTCCTATCTGCAATATAGTATCGGCGTTTGAGGCAATGGATTTAAGCTTTGCACGCTCCTTGCTTGTCATTTATTCTTCTCCCTCTTCTTCAATTCTTCCGCTAATTTCTCCATAGCCCTTGCCCTGTGGCTTATTTTGTTTTTCTCCCCGTTATCCACCTGTGCAAGGCTTGTATCGTCGTCTATCATAAATATGGGGTCGTATCCGAAGCCGTTTTCTCCTTGTGGTTCCTCTCCGATAAATCCGTCCAGGGTTCCCGTCACGCAATACTCGCTCTTGCGGTCAAGAATAAGGTAAATGGCGCAGACGAACCTTGCGTTTCTTAAAGGCTTGTCCACTCCCCGCAATTCGTCAAGGAGCTTATTGTTCCGCTGTTCGTCATTTGCGTTTTCTCCCGCATATCTTGCGGAATAAATGCCGGGTGCGCCTCCTAAAAACTCCACCTCTAAGCCGCTGTCGTCTGCAAGAGCGGGCAGTCCGCTTGCCTCATACACCGCCTTAGCCTTGATATGAGCGTTTTCTTCAAAGGTTTCCCCGTCCTCGATTATATCGGCGTCGATTCCCGCTTCCGTCATTGAAACAGGTTCATAGCCCAAGGGGATTAAAAGCTGTCTGAACTCTCTGACCTTGCCCTCGTTTTTGGTAGCTATTATTATCTTCATATATACTCCTTATTCCAAACCTAAACCTATTCGCTCTCATTCTCCGCCGTCTCTCCCTTATTCTCGGTAACAATCCCGTCAAACAGCGCATTAACATAATCCTCGGGAATAAAGGGCTGCAAATCGTCAAGCTTCTCGCCCACTCCCACTAACTTAACCGGAATATTAAGCTCGTTTCTTATGGGTATAATTATACCACCTTTTGCCGTTCCGTCAAGCTTTGTGAGTACAATTCCCGAAATTTCCGCCGCCTCGTTAAAGAGCCTTGCCTGATTAACCGCATTCTGTCCCGTTGTAGCGTCAAGTACAAGCAATGTTTCTCTATCCGATTCGGGCAGCTTCTGTCCGATAATGCGGTCGATCTTTTTCAGCTCGTCCATAAGGTTCTTTTTATTATGAAGCCTTCCCGCCGTGTCGATTATTAATATGTCGTACCCGTCGCTTATGACCTTTGTACAGGCGTCGTACACAACGGCGGCAGGGTCGGAGCCCTCCTCACGCTTTATAATATCAACCCCTGCTCTGTCGGTCCATACGTTAAGCTGTTCGATAGCGGCGGCTCTGAATACGTCCGCTGCTGCTACAAGAACCTTTTTCCCCTGCGCCTTCAGGTTGGCGGCAAGCTTTCCCACAGTGGTGGTTTTCCCCGCTCCGTTTACGCCTATCATAGTAATAACGGAGGGCACGGCGGACAGCCTAAGCTCGTTGTCTCCGCTTATCATTTCCCCGATTATGTCTTTCATTGCCGACAATACGTCGCCCGATTCCGTTATCCTCTCGTCCTTTACCTTTTTCCTGAGGCTGTCGCAAATCCGGGCGCTTGTCTCTCCGCCCAAATCCGCTGTTATCAGCGTTTCCTCCAGCTCGTCAAAAAATTCCTCGTCAATCTTTCTTGAGCCTTTAAAAATGCTGCCGATTTTTTCCGCAATACTGTTCTTGGTATTTTTTAAGCCGTTTTTCAGTTTTTCAAACAATCCCATTTTTTCTTACTCCAGTTCCAAATCCAAATCGTCGGTTATCTCCTGTCTTATCAGCCTTGACACTCCCTTTTCCTGCATAAACACGCCGTAGAGAACGTCGCAGCCCTCTATCGTGCCCCGTCTGTGAGTTATCACCATAAGCTGAGTGCTGCCCGAAAAGCGTTTCAGATAGGATATGTATTTGACAACGTTCACCTCGTCCAGCGCCGCGTCAACCTCGTCAAGCATACAAAAGGGCGTAGGACGGTGCAGCAGTATTGCAAAATATATTGTTATCGCCACCATTGTCTGCTCCCCGCCCGAAAGGGAAATAAGGTTCTTTATCAGCTTTCCGGGAGGAGCGGCAAATATTTCTATCCCGCTGTTTAAAACGTCCTCCGGGTCGGTTAGCTCAAGGTGAGCGCTTCCCCCACCGAAGACCTCGGTAAAGATACGCTTAAAATGCTCGTTTATGCTGTTAAAGCCCTCCAAGAATTTAGTCTTAATATCCAAGGTAAGGTTTTCAATCAGCTTTTCTAACTCTCTCTTTGCCTTTTCCACATCGTCAAGCTGAGTTTTCAGCTCGTTGTAGCGCTGAGTGACCTCCGCATACTCCTCGATAGAAGCGAAGTTTACATTTCCCAAAGCTGAAATCTGCCGTCTCAGCTCGGACAGCATTCCCTTTGCGCTTTGAATATTTTCGGGTATCTGAGCCATTTTATACGCCTCGCTGGGCGCTATCTCGTACTTTTCCCAAAGCGCCGCTTTTATGCTCTCGCTTTCCTTGTTGGAGGTTTTCTTTCTCTCCTCGTCAACCGCCAACGCCCCCGAAAACTTTTCCTTATCCTCCATTTTCTCTCGGATAGTCCTGTTAATTTCGGCAGTGCGCTTTTCTAAGCCGTTAAGCTCTGCGATAAGCTGAGCGGACTTGTCATTGCCGCCCTTAAAGCTTTCCTTAAGAGCAATTGCCGCCGTCTCCTTCTCGGCAATCTGCTTTTTAATTTCGGCTATCTTTTCTTCCTGAGCATTTATTTCGGCATTAAGCCCGCCGCTGCCCTCAATCAACCGTTTAAGGCCTTCCTCGATGTTTAATTTCTGCCCCGCAACGCGCTCAATATCCTTCTTAATGCCGAGGCTGTCCATTCCGAGAGCGGTAATTTCATCGCCTAAGGCATTCTTTTCTTCAAGCCGCTTTTTAATCTTCTCGTCCGCCTTTTCAAGCTCAGCGGCAAGCTTTTCTATCTCCTCTTCACAGTGCGAAAGCTTTTCTTCACACTCCTTAATCGTGTCGGAATGCTTCTTAAGCTCCGATTTGCTTCTTTGCAGCATTTCCTCGGCGTTTTCCTGCTGCTGCTCATACTGCTCTGTCAGATTCCTTACGCCTTGTATCTCGGCGGTTATGCCCGCTTCCTCCTTAGCGCAAAGGGTGAGCTGTTCCCTAAAGCCCTCCATTTCGATAGACATTTTATTTACTTCCTCTTTAAGCTGAGAAAGCCCGCTCTCTCCCGATTTAAGCGATTCCTTAAGATCTGCGGTTTTTACCTTTAAGTCGTCTATCTCCTGATTGCGGGTGATAATGCCTGCGGTTTTATTGACGGAGCCGCCCGTAAACGAGCCTCCCGCATTGATGACCTGCCCGTCTAATGTGACTATTTTGAATTTATATCCGTTTTTCTTGGCAATAACGGTTGCCGTATCAATGTCCTCTATAATGACGCAGCGCCCTAAAATAAACCTTATAACGCTGCGGTAATCCTCATCGCATTTGACAAGCTCGCTGGCTAAGCCCTCAAAGCCTTCCTCCCTCCGAATATTGCTTACGTCAAGCATATTTCCCCTTATTGATGTAAGGGGCAGGAAGGTGGCTCTGCCGCCGCCTGTTTCCTTTAAATAGCGAATACATCTTTTGGCGGTCTCCTCGCTGTTTACAATAACATTCTGCAAAGCGCCGCCTAATGCGGTTTCAATGGCAACGGAATACCTTTTGTCAACCTTGATAACCTCCGCCACGGTACCCACAATGCCGCCGATACGTCCCTGTCTCCCTGCGGTAACGACAGCCTTTACGCTTGAAGCGTACCCCGCCATATTTTTTTCAACGTCGGAGAGAACCTCTAACCTTGACTTGCTTTGCTCATACTCGCGGCGAAGCTGTTCGGCGGCGGTCTGCTTTTCCTTAAGCTTAATGCTCTTTGTCTCAAAAAGCTTGGTATAACCGTTCAGCTTGTTCTCCGCTTCGGATTTCTTTTCTTCGTTTTCCCTGAGCCTTTCCGAAAGCTCACGTCTTTTTTCACGGCATTCCTTCAGCCTTTCCTCATTGGCTTCATAATTTTTATCCGAAAGCTCAAGTCTTGAATTTATCTCCTCAATATTCTGCTGTGCGGATTTAACGGTAAGATTAAGCTCGGTTTTCCTTGCAAGCAGCTCCCCCTGCTTCTTATCCAGCTCCCGATACTCGTTATCGAGTCTTTCGCTTTCCCCGAACATAGCGGAAAGCCCCGAACCCAATTCCTTTGACTTTTCCTCGTTTTCCTTCAGCCGCCGTTCCTTTTCCATTGTCTCGGCTTCAAGCTTAGCTATCTGCGCCTTTAAGCTGTCTGCGCCTTTTTCGCCCTCTTCGATTTGCTGTTTTGCCTGTTCTATTTTTTCGGTGCAGTGTAAAATCTCATTTTCAAGAACTGCCTTTTCCCTGTCGGCGGCGGCAAGCTTATCCCTTGCCTCGTCCCCCTTTTTCCGCAGCTCGTCCTGCTCTGTGGAAATCAGCATTTTCTTTTCCGCAATGGATTCGTTTTCCTCTTCAAGCTCGTTTATTTCTCGCTCAAAATGCTCGCACTGTCCCTGATTGGCAAGAATGCGGTCGTCTATGGCAATAAGCTCCTTCTTGATAGCTTCAAGGTCGTAAACGCTTACGCCTATGTTCAAGGTCTTTTCCCTTTCCATAAGCTCGGCTGCCTGTCTTGCCTTCTCGGACTGTTTTTCAAGGACGGGAATGCGCTTTGATATTTCCGATTCTATGTCGTTAAGCCTTGCTATATTATCGTTGGAGCGTTCAAGGTCGCGCTCCGCCTCCTGCTTCTTGTGGAGGAAGAAGGACACCCCCGCCGCCTCTTCGAAAAGCTCACGGCGCTGACTCACCTTGCTGTTGATAATTTCGCTTACACGTCCCTGTCCTATTACGGAATAGCCGTCACGCCCCAAGCCCGTACCCATCAGCAGCTCCTGAATGTCCCTCAATCGGCATTTGGTATCGTTTATCAGGTACTCGCTCTCTCCCGTGCGGTAAAGCTTTCTGGCAATTGTCACCTCGTCGCTGTCCGCATTAAGCGTCCTGTCGGTGTTGTCGATTGTAAGAGAAACCTTAGCGTAGCCCATAGCCTTACGGGAAACCGTTCCGTGAAATATTACGTCCTCCATTTTGTCGCCTCGGAGGGTCTTTGCGCCCTGTTCGCCCATTACCCAGCGCAAGGCGTCGCTTATATTGCTTTTTCCGTTGCCGTTGCTTCCCACAACGGCGGTCATTTTTTTATCAAAATTCAAGACTGTTTTGTCCGCAAAGGACTTAAAGCCTTGAATCTCCATTGTCTTAAAAAACATACGTTCTTCCTTCGTTTATTCTCTTATGCCAACTGAAAGTGCCGATGAAGTTTTCGTCCACCTTTTTCAAAAGGTGGTGGGTTTCCAAAGGGCAAAGCCCTTTGGTCGCCCTCCGCAGAGGGCGAAACTCTCCAAGCGCCGAGCGCTCCGCAAGGGGTGAATCCCAAAATGCCCCGGTGGGGCGTTTTGGGAGAGGGGACGCCCTGCAAGAGAGGGCGTCCCCTGTTCTTGTACAGCAGCACATTGTCCTGCGAGGTTATCCTC
>CAYMFX010000108.1:0-7862 GCA_964389845.1 uncultured Ruminiclostridium sp.
AGGCGGCGGCGGAGCTTATTACCTCAAAGGTGCGCCATGCAAGCGGCGAGCCTGTGGAGTGCGTTATTGCAGACAGCACAATAGGCGGTATTGCCGAAAGCGCAGCCTGCAACGAAAAATTTTCCAAAGAAAACGTTGTGGCGACCCTGACCGTTTCCCCTTGTTGGTGCTATGTTACCACCGTTATTGACGAAAACCCAAATACTATTAAGGCTATCTGGGGCTTTAACGGAACCGAGCGCCCCGGCGCAGTATTCCTTGCGGCGGCTATGAGCGCATATGCACAAATCGGTATGCCTTGCTTCTCCATTTACGGTCATGATGTTAAGGACGCCGATGATAAAGTCATTCCCGAAGATGTTGAAGATAAAATTATTCGCTTTGCACGGTGTGCGGCGGCGGTAGGCGATATAAGAAACAAGAGCTATGTTAATATCGGCGCTGTGGCAATGGGTATTGCAGGCTCTTACTGCAACGAGGACTTTTTCCGCAGCTATCTCGGAATGCACCCCGAATGGGTGGATATGAGCGAGATTATTCGCCGTGAGAAGCTCGGTATTTATGACAAGGACGAGTACGAAAAGGCTTTGGCATGGATAAAGGCTAACTGCAAGGAAGGGATAGATATTAATCCCACCGACGGAATGTTCTATCAAAGGACTGTGCTTTCTCCCGAGGAAAAGGAAGAAAACTGGCAGTTTATCGCAAAGATGACCTGCATTATAATGGATATTATGAAGGGCAATCCTAAGCTTGCGGAAATGGGCTGGCTCGAAGAAGCCAAGGGAAGAAACGCTATTTTAGGCGGTTTCCAAGGACAGCGCAACTGGACGGACTTTATGCCCAATGCGGACTTCACCGAGGCTATTCTGAACACCACCTTCGATTGGAACGGCAAGCGTGAGCCTATGCCTTTTGCCACCGAGAACGACGGTCTTAACGGAGCAACCCTGCTCTTGCTTCATCAGGTTACTTCAAGAGCTGCAATCTTTGCCGACGTCAGAACCTACTGGTCTCCCGAGGCTGTAGAGAGAGTAACAGGCTGGAAGCCCGACGGAGTTGCGGAAAACGGATTTATTCATCTTATTAACAGCGGCGCTGCGGCATTGGACGGCACCGGCGCTTCCCTAAACGAGAAGGGCGAAAACTGTATGAAGAATTGGTGGGATATGACCGATAAGGACATTGACGCCTGCCTTAATTCAACAAAGTGGTGCTGTGCAAACTTGGGTTATTTCAGAGGCGGCGGATTCTCTTCAAGCTATTCCACAAAGGGAGTAATGCCCTGCACCTTTGCAAGGCTTAATCTTATTAAGGGCTTGGGTCCCGCTTTCCAGATTGTCGAGGCTTATACCCTTGAGCTGCCCGAAAATGTTAATAAGATACTGCTTGACAGGACCGATAAAACATGGCCCTCCACATGGTTTACACCTATTCTTACGGGCACCGACAGCTTCAAGGACGTTTACAGCGTTATGGCCAACTGGGGCGCAAATCACGGCGCATTTGTATACGGTCATGTGGGAGCGGATATGATAACCTTGGCGTCTATGCTTCGTATTCCCGTTTCGCTTCACAATGTCTCCGAGGACAGGATTTACCGTCCTCATGCTTGGACAGCGTTCGGCACAAAGGATCTTGAAGGCGCAGACTACAGAGCTTGCGCCAATTACGGAAGTCTCTATTAATTTCTGTCTGAGAGAATGCTCTCAGGTATGTGATGATGAAAGGAACTGAATAATTGAATATTAAGAAATCATTTACAGCGTTATTGCTGTCGGCGGCTCTGCTTATCACCTCCGCTTGCAGCAATGAAAGCGGAAATAACAAATCGGAAAGCACCGGATCGGGCAGCGTCAGTCAGTCCGTATCGGAAAACGCCAATGCCCCCGTATCATCAACGGGGTTTTATGTCAGCGGTACATCGCTTTATGACGCTAACGGAAAAGCTTTTGTTATGAGAGGGATTAATCACCCTCACTCATGGTTCAAGGATAAGCTTGAAACGGCGGTTCCCGCCATTGCCGCAACGGGAGCAAATACCGTCAGAGTAGTGCTTTCCGACGGTCAGCAGTATCAGAAGGATTCCATAGAGGATATTAATAAAATTATTGATATTTGTAAGCAGAATAAGTTAGTTTGCATTCTCGAGGTTCACGACGTTACGGGCAAAGACGATATTGAAGGCTTAAAGAAAACCGCCGAATACTGGGTTGAGATGAAGGATGCGCTTATCGGAAACGAGAAGTACGTTTTGCTCAATATCGCCAACGAGTGGGTAGGCGACTGGAACTTGGGAGAAACATGGTATAAGGGTTACAGTCAGGTGCTGAAAACAATAAGAGGTGCGGGCATCAATAACGCAATCGTCATTGACGCAGCAGGCTGGGGACAGCTTGCCACTCCCATAGATACCTACGGCAAGACATTGTTAGAGGAGGATCCGAACCACAATCTTATTTTCTCAATTCATATGTACGGAGCGGCAGGAAAGAACAAGAGGGTTATTGCTTCCAATATTCAGTGCGGAACCAAGAACGATCTTTGCGTTATTGTGGGAGAGTTTGGTTATAACCATTCCGACGGCGATGTTGACGAGGCTTCCATTATGCAGTATTGCACCGAAAACAACGTTGGCTATTTGGGCTGGTCCTGGAAGGGAAACGGCGGCGGAGTTGAGTATCTGGACATTGCCAAGGATTGGGAAGGGAAGACCCTTTCCGAGGATTGGGGCGAGGTGCTGATAAACGGTCCCAACGGTATTAAGGAAACCTCAAAAATATGCTCAATATTTGAATAAGGGCATGGGTAGGCTATTATGAAATTTAAGAACAGCTTTTTGTCTCTTGCTCTTTCGGCAATAATATTTTTATCGGGGTGCAGCGGTGAAACTCCCGTTTCGGATTTTGGTGAAACAGAAGCAACCGCTGCTGCCGTCGAATCCGAAGCTGAAGAAAGCACGGGCATTGCTTCGCAAATTACCGTACCCTCACCGGAAACGGGAGAACCAACCTCGGAAACCGATTCGCAGACAGAAACCGTTAGTGAAAGCACTCCCGATACGGATTCGGAGACTGCTGCCGCCGATACAAGTGAAAATATCACAAATTCGGCTGCCTCTGAGCCTGTTGTTACAACGAACAAGCCGACTACAGAAAAGCCCGTTGTAACAGCAAGCAAGCCGACTACAGAAAAGCCAGTCGTTACAGCAAGCAAACCGATTACAGAAAAACCCGTTGTCACAACAAATAGCCCGATTACCGAAAAGCCTGTTGTCACCACAACAAGCAAGAACGAAAATGAAGATATTGATGTACCGAATAAAAAGGTCGGGTTCTATGTAAATAAAACAGGGCTGTACGATGCAAAGGGAAACTTATTTGTAATGCGTGGAATAAATCATGCCCATACATGGTTTAAGGATAAGCTGTACACGGCTATTCCCGCAATTGCCGCCACAGGAGCCAATACGGTAAGAATCGTTTTGTCGGACGGGCAGCAATGGACCAAGGATTCCGTTTCCGATGTAAAGAATATTATAGAGCTGTGCAAAAGCAACAAGCTGATTTGTATTCTTGAAGTACACGATATAACAGGGAAAAATGATATTGAAGGACTCAGACGCACAACCGACTATTGGATAGAGATTAAAGATGCTCTTATTGGAAATGAGAATTATGTAATTCTTAACATTGCCAATGAATGGGTTGGCGATTGGAACGGTGAAATATGGTACAAGGGTTATTCCGAAGCGGTGAAGAAGCTGAGAAAGGCAGGTTTTAACAATACGATTATGGTTGACGCTGCCGGCTGGGGACAATACGGCGAGTCTATCGGAAAATACGGAAAGAGGCTGCTCCAAGACGATGTAAACGGAAATCTGATGTTTTCGGTTCATATGTACGGTACAGCGGGAGGCAGCAAGGAATCAATAAGGCGCAATCTCAGATATGCTTACGATAACGGACTGTGCGCTGTTGTGGGAGAATTTGGTTACAACCATTCCGACGGCGATGTTGACGAGGGCTATATTATGCAGTATTGCACCGAAAACAACGTTGGATATTTGGGCTGGTCGTGGAAGGGAAATGGCGGCGGAGTTGAGTATCTCGACATTGCCAAGGACTGGGAAGGAAAGACGCTTTCCGAGGATTGGGGCGAGGTGTTGATAAATTCTCCCAATGGGATAAAGAAAACCTCTCAAATTTGTTCTGTTTTTGAAGGCTGATAAAAATTCAATAAAATATAACCCGTCAAGGTCAAATTAAAATAAGACCTTGGCGGGTTGAAATTTTATCAATAACTGCGAGCGCCTAAAGCGCTATTTTCAAGAAAGCAAGTCAACGTCATTTTTCCATGCTCATATAAACCGCCGCTTCGGGTTTATCCGCACCTTTCAGGTAAATTCCCTCCTCCCTTGCCTTCATAATAATCATCATAGGAAGATAGCAGCAGCATTTGTCGTATTTGAGCCAGTTCAGGAAGCCTTTAACATGAGAAGGTATTTGCAGCGGCTTTTTCATAAGCGCTGTAATATCTCCGTGAAATTTTTCGGCAATTTCTTTGCTGTTTTTTTCAATCAGCTCATAATGCCGCTCCCTTTCCTTCTGAGATATAACGGGTATCTCGCATATCAGCCTGCCCTCCGCATTTCTTGAAAGAAAGCCCATGTCGATAAACTGATCTGTTTTATCTATACAGCTTTTACCCACTGCGGAAAATGCGTCCTTGTTATCCGTGTAAACCGAATAGAGCATTTTTATTGCCGATTCCTTATCCGTGCCGTCGTAAAGCTTATGAGCATGGCAAAGCGCCGTGTCATATTCATTCAGTGAAATAAATCTTGCGCCGAGGAAATTAAAAATTCCGCTTCCCCATTCTCCGTTTATGCCGTAAGGCGCAGTTTGGCTTTCTTCTTTATCATGATATTTATCATAACGGTTTCCTATGGCATACCACTTTCCCGAATTGGGGCGCTGTGCATAATCCGAGAAGGGTTTTTCGCCGCCGCAGGCTTCATCTCTGACGATGTTCACCGCACGCTGCACGGTTCGGATAACAAAATGACTTTCTAACTTAAGCTGAGCTGATTTTCTTTGTGATTTACAGTAATCCTGCCCCCTGAGATTTTCTAATCCTTTGTCAACAATTTCCCAGACTCTCCTGTAAATTTTGTCGGCGGTCTCCTTTTGAGCGTCAAAATACTCCATTCTGTCCTTCTGAGAAAATATTATAAAATCCGTATATACCTTGTCGGAAACACGTCTCATAAGCTCGCCTTTTACAAGCTCCTCCGCTATCGGCTCAACGTAAGCCGTAGGTATACCTATCGCATGGGCAAGTTCTGAAACCGTCAGCGGCTTTTCATAGGCTAAAATAAGAAGGTTCATTTTGATTCTATCGCTTCCCACAAGAGAATAAGGCTCGCCGTTAAGTCCCTCCTGACCTGTACAGCCAATCCAAAGTGTTTCAGGCTCGTAGCTTTGTCTCACATAACTGTTGTTACTCATTTTAAGCTCCTTTTCCATATGCCTTTTGCCCGAATAAAGCCGTGATTTAACCGTATTCAAGGGAATATTCATCTCCTCGGCGATTTGGGAAAGCTTCTGCCCCTTCATATAAAACCTGACTATCACCTCACGGTAAGCTTCGGTCAGCATTGATATGCAGCGGCGAATTTCTTCAGCCTCATCGTTGGATTCGATAAGCGAATATAAATCCGAATCATCAGCTTGTTCGCAGACAACGTCAATACACACCGCAGGCTTACGGTACTTTCGGCGCAAAAAATCGTTAAACTTACGGTTCAGCACTGCAAAGAGCCATTTTTTAATGTTTTCGATTTCCCCGCCTTTTTCAATGTGTATCAGCGCCGCTAAAAGAGTTTCCTGAACAATATCCTCAGCGTCGGAAATGTTTCCCGTTTTGTAAACGGCGGATTTTAACAGGCAGTCGGCATATTTTATCAATTCGTTTTTGTTTTTCCCGTTCATGGTGAACACCTCGTCTGAAAGCTTTCACTTATAAAGTCGCCGAAAAGGGAAAAAGGTTCGGAGAAATTGTAAATAGTTTTGATTATAATCCCAATGTCAAAAAAAGCCGAACCCTTTTTATATTAATAACCATTTTGGCACAGGATAAAATAAAAGTCAAAATGGTTATTAGTATTAAACTTGGTTTCGGCGGGCTATATTTGTTATATTTGTTATCGGTAAAGAGCCTATAGCGGGACTTCTTGATTTTTGCTTCAAATTATGTTATACTAACATTTGCGAAAGAATTACAGCTTTTCCATAAGCTTTTCACAGTGCATAATCACATTAAGCAATACCGAGGCGCTTTTTCCGTATTCCTGTTCCAATACGCTGCGGCTTATTGCGGGCGCATTGACATCGGCGGAGGTAACGGCAAGCTCCGCCTTTGCGGCAGATATTTCTTCTTCGGCAGAAACTAACCTGTCCGCCGTTTCCTCGGGTATCTTGAATAGGTTTTTGTCATTGGCGGGATTGGTTTTATAAATAAGTCTGAAGGAGCGGTACACCGAGCAGGAAAAAATATCGTAAACCTTATCCATCAGCATTGGATTTTTGGTTTTGGAAAGCAGAGAATAAATAACGTCTACGCTGTTGTTTATAAGCTTTTTGGCAAATGCTGCCGCAAGCTCGCTTGAAGAAAGATTCCTTGCTTTAGTGGGATCCTCAGCGGGCTGAATGTCGGAATTTGAGATGACGGCTCCGTTGCTTACGGGAGATTTTCCCAAAAGATAGTCGGTGGTAACATTGTAGTATTCGGCTGCCTTTAACAAAAACGCCAAGCCGCACTCACGCTTGCCTTTCTCATAGTGAGACAAAAGAGCCTGTGCAATGCCTAAATCTTCAGCAACCTGTTTCTGGCTCAATCCTCTTTCTTTTCGGAGTAACGTCAATATCCTCGGGAAATCATCTAACATTTGTTTTTTCTCAACCTTTTCTTTCGTTTTCCTTGCTTTTATGATAATATAGTCGCAGAGTATATTATATTTGATTTTTTTCCGTTTGTAAAGTGGCAAAAACAACAAAAATATTTTAAATCTTTGGTGAGACCAACAAAAAGGACGGTTTTTATGCAAAATTATACGGTTTTTTTAATCAGACACGGGATAACTCAGGGCAATATCGAGGGGAAATACATCGGATTTACCGACCTTCCGTTAGCCGACGAGGGCTATGCGGCAATAAAGCGAATGGCAGAGGACGAGCTGTACCCCGATGTTCAGAAGGTGTATTCAAGTCCGCTGAAACGCTGTCTTGAAACAGCCGAGATCATTTACCCCCAACGGTATGTGAGGCAGGTGGAAAATCTTTGTGAGTGCGATTTCGGCGAGTTTGAAGGGAAAACCCCCGATGAGCTTGCCAACGTTCCCGAATATACTCAGTGGCTTAAGGGCGGCTATGAGGCGGCGGCTCCCGGAGGAGAGAGCTTCGGGGATTTCACTTTGCGGATAATAGACGGCTTGGAGGAGGTGTTCAAGGATATGATGAAGGAGCATATCACAAGAGCCGCCGTAATTACCCACGCAGGGGTGATAATGAATCTGCTGTCGGGTTACGGGCTTCCCAAGGGCAGACCAGCCGATTTTGCACTGAATCAGGGGGAGGGATTTGCTATAAATCTTTCCACGTTTCTGTGGCAGAAGGGACCTGTTTTTGAGATAGTGGGGAAGCTGTGGAATAATTGACAATGGACAATGGATAATTGTGGAATCGCCTTCGGCGATGATTTTGAATTTGTATAATGATAGCTGAAAAGAACGATGTGCGAAATACAATAATAATTGTCTTTTTAAGAGACTTTTTAGAAATATTAGTATCTTTATATTGATT
>CAYMFX010000109.1:0-1292 GCA_964389845.1 uncultured Ruminiclostridium sp.
TAAAGGGAAGTATGCCGAAGGAGGGTTCTGCCGCCGTGGAAGCCCATTTTGTTCCCAACAGGAAATCCGCAAGTCCTATCTCCTTAACAGCCGGCACGCCCGATATTATCAGGAAAACCGTTATTATCAAAACGAACCCCACCGCAATAAATCCGCATACCGTAAATAACGTCCGCATTATTGTTTCAAGCAGATTGGCGGCTTTTTTGACCTTGCTTGTATGGACGGTTCCTTTTGCCGCCGTGATGTTTAAAGCGTTACCTTGCAACGGGAACCGCACCTGCCTTTGTTATGTATTCTGCGCCGTCCTTGCCTGTGCAGAACTCAAAAAAGTCCTTTGCCGCACCCGTTAATTCACTGTCCTTTTTGGTGACAAGCACAAAATTGCGCTGAATTTTATATTCTCCGCTCAGTATTGTATCGTCGGAGGGAGCTACACCCTCAACGCTTACGGTTTTTACCGTATCGTTTACGGAAGCCAGCGATGCGTAACCGACAGCATTGGGATTTGACGAAACGGTTTGAATAACGTCGCCTGTGGAGGTAAGCTCTTGGGAGTATTTGCACTTTTCGGCGGTTCCCGTAATGGATTCAAAGCCGTCACGGGTTCCCGAGGCAGCCTCTCTGCCGATACATACAACGGGAGCGTCACTGCCTCCTACGTCCTTCCAGTTGGCAATTTCACCTGTATACAGTCCCGCTATCTGTTCCATAGTAAGGTTTGCAACGGGATTTTCGCTGTTCACTATAATAGCGATACCGTCTATTGCAATCACAGTTTCCGTAAGGCTTGCCTTTTCCTCGTCCTTCAGATTGCGGCTTGCAAGCCCGATATCGCACCTGCCGTCCGCAGCGGCTTGTATGCCCGAACCTGAGCCTGTGGGATTATAGGTGACCTTAACGTCGCCGTGTCTTTCCATGTATGCCTCGCTGAGGAAGCCGATAACCTTTTCCATAGAGGTGGAGCCGTCGGTGGAAACCGTCTGCTCTCCCTTGGCGCAGCCTGTCAGGGTACTCATTGCCAATACGGCGGCAATCGCCGCACAACCGATAAACTTTAATGCTTTCATAAAAAATCTCCTTTGATTATTTTTGTTTGCATTATCAGCTTATCACATTTAATGTTAAGTCCGAAAGCACGGTTATGTAAATTGTATGTAAAATTTTAAAGCGCCTATATTTTCTTAAAACAAAAACCGCTTGAAAAAATCCACAGAAATTTTCAAGCGGTTTATTGATTTATCATGGAGCTGATAATCAGATTCGAACTGATGACCTCATCCTTACCAAGG
>CAYMFX010000109.1:1302-7763 GCA_964389845.1 uncultured Ruminiclostridium sp.
CTCTACCGACTGAGCTATATCAGCGCCTAATTTGTTTACTTGACAATTATAGCACAATGTGAATATGTTGTCAAGGGGTAAAATAAAATTTTTTGTCAAATTATTCAATACTTAAAGTTGACGGCTGCAGATATTGCAATAAACAAAATAATATGTTACAATAATCAAAAGAAATTAAGAAGGGAGGCGGCGTATTTGAAAAGCTTCAAAGGCTGTTTGGCTTTGATATTGGCATTGCTGTTTATACTGCCTGTCAGCGGCTGCGGCGAAGGCTCGGTTGAGCAGCTGGATAAGGCAAGCGTTTCGGATATTATCAAAACCTCGATTTCATGCGTCAATGCCGAAGAGCTTTATGAGAGAAAAAAATTCCCCGTACCTGCCGAGCTGCTTACCCAGTACGGCTTGCCCTCGGGATTTGACGGGAACAATATATATGTTTTCAGAAACAGCGTGCCCGAAGCGCCGCTTAACGATAATAACTCTTCCTCGTCTCGCAGCGGTCTTGCGGCATATTATGACATTGCCAAAGGAGAAATAACAACATTATTCGAGGAGACCTCAAGCAAATTTATCAGCTATCGGCTATTGGGCATTTATGATTCGAGCGTTTATTATCTCAGAAGCGAAAGCGGCAGCGCAGAAGAAGCCTGTTTTGACGCTATTTACAGGGTGAGCCTGTTTACAAAGATGCCGGAGAAGATTGCTCAATTGCAAACGGAGGCGGACGAACGGTTTTCCTTGTGCTTCAGCGAAAAGCATGTTTATTTTTCCGATTTAGTTTATTTTAACGATGAAAAAGGTGAGAACGGCGAAAAAAATGTGATTTACCAATATAATACTCAGAGCGGACAGCTTGAAGAATTTACGAGCGGCTGCTCGAATCCGGTGAAATATAAGGACGGTATTGCATACTTTAAGGATATAGGCGACAATCGGCTTCAAATGATGTCTTTTAATCCCGCCGAAGGTGAAGCCTTTCTGGATATTATGTATTATACAGACTTTGAGAAATACCTGCATTTCGGCGGTGAAACCTTATTTTTTGAAAGGACGAAGCAATCCGAAGAGGGAACCGATGTCATATCCTTGGTGCGATTTTCCGAAAACGGTTCGAAGGAGATTGGCGAGCTGTATGAGGGCAGCAGTATTCTGAGCGTTTCGGGAGATGACAGGGTACTTTTTGACATAAACGGAAAGCCTTTGATTTATGATATTGTAAACGGCTGTTTTGCAAAGCCGAATATTAATCGTGAATATGTGATAGGGTATTCGGCGGAGCGTTCGATTATGATTATCGGATATGACGAAACGCTGATAAACGCCGTAATTTATGTTTATCAGCCGAAAGAGCTTGATAAGGAGGGAACAAAGTGAAAATTACCGTTACAGATATTGATACCGTTACAGGCGGCGACCTTTCCTTGGATAATATAAATTCATTGGGGGAGGTGACCTATTACGGGCTTACCTCCGAAGCCGAGGTATCGGAGAGAACGGCTGATTCCGAGATTATTTTGTGCAACAAGACGCTTCTTAACCGAAATAATTTAAAGAACGCAAAGAAGCTGAAATATATAGGTCTCTTTGCCACCGGCTACAACAATATTGATTTGGATTACTGCCGAGAGCAGGGAATTATCGTTTGCAACGCTCCCGCTTATTCTACCGATTCGGTGGCGCAGCTAACCTTTGCTTTTATTTTGGAGGCAGTGAACAGGGTTTGTGATTACAGAAGGATTGTTGACGAAGGGGACTGGATAAAAAGCCGTACCTTCAGTATGTTTCCTATTCCCATTATGGAGCTGAAGGGAAAAACTATCGGTATAATAGGCTTTGGCAGCATTGGCTCTAAAGTAGCGCAGATTGCCGCCGCTTTCGGAATGCGGGTGCTTGCCTTTAACCGTTCTCTCAAGCGGGCTGAGGGCGTGGAGTTCACCGATCTTGAAAACCTGCTTTCACAAAGCGACATTGTTACCCTGCACTGCCCATTGAATCGGGAGTCCGAGGAGCTTATCAACGAAAAGACCATTGTACAAATGAAACAAGGGGCAATCCTTATCAATACCTCAAGAGGCGGCACGGTAAACGAGACCGCATTAGCCGAGGCTCTGAAATCGGGCAAGCTTTTGGGAGCCGCTGTTGACGTGCTTCAAAAGGAGCCGATGGATAAGAATTGTCCCTTGTATGGGATTCCTAATTGTATTATCACTCCACATATTGCATGGGCGGGGCTTGAAACAAGAGAAAGACTGCTTGGTATAGTTGCGGATAATGTTAAGGGATTTTTTAGAGGAGAGGTCAGAAACAGAATTGTGTGAAATTACTGTCCCAATACTTCAACCTGCTTTTCCGTTTTTTCCGCAGTGTACAGCTCAAATTGAGGCGGGTCGGCAAAGCTAAAGGTGTATTTTATCTTTGCGTCCTCGTCCAAAAGGGTTTTGCCGTCAACCACCTTAAATTTGTCGGCGGCGCATAAGCTGATACGGCAGAGAGCGCCGTCCTCGGGGTTTATTCTCAGCATAGTGCTTTCATCGGAGGTACTGCCGTCGGGATTATTTCCTACTCCCGTTCCTGCTTCACAAATGCCGACTTGCCCGCTGTTTGTTTCGTTGTCACCCACCTGAACAAATTCAACCACCTGTTTTACGTCGCTGTCCTTATGGCTGTCAAAATAGAAGTACATTGCAAGAACCGGCTGATCCAACTCATATAATTCAATGTAGCTGCCTATTCTATCCTCAAAGATGCGGTATTCTTCTCTGGTATTGGCTGCGTAAAGGGATTCGATGCAATAATTTGACATTCCTTCGATTTTTTTGCCGCCCTTTTCAATCTCGACTTCAAGTCTGTGAGCATAAATGCTTCCGGAGAAATTAGCCTTGTCGGTTCTGACGTCATAGCCTACCAAGCTGATTTTGTAGTCCCCGATTGTGTGAGTCTCAAAGACCATACTGTCAAGACAGCCCTTCATCTCTTTCTCGTTCCTTACGTTACGGGCTTTACCTTCGGCATTTCCCTCGAAGTGAATATCGGGAATATCTGTTTCTCCGTATACATTTTTGATACTTGCGGAAGCTTGTTTTTCTTGTGAGGTTTCCGATTCGGTTTCGGAATTCTCGATTGGAGCGGTTTCATTGCCGCAAGCCGCTGTGCAGGCGAGAATCAAGGCGGCTGTTAAAAATGCCGTGATTTGTCTTTTCATATGTAACCTTCTTCTATTTTTCTTTGATAATATTATACTTCCATTTTGAAAAAAATCAATAGCTAATCGGTTACAGATTATTTTTTTTACCGCATTTATTGGGGCATTGGGAACAGCTGCCGCCGCAGCCTCCCTTGCCTTTTTTCCTGTTTCTTATTATAAACGCTGCCGCCGTGACCGTTAATGCAATAACTATAATTAAAACTATAATATCAGCGCCGTTCATTTTAATGCACCTACTTTTTCAATTTCTCCGCTATTCTGTTCAAAAGCAGGGAAGATGCAGTCATAATGTCCCTTGATGCGTAAATCCCCTTGTCGGCTGATATATAAGCTTTATCCGCAAGCTCCGCCGCTGTGGTAAAGCTTTCTTCCTTTTCCGCCGCTTCCGCCATTTTCAGATACGCTCTTGCAATAATTGCATAGGCTTCGTCCCACAAATCGCTTTCCGTAAGTGCTTCCGCCTTATCCACAGCTTCCTTGTATCTGCCCTCTTTAAAAAGAGATTTTCCCAATATCAGCAATTCCGAGGGTGTATCGTCCGTCTCCTTTTCCTCCTCACCATTCCCGTCGGGCAGCAGCGTACTCATAGGAATATTAAGCACCGAGGAAATATATTCCAAGGTTTTAAGCGAAGGGTTAGCGGTTCCGCTCTCAATCTGACTTAACATATTCCTTGTAATAAAATCTCCCGCAACATCGGTTTGAGTCATTTTTTTTGCAAGCCGCGCTTCCTTTATCCTTTTTCCCAATTCGTATCTGTTCATGCACTTTACCTCCTTATCCGAAATACTGCCAATCTTTCATCTCCCTGTGTATTATGTCAAAATCAATTGCTTTAGCGTAAATTTTATTTACTTTACATATTATCACCTTTTTTATAAATGTGCAATAGTTTTTTTGGATTTCTATGTTTTGCATAAAAAGAATGTCGGATTTTAGTCAATAAGATGAATTTTGCTCAAAGCTGATTTGAGATGTTGACATTGCTGTAATTTGTGGTATAATAACAGTAAATAAAATTTACAGTCACATAAACAAGCATAAACAGCCGTTTAATTATGGAAGGGGGACTGGAATATGGAATGGTTCAGTACATGGTGGAACGGGTTGAAGCTGGTGGAGCAGATATTATACTGCATAGCCGTGCCGGCTTCTCTGATACTTATAATACAGACTGTAATAATGCTGTTGGGAATAGGGCATGGAGGAGAGGGATTTAATCCCAGCGATACCTCGGGGCTTGACGTACCAGATTCTGTTGATACGGATATGAGCTTTGACGGCTCCGCAGATATTGATACGGATATGTCCGGTCACGATGTAAACAACCCCACCGACCTTGCGGACTTCCGATTGTTATCGGTGCAGAGCGTTATTGCATTTTTGACTATTTTCGGCTGGAGCGGTATAACGGCTATCTCCAACGGAATGATAGAATGGGCGGCATTGCTTCTGGCGGCGGTTTTAGGCTTCGGCGCAATGTTCCTTGTTGCCAAAATCATACAGTGGTCCTCTAAGCTTGCTCAGAACGGTACCTTTAACGTTAAGAATCTTCTGGGCGAAAGCGGTACGGTTTATATTCCCATTCCCGAAAAGGGCAAGGGCTCGGGCAAGATAAACATAAGCTGCGGCGAGCGCTTTATGGAATATGATGCGGTTACAGAGGAGCAGGAGCTTCTGAAAACCGGAACGCCTGTCCGTGTTGTGGATATTATTGCAGGGTCTACCTTGGTGGTGGAGAAGATATAATACTATTTATTCGGAACATCGACAAAATTTAAGCCTTTAACTGTGAAAGGAGCATAAAATGGGTTTTTGGGTATTTATGCTTATCTGCACTTTGCTTACGCCGTCGGTTATGGCAATTTTTGGCTTGGTCTATGTAAGAGGCGGTTATCCGAAGGAAATAAATGAGACCTTCGGTTACAGAACAAAAACAACCAAAAGAAATCAAGAGGTGTGGGAGTATTCTCAGAAGCTGTTCGGGAAAATCTGGCTTACGGCAGGAGCGGTTCTTTTGCCTTTATCCGTTGTGCCGATGCTGTTTGTTATCGGCGATGATGTGGACGCCTGCGCTTTGGTCGGCGGTGTGACGGCAGCGGTTCAGATTGTGATTATACTGCTCCTGATACCCTTTATGGAGAAAGCGGTCAAAAAGCGTTATCCTTAAGTATAGCGCTTGTTTATAAATGAATCTTAGGGCGCTGCCCTAAAATATAAAAAATATGGAGGAAATTTATTATGCCCGAAACGATTATTGTAGCAGTGGGAGTGGGCGTTGTCGTAGTCATTGCCCTTATTATCGCCATTCTTTCACGATACCGGAAGTGCCCTTCCGACAAGGTGTTGGTTATTTACGGTAAGGTCGGCTCGGAGAAAAACGGTCAGGCTCGCTCCGCAAAATGTATTCACGGCGGCGCAGCGTTCATTTTTCCCGTGCTTCAATCCTTCCAGTACCTGGATTTGACCCCTATTTCAATTAACGTTGATTTAAAAAATGCGCTTTCAAAGCAAAATATCCGTATTGACGTACCTTCAAGATTTACTGTAGGCATATCCACCGAGCCGGGGGTAATGCAGAACGCAGCTGAAAGACTTTTGGGACTTCGCATGAACGAGATACAGGAGCTTGCCAAGGATATTATTTTCGGACAGCTTCGTCTTGTTGTTGCAACCATGGATATTGAGGAAATCAATACCGACCGTGATAAATTCCTTATTGCGGTTTCCAACAACGTTGAAATCGAGCTTAAGAAAATCGGTTTACGTCTCATTAACGTTAACGTAACCGATATTAACGACGAGAGCGGATATATTGAGGCTCTCGGTAAGGAAGCGGCGGCAAAGGCAATTAACGATGCAAAGAAGAGCGTTGCCGAAAAGGACAGAGACGGTGAAATCGGTAAGGCTAACGCACTGAGAGATCAGCGTATTCAGGTATCGGCGGCAAACGCAATTGCTATCATGGGCGAAAACGACGCCAAAATCGAGGTAGCGCAGTCCGAGGCGGCTCGCCGTGAAAAGGAAGCGGAAGCCCTCCGTATCGCAACCGCAGCGGAAGCGGTGCAAAATGCTAAGGCAAGAGAAGAAGCCTACAACGCTCAAAGAGAAGCGGAGCAGACCCGTGCCGAGCTGGAAAGAGCCACCCAGCAGGCGGACGTTATCGTAAAGGCTCAGATTGCCAAAGAACAGGCGGAGATTGCCGCAGAAGCGGAGGCTGAGGTTATGCGCCGCAAGGCAAAGGGCGAAGCCGACG
>CAYMFX010000110.1:0-6094 GCA_964389845.1 uncultured Ruminiclostridium sp.
GCAAATGCAGAGCAGAAGAATTTGTGTTGAGTTCATATTTTTCCTTTCATAGTCGAAGTATTTTCAACTTTTTCTGTTCGGCATAATTGACCGTGTAGAACGTACCGCCGCTATTTTCTCGCAGATAGCAAATAAGGTATGCGCTGTTGTCAACCATGTGCCGATTGCGGTCGAGCATACAGCCGTTCGTATATTGCAGAGATAATATCCTCACCTTGTCCGCTCGTTCAAGTATTTCGTAGTACCTTTTTCTCTGTTCATCGTTCCATTTCAGCGACTGCTGCTCGGGCGGACAGGGCAGAACCATTATCAGCCTGATGTGCGGATAGTCCCCTTTTAGTTTCAGAACCGTTTCAGCAGCCATTTGATCGAATCCCAGAGCTGCCCCATTGCCAAAAAACACCACTCCACACTCTATCAGCTCTATAATCGCTTTTTCAAGATTTGCTTGCAACTCCGTGCAGTCCTGCGGCAGCTTGCGGTGTCCCGAAAAACACGCTACCTTCATTTTGTCAACCATTGTTTTACCCCCATTTGCGATATATCCCATATAATTATATCACGTTTTTTCTTGTTTGGGATATATCCCACGCATTATTTCTGAGAATTTGGTAATATGTAGTTAGGGATATATCGCAAAGAGGTGAAAAGGGTGAACGCAAAAGAAGCTGTGGCAAAGAGGATAATTGAACTGTGCAACGAACGTGACATGACGGTAAACGCTGTTGCAAATGCAGCGGGGATTTCTCCGTCAACAATTTACAGTATGCTCAATTACAAAAGCAAAAATCCGGGGATCGTATCACTTCATAACATTTGCTACGGTCTTGATATAACGCTGCATGAATTTTTCGACTCAGATATTTTTGATAGTATCGAATTTTATGATGATTAGCTAACCACTCATCGACATTTTCCAACCGTCCGAGGGTTCTTCCACGGACGGTTCTTTTTGCTCGGCTCTCTGTACAAGCGTTTCCTCTGCTGAGAGCCGCAAAGCATGGTCGGCAATATCATAGAGCTTTCGTGCAGTTATCTTCAACTCGGCGGCGGTCTGCGAGGGCTTGCGGAGCTGCTCCAATCCCGCCGACATTGCACTTTGAAGCTTGCCGAGTTTTGTAGCTGCCGTTCCCTTGTCCTGATAACATTTGTACTCAGCGGCAAGCCTGTTCTTCATCTTTTCAAGCGGAAATTTCTCTCCGACTATGTTCAGAAAATGTTCGCTTGCCGCAAGTGAAAACTCCGCTAACCTTACACGGTCGGCGGAGTTGTAAGCGGCTATGAGAACTGCGGCGATTCTGTTCGTGTTGATCTTCATTTCGTTCAGTTCATCGACGGTCTGTAAGTAAAGTTCTCTGCGCTCATGAGAAACAGCGGGAAGATATTCCGCACCGTAACGAGATTTTAAAACCTCATTCCAATCTTTCTGCTGTGGTTCAATACGGAAAATATCCGTGTAGCCTTTCTCGGCAAGAATATCCCGCAGACGTTCCGCAGCTTCAATCCCGCCCTCGTCATTGTCGGTGCAGAGATAAACGTTTTGCAAATCGGAGTGATTTTCCAATGCTTTCAGCACAGCGCTTTCATAAACTCCGTTCATAGCGATGTAGCTATGATTTTTCCAGCCCTTTTGATAGAGCGTAATGAACGACAGCATATCAATCGGTGCTTCAAAAACAAACAGTTTCTCGTCATTTCCAAAATGAGAGAAGCTGTATTTTGTATCCGAATTTGCAACCGTTATGCGGAATGTCTTTCCGAAACTGAGCGTAGAGCGCACCGAGGCTTGTTTTGGTGTGCCATTTTCATCTGTTCCGACGAACACGACATTGTGGTATTTACTGTCTTCGTAGATTTTGTGTTGATGAGCAAAGAAAGAAATAACATCAGGCGCAATAAATCTTTGCTTTGTCAGATAAACAAAAACATGGCGCATATCACTGTTGGCTTCGGGCAGCTTAAATTCCTTCTTAGGTGGAACATTATTTTTATCTTTTGCCGAAGTAACTTCAAGTGCGGCTGACCTGTTTCCTCCAAGCAGCTCCAACATTACCTCTTGATATGACATTCCATAATGCTCACGGAGAAATTTAACAGGACCTCCTCCAACCTGATTTTTATGATCATACCAACGATTTCCGCAAATTGTAATGCTGTCATGTTTTCCCGAAGCATCGTTGTAAATCAACTTGTACTCCTTGCCAACTCTTTCGAGTTGCTCACCCCTTAACTGCAAAAAAGAAACAAGATCGACTTTGGAAGCCATAAGCCGATCTTGTTCAGAAAACGGAATATATTTTTTGAATTGCATAATAAACTTCTTTCCTTTGTAATATATCTTTTCTTAAATTGTTCACTTAACATTCTATGTTCACTGTGACCCTATCCTAAGTCCACAAAAATTGCAGAATGCTCCCTTGTCAGTGGAGATATAAATTTTTAAGGCGGACGAGTGACATAATAAATGTTTGAAGAGTTGCCGCCTGTTTTTCTGTATCTGCGTTCATGATTTATGTATCCTTCCTTTTCAAGGTCGGACAAGGCACGTTTAACGGTGCTTTTGGATATTTTCAAATCCTGCGCTATCGTATTTATTGCGGGATAGCAAGAGCCGTCCTTGTTTGCACGGTCACGAAGGTACATATATACCGCTACTGCACGGTGAGGAAGATTTGTTGAATAAATTTCACGGTTATTAAGCATTTCACCAACCTTTCTGTTCATCAATTGAATTTTCTTTTATTCCAAGCGCTTGTTTTTTGCGGCGGATTGCAGATTTTAGCTTATGTTCGGTACGGAATTTCTGTCCATGCAGACTGCGATTATAGTCGTTTGATATGAGTCTTCTAAAAGAAAACAATATTGATACCACTGCGTTTTGCATTTGCGTTTGATTATAGCTATACATTCGCTTCAAAAAATTTTGAGCGTACTCATTTCCAAGTTCTGCTGATTGCTTTATATAATCAATTCCGAGATTAGAATCAGCTTCACAGCCTTGTCCTTTAAGCGTCATTATACCAAGCCAAAAAAGAATTTTATCGTTGGATTTTTCGGTTGCAGCTTTACAAAACATTTTATAAGCATTGGTGTAATCACCCTCTGCCAAATGCTTAAAGGCTTTTCTATAATCTTTTTTCCAACCCTCATGGTGTTTTTCAGCGGTAGTTTTTTCCTCTTTTTCACTATCCAAATCCGCTTGTATTAAGGCTTCATCATCTGTGGTGGTTTCTATTTCATGGATAGGAAATTCCATTTCGGATACCACTTTAATTATGGCATTTTTGATTGGCTTGAAAACTTTATTTTCTTCCAATGGCGGAAATTTTGGAACAGCGCTTGTATAGGTTTCATACTTCTGTCGCTCCAACTCGCACCAGTGCTCATACATTTTCTTTAGAATAGGATTTTGAGCAAGTACAGCGACGATATTGTCAACGGTTTTCTTAACATTAGGCTGCAAATATCCGTACACCTTTTTGCCCTTTGAATTTTTCAGCTGAGACTGCAATTTTAAAATAAGCTGTTCAAGTTGTGGATCAAATTCGTTGTTATTTTGCAGTTCCGACAACATATCTGTCATCGCATTTTCCGCTTCTGAACGCAGTTTATCACGCACCATCGTCTGCTGCTGATATAAATTTTGCAGCTCATCGCGGTAAATATCGTTAGCGAAAGCGCTCCGGATTTTTTCAATGCCCTCCTTAGTGAGATAACCCTCTTTTGGATCAACCGAGTACACCACAATATGCACATGGGGATTTGTTTCCTTGTTATGAAAGGCGGCGTACCAACGGAAGTTATCGGGAGCAATTTTATTTGCTGCCGCCATATCCGAAATATGCCGCCTGACCAAATCCCGCCAGTGCTCAAGATCAATGAAACCCATTCGTTCAGCGTCCTTGCGCTTTAAAGAAACTATATGAGTCCAGATTGCGCCGTCGTGATTTGTAACTTCTTTCGCTGCTTTGTCCAGTACAATTGGAGCGTCCTTTTCCGAAAATAATCCGTGAGAATTTGGGCGAGAATCAAGATAATTCATAAAGATTTCTCGGTCAAGTTCCTGATTGTTTTCTTGTTTCGGTATGGGTTTTTCAACGCCTTCACGGGTTGCTATATATTTGATATAGTTTCCGAATCTTTTGTGTGCGTTTGGTTTGATGTAGCGGCTTGTTACAATTATCTTTGGCATAATTAGTTCCTTTTTCTGCTTGTAGAGCAAAACAATTTGACTATACTTGAATTTTGTACTTTTTTATGATATACTTTTCTTGTCGGACCATTGCCCGACAAATCGGAATTCATTAGACGATTTAGTGAGAGAAAATTCTGATTTTGCAGATTAGGTATTGATATTAGAGACATATACAATCTTGGGAGGACACGTATGAAAAAAGTATTAATTAGATCGCTGATAACAGCACTTGTCATTAATACGATGGGAACGATTATAAATCTTGTCTCATTTTTCGCAAATGGGACGTTCTTACTTGCACAACAGATAAATGGTGGCGAATATACCGGATGGCGTGGGTTCGGCTTGCTCTTGAGCAGGATCATTCCTTATGATCCAGTACACAATCCCAATGAGAGCAGAACCAGCATATCACTTGATCTGCAGAGTTTGTTATTTACACTTGTCGCAGGTTTCGGTTTGGGATTTATAGTATTCTTAATTGTACATCTTGCTAATAAGGAAAAAGTATGATGTATAAGTAAACTCAATTACCATAAATCAGAATTTGAAATCAACAAATTCCAATTTATTGAGCAGTTTAACCCCTAACCTTACTTAAAAAATACACGTGCATCAACCAGCCCGTGCATTTTTACATTTCACCCACACCCCTCAACATATTTTTTCTGCTCAATATCAATAACATCCTTCGCAAACTGCTCCGCATCCTCAATCACTGCGGAAACAATTTCAAACCCCTCAGCCGCATAGAACCCGTCAACGATACTCTCCTTTTTGCTGTCCAAATAAATCCTAATTTCATATCCGCGACAGTACACGGTCTTTCCGTCCTTATCCGTGCGAGGGATATTTATAATTGGAATAAACTCAACATAAAAACCGTGATAAAGCATTTTTCCACCCCCTAAAATCTCAACTGAAAATCTTGAACGATGCCAAATTCCTGCGCCTGCTCTAATGCCTTTTCAAGATAGCTTGTATCCAGTCCCGCAGACTTGTAGCCCTGCAAAATTGTATTGTAATACTGACTTGACGGCGTTTGCAGCGGTTTGTCGCCGTTCATGATGTACATCATTCCCTCAACGGTTTCCCCGCGAAAAGTAAACGTTCTCGTTTCCTTGCGATAATATTTCGGGAACCCTTCGTACTTGTCAAGCTGCCGTTCGTCCTGCGGAGTAAGTTTCCACAATAAAATAGGCACCTTGCCATCAGGATTCGGCTCTATAGTTGCGTGGTATTTGAACTGAAGCTCATACCCATACATCAACGCCGAGGAAACGGCTTTAGCGTCGGGACAGCGTAGCGCCATTTGTTCAAGATTCATATTTGAACCGTAAGCTACATAAAATTTTTCCATTCTTCCTCCTATTACATGGACATTACTATGCCCGAATTTTCTTCCTGTTCTTCATTGTTTTGGGTCTGCTCATTTTTTTCGGGTTGGTTTAATTTTTCACGCTGCAACTTTAATCTTTCTCTCTGTGCAACAGCGTCCTCGGGGTGCCGCCAAGAGATACAGCCATCAAGGTGCGAGATCAAATGCTTGCGGCAGTTTTTAAATTCCTCGCCGTTCAATCCAAGATTTATCAACCATACTCTTGCGCTGTAACGCAGATTGTCGCTCTCCGATATTTTCGGGGAGCAAAATTTTCTCGTAAGCGCGGCATTGCTGATTGCAAGAGACAATACAATATACGATCTGATAACTCCCGCATGAAGAGAAGCATTGCAGGCGCGCATTTCCCAATGCCCGTTAGCAAAAAAGGAGTGAAGATTGCAGCAACGATACCGAGTTTCCGAATAATGATATCGTACTTCATCTAAATTACCGTTATACCAATAATTTTTTATATCTTCCATTGTAATATTTTTCTTGGAATTTATTTTTTCAAGGAA
>CAYMFX010000110.1:6104-7741 GCA_964389845.1 uncultured Ruminiclostridium sp.
TCTCTCAACCTTTTTACAGTAACGCTCCCGTTCATGAGCCACCTGCAGAACATCAAAAAGAAAGTTTTCCTTGCTTGCAAAAATATTTACAAGATTTCGCAGGCTGTGAGCGTCATACTTTGAACCATCAATGTGTATGTGAATTCCACAATTATAATTTGCACCGGTTACGCCTCCTGCTTTTCTTACCGTTCGGACAACATCCTGCAGCAGCGCTATGTCATTGTATTCAAGAACGGGAGTCACAATTTCAACTGCATAATTACGTGAATCGGTACTGCGACCTTCTTCATTAAACCGCTTAATGCTTGAATCATAAACAATATTCCAGCGGCGACCCTTGTTATCTCTCACTGAGTATTTATCATAACCACCGCCGTCATGTACCGATTCGGAATGCAAAAGTTGTGCAATTGCTTTTGCTGCCACTTCGCGGGTAAGTCCCGTACACTCAATTTCTACTCCGAATTTTTGCGTTTTAATTCCGTCAAAATTATTTGCCAAGTAATTCATCTCCATTCCAATTATTCTTTTTGGAATTTAACGGCGTTTTCAAAATTTATAACCCCATTTATGTGCCGCACCTCGTCAACGCACATGGCGTGGAGCTCCTGCATTGTATCCTCGTCAACATCATTCGCCGCTGCCACAGCATGGGCAACCTTTCCAAGTTCCACAGCGATTTTAAAAAGATTTCTATTGATTCTCTGCTCTGCGCCATGTACCACAGCGTCCACCGAAGAGGTTATCCTCGGAGATAAATAATTCACGTTGTCCTCGGATTTTAAAAAGCCGATATAAAAATTTATTGCTTTCTCAATAAATTCACTTTTTGATTTGCAGTTATCACCTGCGTATAACTCGTCTACGCTCTCCATAGTAGTAGGAAGCAGCCACAAAGGGAACTTAATCTTGTTAGCAAAAGAAATGCACAACTCCTTGGATTTTCCCTTTATATCGCTGTTTTTTCTTTCCTGCAACTCCGATTGTTTTGATTTTTCCAAATCACAACTCCTTTCTCAAAACTCAGAATTTCTCATTGCGGCGGGCTTTGCCCGACGCTGTTATCGGGGCGGAACACCGCCCCTTTAACTTGCATCGAATTCATACTTTCCAACCACCCCCACCCCTGTCCATCCGCCACTCCGAAACCACCTCCAAAACCGCCCAAATTTTCTCGCAAACGGCACAGAGGTAAAACTACCCTACCTCCGCACCCAAATCGCACACGCTGTCACACAGCCGCCAACAAATCGGTCAAGCGTTGCCGATTGGCTTCACAACAATATTTTTCGGCTTAGCCGCACTCTGCTGCCTTGCCTCCATATCAATAAAATCCCGAACATTTTGCGGTACTGACTTGATATAGAGCTGTTCCGCATATTTGGACATTTCTTCCTCAAGCGAGGAGTTTTTCTGTCCCAAATACATCTTCAGCGCAAGCACTTTTTTGTCCTCAAGTGCAATTGTAACCGTATTTTTCATAACCTTCCCCCTTTAAAAACAAATAAATGTCATGCCCATATCCTGCTCTACTTCGTCCTGAGTAATCTCATGCGGCTGAGCAAATTCACGGACATATTTTTCGCATAAATCGTCGGGCAGGGAACAGAAATCCTCGTCGCCGATTCCACAAA
>CAYMFX010000111.1:0-7734 GCA_964389845.1 uncultured Ruminiclostridium sp.
CTTGCGGAGCGCACTGTGTCAAGAGATTTCGCCCTCTGCGGAGGGCGACCAAAGGACTTTGTCCTTTGGAAACCTACCACCTTTTGAAAAAGGTGGACGAAAACTTAATCGGGCTTCCAAGAATGTTGATTAGGTCGTACCTTTAGATTTTTTATTCAGCTTTCAATAAGCGTCCTCACCGACTGACAAATTCTTTCCGCAATATAAGGATTATTCATAGTATAAAGATGAATACCTTCAACGCCGTTAGTGATAAGGTCTACTATCTGGTCAACCGCATAAGCTATCCCGGCGTCCCTCATAGCCTCGGGACTGTCTCCGAATCGGTTCATCATTTTCAGAAATTTCTGAGGCAGCGAAGCGCCGCAAAGGCTTACCATTCTCTCAATCTGCTTCTTATTGACAACAGGCATAATCCCCGCCTCAATAGGCACGTTAATATCCGCAATCTTTGCCCTTTCCCAAAAGTCGTAAAACAGATTGTTGTCAAAAAACAACTGTGATACAAGGTGACCTGCGCCGCAGTCAACCTTGCGCTTAAGATTGTGAATATCCTCAACTCTGCTGCTGCATTCCGGATGACCTTCGGGGTAGCATGCTCCCAAAACATTAAGCTCCTTATCCCAATCCTTGATAAAGGAAACAAGCTCGTTGGCATACTTAAACCTTCCCTTAGGCTCCGCATCAGCTGTGCGGTCTCCTCTGAGAGCCAAAATGTTTTCTATTCCCAATTCCCTGATTTTCTCCAAGGTCTCCCCTGCGCTCTTTTCGTCAAGATAAAGACAAGGCAAGTGCGCCACGCCCTCTATACCGTAATCCCTCTTAATTTTTGATGCAATTTCTAAGGTGTAGGAGCTTTGACTTCCTCCCGCTCCGTAAGTAACGGATATGAAATCGGGCTTTAACTCAGCCAGCCGGTCAAGAGTTCCGTAAATGCTTTCAATGGGCATTGTTCTCTTAGGAGGAAACACCTCGAAGGAAAAACAGCGTTTTTTCTTAAAAATTTCTGTAGTTTTCATATTATTCTCCTTCTATTGTGATAGACTTGTGAAAAATAACAAGTCCTTATTTTTTGTTTTCAGCTGTAAAGGCAACCTAAAGATAACCCATAGATAACCTATAGATAACCTAAACATAACTTGAAAAAATTTCTTTGAAGCAATAAATCTCTTTAAAAATAATAACACATTTTTGAAAATAAGACAAGCTGTTTTTTAAAAATGCTTCCAAATATCAGCCCACTTCTCTTGCCGACTCGTTTTTGCTCTCAAAAATCATCAGGCAATATTTTATTTTCCGATATTGCCACGGCAATATTTTGTTTTTATGGCAAAAGTGTACAAATACTTCCTATGGACAAGCAGCAGTTTTTATACATCATCAACACTAATTTTTTCAATTATTACTCTGACCCTATTTTCTCAAAAATAAAATTTGAGTGGATTTTTTACATTTCACCTTGAAAACATCAGCTCGTTCTTTTTCTAACTCTTTTTAGCGGTTAAACAACCCTTGTCAATAATTTATTCTCTTCATTTGAATTAACAGAAATCAATAATTATTTTCACAGCATTTTTACGTCAGCATACAAAAATAAGCTAAATCGAGATTTTTACTTTAGTTATAGTATTTTTTGAGAATTTCTAAATATGGTGTGAATTTTAAAAAATCGTTTAACTTGATTTAAAAAATAATTTGATATGATTTTTCACACTTAGTGCTTGCGTAGTTTTCAACTGTGATAAATAATATTTTCATTCTCTTTTCTTGCCCAAATAATAATCGCATCATCGTATTTTTTTATTATTGACTGTTTTTCTTTCTAAAAAACATAATTTATGTTATACTGAATCATATCGGACGTAAATAAATCAAAAAAGGAAACAAGAAAATGAAAAATAAGTTCTTTTCATTGACAGAAGATAAAGTAAAAAGAATTATAACCTCCGTCTGTGTTCTTTCCTTTGTCTTGGCATTGGGAAATTATACTAAGGCGGAAAATGCAGAGGCTCCGGCGGGCGATAATCCTGCTTTCACGGGCGACATAACAGGCATAGATGAAACCGATGCACTTCAGATAAGCGACGACAATGTTATGACCTCCTACACAGCCGACAGGATAAACCTGACCGTTACCTCAAAGGACCCATTCTCCTCGGTCTATATTTTATGGAACAGCATTCCCAAAAAATATTCAATAACTGCCAAGGATAAAACAGTGGAAGCAGACGACGGATTCCTTCACAAGTTAGTCAGGTTTGAAACCCCGGTAAGGGAATTTACTCTTAATTGCGAAAGCGGCGGCGAGCTTGCGGAAATATATTTATTCAAGGGCAGTGACAACTACCCCGAATTTGTCCAGGACTGGAGCCCGCCCTGTAAGCAGGCGGACTTATTTGTACTGTCCACTCATGCCGATGACGAGTACCTTATGTTCGGCGGCACCATTCCCTATTACGCAAAGGAAAGAGGGCTGCAGGTTCAAGTCGGCTATCTTACCACCCACTTTCAGGAACAGCCCCGCCCCCATGAGCTTCTTAACGGGCTTTGGACAGCCGGCGTGCGAAATTATCCTGTGCTTGGCGTAATAGGAGATATTCCCTACACGCCTATATACAGCTTGGAGGAAGCCGCAAGCCTTTACGATTTTAACCGGGTTCTTGATTGGTTTGTGGAGCAAATACGCCGCTTCAAGCCCTCAGTGATAGTCTCCCACGATGTAAACGGCGAATACGGTCACGGAGCGCATATGTTAGCTGCAAAAACTGTTCAGGACGCAGTAGCAATTTCAAATGATCCTGACAGCTTCCCCGACTCCGCCAAAAAATACGGAGTGTGGGACGTTCCCAAAACCTATCTTCACTTCTGGGAGGAAAATAAGATAGTAATGGATTGGGAGCAGCCTCTTGAAAGCTTCGGAGGTCTGACAGCAAGGGAAGCTGCCGAGCTTGCCTATTCAAAGCACGAATCACAGCAGAAATGGGGATATATTGTCGGATATTGGAAGCAGTATGACATACGTCAATTCGGACTTTACCGAACCTTAGTGGGGGCAGATGAAAAACCCGACTTTATGGATCACATTGAACCTGTTGAAATTTATGAGGAAACCACAGTCCCCGAAACTACCCCGCCCGAAACCGCTCCGCCGAAAACAACCTCTCTCGAAGTAACCACAGCGGCACAAACAGCAGCTTTTGAAGAAACAACAGCCGTCACAGCGGAATCCGACTCCAGATCCCCGGAGGAGGAAAATTCGGATAATAGTATTTATTTGATTATAATTTTTGCAGCGGCTGCGGCGGCATTATTAACAACATCTGTAATTATTATCACTTCAAAGCGCAAAAAATAACATCATGCTATTTTCAAAAATAAGATGACACTATTTTTAAAAATAAGATGAAGCTATATTCAATCCAAAAATACCCGTTAAAACCGAAAAAGTTTTAACGGGTATTTTTGATAGCAATAAAGATTACCGTGGCTTTATTTCCTCAAAGGCTCTCCGCATTTAACGCAGAATTTATTGATACTGTTATTTCTAAAGCCGCAATTTGTACAATAAACGTCGGCTGTAGTGAATTGGTTATCGGGAGCGGCATTGTAAACAGGAGCTTGCTGCTGTGGATAAATCCCCGCATTGCCCAATCTTTGCATATACTCAACCGCTTCGTTATATTTCTTGCCCGAAATAATTTTAAGCACAATACAAGCTATCTCCAAGCCGAAAATGTAAAAAAACGAAAAAATCGCCGAAGCCGGTTCAAGCCCTTCTCTGACTTCCGGGTCGGATAACATCATAAGATATAATAACAAAAACAAGCCTACTACAATGCAGCAAATTACAAAAAATACTGTGGTTGCTTTTTTAAATTTACGTGCCGATAATAAATTTGTTCTTCCGCCCGATTTAATAAACCTGTTGGATTTAACTAAAGTGACAATGCCAAAAGCCACGCCGAGAGCGGAGCAAATAAAAAATACCAAAAATACCAATGAGACGAAAACTATAAATATCATCATCAGCATAACTATCGAAAATCCCGCCATAATATTTTACTCCTTATGTCTATAGCTTCATTTACAAATAATATTACATTGCCTTACCGCAGAATGTGCAAAACTTGTTTTTTTCCGAATTGCTTACCCCGCAGTGAGGACATCTTTTTGTCTCGGCTTTGGGAGCAGCGGTTAATGTGGGCGAAACGCTGCTGCTTTTTGGTTTCTCAGTCTCGATTGCGGCGGCGGATTCACGTGTTTGATTAAAGGAATGAACCGATTTTGCATTTTGCTGTGCTGAAGGCTGAAAAGACATCTCAGGATTATTTGCAGCAGTGTTATTATTAAATCCCGCAAGGGTATTTTTCTTATCCTCCGGTATAGCCATTCCGCAGTAAATACAAATCTTATATTCCTTATTCACGTATTTATTGCAGAAGGGACACTTTCTTACCTGCTCCGATTCCGGCAGAAATTCCTTTACCGTCTCCTCTGCTCCCTCCTTCTTCACCGCTGCTCTTCCCGAAAGAATAGCCGACAAGGGATCGGGCTGGGCGTCCCGTATACGTGTAACATTTGGATCCAATATGGAATTTAACGCCTCCTGCTGCTTTCCCGACAGTCCTAAAGGGTTGCCCATAAGTGCGTTCAGGTTTCCCTTGTTTGATTTCAGATAAAGGCTTGTGTATTCCTTGTAAGCTTTTTTATATTTGTTTTTTGCAAAAACGGAAATTATTACAGTCAGTATTGATAAAATATTGATTATATGATAATGAAGCCCGATACTGCCGTAACTCATAATAAGCAGCCACCAAATCAATACCAAAGTACAGCGGCAATAAAACAGTCCGCTTACAACTGTGAAAAATCGGTTAGCTTGTTTTACCTCGTAAAATCCGTCAATGCTTGGAAAATTCAAATAATGCGCCGACCTGTTCAGGGTTAAATAGGAGGTAAACAATGTTGCAATAATTAACCCCACAGCTAAAACAGAACTGAAAATCCCCTGCCCTGCCAGCTGATAAATAAGCAAGTATAGCCCTCCCATAGTCAATCCTTCCTTCCGTCAACAATGTCAATGTCGTCAGGGGAAATAGGAGCAACCTCAATATTTTGGACAGGAGGAAGAGGCGAGCCGCAGGCTACGCAAAACCTGTTTTTTCTTGCGTTAAGGTAATTACAGTAAGGACACGGATTCAGCTCGCCGCTTTCAAGAGGTCTCAGCTTTCTTAAATCAACGTCCTTGCTCTGTATATATGTACGGTTGCCGTAAGCGTCGACGCTTTCCTTGTCCTCCTCCGTTCTTTTGACAGTAGGGTCTATCATCTTGGAATCGCCGAACAAATCCGCCTCGTCCTCAATAAATTGATTTTTCCTTCTCTTTACATTAACCATCGAAAACATATGAAGATTTATCTTCTTTGCCCTCAGGTAGCACCGCCATGCGTAAATTCCGTAAAGAAGCAATAATATGGGAAACAAGAAGCTGACAAGCTCTCCCATGTCAAATTTTCCCTCGCTCCAGTCAGTAATCAGCTCGATTAAATCCACAATTCCCAAAACCACCTCCACAGCGTCAAGAACGACAAATGTTTCGGCGGCTATCGCCCACCTTTTCATTCCGAGGAAGTTTTCCTGAACCGTTTCTTTGCCGAATTTCCGGCATTTAAAGATAAGAACCGAATAAACGACTAATTGAGCAATAATATAAATTGCCGCCAGCACGATTACAACCATCAAAAAGCCCGTAATCCCCGCAAGAAGCCCGTCTAAGCCAAAAGCCCGCATATTTTTACTCTCCCTTTTATACAGTATATCAATTTTTTCCTATTTCCGCTCCGCAAAATTCGCACTCCCCGCTGCCCTTTGCATTAAGAAATCCGCAAAAGGGACAAGGTACCTTGGTTTCCTCAGATGATTCCGTTTTTGAGCCTATATTCCTGAGTTTTGACAAATCAATATCAACCAGAATAAGCTCCTCGTCCTCCAATGATTCCCGTTCCGACCGGTTTTTGGGGATTGGCGAAATTGGCTTTTCTTCCGCGCTTTTGAAGAAAACTCCGCTTTCCTCGTCAATTTCGACCTGTGATTTAAAATGCGTCTTTTCCTTGGGCGGCGGCTCTACCGAATACAAGGAATTGCTTGACACCGGCTTGTGAAGAAGCTCCTTAACGCTTACATCACGGTCATCATCCGCAATATCCGCCTCCGGTACGGCAAAATGAACCTTGTCGGATTTTCTGTTGCTGCCGAAGGCGTTGTATATCCCGTCCCGGGGAATTTTCGGATACAATCTGAGGTAAAGATCGCTTGCCTCGTGATACCTTTTGTAGCAGAAGATACCAAAGAGCATTTCAAGGACTATCATCGGAATCTGCCAGAGAACCGCCAGTTCCGAAATTTCCCTAACGGGATTATTGTAAACTCTGTACAGCCAATAAGGGAAAAATGAAAATTTAGTCGCCTCTATGGGCTTAACCGCCCACATTCCCAAAAAATAAAATCCGTCGAACATAGCAAGCACAAAGCTTACAATAACAAAAAGCATAAGAACGCCGGAGGACCTTGTGAGCCACTGAAAGCCGCCGTAATTATCCTTAACGGGGTTGTTAAGAAAGCGCCTTGCCTTTATCAATATAACGGTATGAACGAATATCATTGCTAAATACAGCAAAAAAATCAGTATCTGATACCGCAGCATCATAAGCTTTGCAGCGCCTATCTCTATACCCTTCATAGATTTTGCCATTTCATATGACAGCTTGAAAATCATATAGGCAAGACCGAAGCCGATGCTCCCCGCAAATACCACCAATTCCTTATGTGAAAACATTTCTTACCCTCTTATCCCAATAATTCAAAGCTCAGCTCCGCAAAAGTCGCAGACCGAGTTATCAATTCCGTTAAGCGTGCCGCAGAAGGGACATTCCTTCTGAGGGACGGCTTCTTTATTTTCCTCCGGCTTTTCCGCATGCCATGTTCCTATATATCCTTCATCGTCGTACTGGATAATCTCGCCCTTTTCGCTTTCCTCGCCCGCCTTTTCCGCATATTTTTTGGCGGCAGCGGGGGGTTCTTGCCTTTCCGTTTCCGCTATATCGAAAAAATTGCCCGCATCGCTTTGAGCTATTGCCAAAGAGGACTTTAAAGGCTCCGAATCCTTACTGTCATTCAAGCCGTCATTTTCCTTCTCGGCAAACTGCTTTGAATAATCGGGTTTTTCATGAACCGTTGCACGGAGGGCAGAGGGATACAGATTGCGAAAAAGCTTTTCCGCCTTATTGCCGCAAATCAAAACGGGAACGGCAAAGCCGAAATGCGCCGCACACGCCGCAATCTGAAAAATCAACAGGATTATTCCCACGGTTTTCAGCCCGTAAACTAATGACATTGAAAAATACGCCGTTAATACGTCAAGCAAAATGCCAACCGCAAAAAGACTTCGAGTCTTTTTCAGCAGTATCTTCCCCCCTTCAAAATTTTCCCTTTTAGAGCTTTTCAAAAACAGCTTTGAGATTTTCAAAAGCGAAATAAGCTTAACAAAAAGCCAGATGTCGCCGAAAAAAATCAACACCCCATGACCTACGGCAATCAAAAGGTTTAATATATCGTTTAAATTCAAAATATCACCACTCCCAACAAACACACCGCCGCCGTTATTTTCGGCTCTGCTGTCATTTTATACTAATTCCGTTTTAAAAACGTGCTAACGTTTTTAAAATATTCGGCGAA
>CAYMFX010000112.1:0-7481 GCA_964389845.1 uncultured Ruminiclostridium sp.
CAGCAGGGTCAGCATTTTCCGTACACAAAATTTTACCGCCACTGCTGTCCCTGTCGCCACTATAGGTGATATAAATATTGCGTACTCCGTTGCTTTTTGTTTTTCCATAATCAATACCGAGAGAACGGATTTCATCATCGTGCTGAAGCAAATCACGGTAAAGCCAGTTGCAGTTGAATTCCTGCTCCGAATATTTTTCTTTCAGCACTGAACATATTTCCGAGGCAGTGCCGCTTACCGAAATTTTCTCACACATAAAATCGTGAATCATGAAAGAAAAAATATCGGGCTTGCTTTCAGGCTCATCATCGAGTAATATCCACTTGACATTTTCTCTTTTCAAATTCAATTCCTATGATGGCGCACCTCTGCCGCTGATATGTAACTTGGCGTTTTCACCGTTTCGTGTAAACACAAGCAGTCCATCGGCACAGCCTGCAATACCATTTGTCCCTGAAATTAAATTGTTGGGATTAGTGTCGTGAGCCTTGCGGTTGTGGTGAACAAGAATGATAGCAACCCCAAGCCTATCAGTCAAACTTTTCAATACAGACAGCTCCCTGTAATCTGCTCCATACTTTGTGTCAATATTGTTTCTTATTTTCTGTAGAGTGTCAATTATCGGCAATTGCCTCATCAAATAATAGGTCATCACCTGCAACGCCAACTATAAGCTGTGGAAAAATAATTTCTTCCATAATATTGGTGAGGGCTTTATCATTATTGCTGATTTTGATAACCTGATCCGCAACAATACGTTGCATTCGATCTCTGATTAGTTTAGGTGGAAAATCCTTGGAATAACAGTCCTGTGGGTGGTTTAGTCCGAGCGTCTTTGAGATTTCCCGCCACTCCGAGTTTATGAACTTAAGAACCTTGTTATACAGTTCCAACTCATCTTCCGTGTACTCCGACGGAGCTTTCACCGGCATGGTTGAAAAATCGTTCTCGTGAAAAAATTGGCGGAGGATGTCTATGGTTATGGGGGTATTGGTGTCTAATAGGTTTTTCATTTTGTCCTTTCTTTTACTGTATTATGATTGTGTTAAAATGTAAAATAATATCTATTGCTGTGTCTATTTAGCTTATTATATCATATTTTTTCAAATATAAATGTAGAAATTTGTAGAATTGTACTTAGTTGTAATTTGTCAACTTATCTGCTTACTGTCCCGCTTACTTTTTGTCAGGCTACGATTTCGCTATCCCTTCTTCTCGCCTACACCTCACGATGTAAACCTTGGGAATCGCTTTGGGGTTGGTCGGTAATTACCTCTCTTACGGACTTGCACTGCGGAGTGTTGGTATGCCCGTCATACAGAAAAATCCCGCCGATGCCGTTCGACGAGATTTCCTTCTATATAAATTATCGACACGAGATCTGCCTGTGGATTATTTGATTACTACTTGCTGTCCAGAATATCTAACATCTGTCTTGCTGTTACGATAAACGGCTTGGCTGGAAAATGTTTAAGATTGCCCGTAACAAGATATGCTCCGTCATTTTTCTTTTCAAGAACAACTTCATAAAACGGCAGGTCTTTCATATCGGGAAGTATCACATTACTTGCTGTCGGTTCAATCTTGATACCGAATTTTTCAATAGCCAAGAGAAGATAATTTATCAATTCTTGTGGAAATTTGAATTTTTTCCTGCTCAAAACTTCACGGTATTCTGCCATAATCTCCACACTGTAAACAGGTATCAGTTCACCGTTAATCATTCTTTCAATGGCCTGAACTGTTGCAGAATCGTTATGCTTTGACAGCAACGCTGATACAAGTACATTCGTATCAATGACTGCGTAACACCTCATTCGGAGTTCTCCTCACCGTACCTTGCCTTGTGAATTTCTTCATCGATCTCGTTCATTTCCATACCATTCGGAAAATCCTTCTGTGCTTTATCTCTGATTGCCATAAATGCTTGCATTACATTCTGCCTTGTAAATTCCAGTTCTGATGCTGTAATTTCAAACGGAATTTTTCTCTCTCGTACAACTGCCCTTGCAAAAATATTTATAGCCGTTGATGCGTTCATGCCAAAATCCGAGCAAAGCAAATCAAATTGTTTTTTCAGATTTTCATCCATTCGTACACTAAAAGTTGCTTGTGCCATAAAAACACCTCCTGCATATATTATATCAATATTGTGTTCAGAAGTCAATAGATTTGAACACAAATGGTGCGGCTATTTATCTCGATAATGTTCCCAAAATCATCAAGCGGCAGTAGCTTAATAGAATGTATACATTCCATATTACTTGCATTTATAAGTAACCGTCTTATGGAGCTGATGACACCGGAGCTGAAGAAGCTAAACAGCGTGACAGAGAAATTGAAAGCCTTTGACCCGATGAAATGGGTGGGCTTGATAAACGCCTGTAAAGCACAGGCAGAAGAAATTATTTTGAGCGAATGGATTCATAATTAAGTACAAATGCGGAGCATGGCTTGAAATAAGCCATACATCGCATTTTCTGTGTCTTTGGAGTTACTTTCTACATCTTAGTTAGCAACTTACCAATTTCACTTATTTAGAACACAATTCCACAAGAATAGAAGAATATGTGGCATAGTCCTCGGAGCAAAGCAAATGATACTTGTCATTGTCCAATCTAATTACCGTATCAAAGGCTACACCAAATGTTTGCTCATTCTCATAGCCAATTCCAGAAACAATTAGCTGGTTGTCATTGGGAACTGTTTCGACAATATACCTATAAAGCTGCCCCTTTTTCTCTAAATCAGTTTCTGCATTATTAGGACTGTCAAATACTACAGGGAAATCAATTGCCGATGGATTAAATTCTTTTCTCAATCTTAAAAGGTTAAGATACCAAATGACAGTTGCAATTGGCTTGTTACTTCCCCCACCTTTGAACGAGTTAGTAATTTTTTCAAAAGACTTCTCTTTAATCTCTTCAAGATTGAATTGATTTTTTGCAGTCATCATCAACTCATAATAGCGTGTATTTATCCTATTTTTTGTCTCAATATAGCCATGTTCCTCTGCTTTCAAATTCCGTTCTTGTTGGGATAATTGCTCAATTTTTTCACGAAGAGTCTGTAATTCTTGAATTATATCATCCTTGATCTCTATATAGCCTTTGTGAGCCAAAACATCGTCTATTTGCCCATGTTTTTCGACAAGTGCATCTTCGTATTTTCTTAGTTCGGTGATCCACTTGCTGTATTCATTTTCCTGCTTTTCGATCTTTCTTTCAAGTTCACAAACAGCAATTTGCATAATGTTACTAAGCAGAATTATGTCCTCTGCTGTGCCATATTTGGATATTCGTAATGCCACAGTATCATCAAGCGAGGAACTGCAGAAAGGGCACACATGATTGTTGAGCGATTTTATTTGCTTTTCATTGTCACGATCCAACATTTTTAACGTCTCTAATGATGCGTAAATTTCCGCTCGCTCGTTTTTACTCAAAGCATTAGCTATAGATACATACTTTTCTTTTGTCCGTTCTACATCTTTTTTCAAAAGTTCTAAGCTTTGCGTGTAGGATACATCACGAATATTGGAGATGACCTTTTCATACATTCCTTCAGATATTTCTTTTTTCTTCTCAGCAGTTTTTGTTTCCTCGTGTATTCTTTCCAACTGCCGTTCTATCTCGTAGTATCTTTCATCGAATGCTCCGAAGTGGTAGTAAAGAACATTTTCCTTAAAATCGGGATACTGACCCAAATTGTCAAAAGAGGCAAACTGAGTACCAAGAATCCTATCTTGATCCAAGAAATATAGTAAATAGCTATATGCAGGTGGTGTTATTTCCAGCTTTTCCTCTCCTCTTTTGGGAAGTTGTACAGCAAAATCAAAAACATCTTTAAGCTTCTCACCCAACTCATTCCGATTTATGGTTCTGAAAACAACACACTTATTTGCATCGAACAATTTGAAAAGGCTGTTGCATCGATACATATAATATTCTTTCCCACTTATATCAAAGTGTAGAATATAAGTTTTATCCCTATCTTCCCAGATTGGTTCAAAAAAGCAATCTGCACCCATAGTATGATATAAACACTTGGTAATTAAGGATTTACCCCGTTTGGTGCCGTCAACAGAACTAGAAGTTATGATATTTGTCCCTGCTGAAAAGTTAACCACTTTTGCCTTTTTCTCGGTACTGGAGAAAACATATAGAGTCTTAAAGGTTAATTTGCTCATATTTCCCGCCTTCCCATTTTAATAAAACAATCAATATAAAAACTTTTCTATCCGTTTCCGAAAACTCAACAGAAAACACCGTCTCAAAGATGTCATACAACATATTAACTGTATCCATTTGTTCATTTGGCAATGATTCTTCATTTTTTGATAGGTACTCGGCAATAAGTTTTTCGTTTGATTTCAACTCTGCCGATATTGAATAATATTGCGTTATTGAAACCAACGATGCCTTATACTTTCTAATCAAACTTGGAGCAGTAATATTGGCATCTATAAATTTTTCCGCATCGGATATGGCACTGTCTGTTAGGGCAGCGTGTTTGCGGAGCATATTTTGTAGTTCTTGTTTTGTAATACCCTTGTTATGTAATAACTCATCATAACTGGATGATGTCATTTCATAACACGCTTTCGTTTCAACTGAATCTTTGATTAGACGGTATAAAGCATTTGGCTTTTCCGGCTCACAACCCATAATTTTTTCAAAATTGCCAATAATTTTACCACGCAAATCGTTGTCGGGATTGAGCAAATTCATAGAGGTATATATGAAACCGACATTATTCAAATCAATGATAGCTCCCAGTTCGTTATTAAGTGCCTTACATACTGCTTGCTGTGTTTTTGTATCTAAAGCGCCAAAATCAACAACCTCAGCTTCCGAATAAACTTTAGAGCCTATTTTCAAATAGGCGTTTGATACAATTGCAACCTTGAACGAAGCGGATGAATCCAACGCATTTTTAAGCAAGAATAATTTTCCGATTATTGATTTTCCAGTCTTATCAGTTTTTGACAGCGTAGAAAAAGTGTAAGGGGACTGAATCTTATGGGTCTTTATCTGATAAAACTCTAGGGAATTGCTTAAATGGACTTCTATATCGCATTTATAATCGAATACGACGCAAAAGTCATCCTCATCAAATAAATCGAACATTTTGCTTGCGCCCCATAGCATTTCCAAACGAAAGCGATTTTTACTTGATGCCCCGGACAATTCAAAAGGAAGCTTGCTATAGTCATCTGTTACACTCATCCAATAGTCACCTCACATTCATATTATTTCTGTTACGAATCGTTTTCAACTGCAAGATGCAGACCCTTTATAGCGTCTTAACAGTTTCAATAAATTGGTTCAAGCTAACGGCTCCCGATAAGAGGTTATCTCTATCGCGGAACACCATATAATAGCTGTATTGGTTGCCCGCCGCACTACGCCATGCTTATCCGAGCGGGATTTTGTTGCGGCTGTCATTGCTTTTCAGATGTTCACCCTTGGTTTCGGCAAAGATGGTTTTCTGCTTTGCGTCATAATCATTACATCGAGATAATGTTTAATGTAGCCGTTAATGGCAAAGCCGTGACGGGCGATATTTCTGTGCCACCAACAGACATCGGTAAGCGCAGTCAATTCCATAATCAAATCCTGCTCCAAGCTGTTCATATTCTCCTCAGCTTGGTACAGAAAACCGCCGAACATATCTGTGCGGCTCATCGGGTGAATCGCCATTGGCATACGGTAGAACGAATTACACACAATTTTTTTCGGTTTAAAGTCATTGCGCAAAGATTTCCCGATAATGCTGTGTCAGCAGACCTTCAATTTTTGCAGCATATCCAAGCGGAACCTTTTCCATAGCGGCAAGCTGTACTTTATCCATATCGCCTATAATGCGGTCAATATTTGCTTGCAGTTCAGCGGTATCCACCATAGTAGAAAAATGCTGTGCTGCTGGCTTTCGTTTCGTTCAGCATTTCAAGATAGCGGGTTAAATTTGCTATAACCTTTTTCTGATATGATTTCATTTCCATTGTTCGCCACCTCCTTACAGCCTGCTGATGTTGCACGGGATTTTCTTTAAAACAATACCCATTTGCGACAGTTTTTCGTTGCTGATCGAACAGCAGTCAGCATAAATACTCGTATTGCTTTCTTTTTCCGTAATCGTTGCAAGAAACAAATAATCAAGTACTGTCACGCACTCCAGCTCATAGTAGAAGTAATAACCAGCGTCACTATGCTTGCAGAGGTAATAGGCATTCTGTCCCTCGGCAGACGCAAACGGAGCTTTCGTTTCTATAAACCAAATGTATTCACGGATTTTATCGGTGGACACAGCTTCATTAATGGTCATCCCAATTCATAGTAGCCGAAATTACCGTGCTCATGCCTGCAACGGCATTTTTGCCCTCACCATAGCCACGGATAACATGCTTGACCCGTTCGGCGGCGATGGTATCAGCATAATCCATTATCTCAATAAGGATAAATTTTCGGTTTCCGCCGTCTTCTTTGTTCATATTGAGGATGGCATAGGCGGTGGTACCGGAACCGACAATGGAGTCTGGGATGATATCGTTTTTCCCCATTGCCTGTTCTATGAAATATTGGATGATGCCTGTTGGCTTTGGAGTATCAAATACTTCTTTGCCTAAAATTGCCTTTGCCTCTAATGTTCCTGTTTCGGCAGAGAACTCTGTACACATACAAAATGATTTTGGCTTAATTCTTTTGCTTCCATCTTTGAGGAGATGGTCCTTTTGAAATATATCCCATTTATTGCGTCCTTTGACTTTTTACGCAACAAATTCATCAATTCTTTGTGTTGCGGTTTCGACCCCCAACGCCATCGACCATCACTACCATCAGACAAATGTGGAAAGATCTCCACGCAATTATCTGAAGTTTTTATTGACAGAACTCCGATTCTCTCATTGAGATAAAAAGGCTAATACATATTAGGACGATCCTTGCGTTTTTCGTCGGCACCCCTTTTTCGGAGTCCTTGCAATCTGTATTTTCTTGCGAGTCTGAAAGTTCATATTCCGTTTCATATTCTTTTGGAACAGCCACGCACTTTGTTGCAAATAAGCCTTTTTGATATATCAGCAACCCCCTCGTGTGCGGTTTCAATATAACGATTACCGCTCTAACCCTTAAGGTTATTTATAATGGCTATGTCTGCAATACATTTATTTGCTCCGAAAATCTCATCACACAACATTTTTAGATCGAACTTTTCGTTTATATCAATGCTTATAAAAACAACTCTATCATCTGCAAGCAATTTTTGCAGGAGCTTCAAGCGCAGGTACATAATGCACAGCCACTTGTCGTGTTGCATTTAAATCTTCGCCCTATTTTCCGACAATCTCGTCAAGCCACTTTTTGATTTTGGGGTCATACACATTATCGTTATATACCCCTCCCTCATTACCAGTGCTATAAGGAGAATCTATGTTCATACTGATTTTGATACAAAAGAAAAAGCCCTCTCCGGGGCAAAAG
>CAYMFX010000113.1:0-7467 GCA_964389845.1 uncultured Ruminiclostridium sp.
CAGCCCAATGTAAGGGAGGGGGTGAGCTTAAAGTTGTAAAGGTCTCCGATACCGCCCTGTGAGGAGGGAGTATTGATAAGAATACGGCAGGTTTTCATTCTCTCAAAATAATCCGCCATTTTTTCCGTTTCGGTAACTTGGTTAATATAGAGGGAAGCGGTATGACCGTAGCCGCCGTCGGCAATAAGATGTTCAGCCTTCTTTACTGCGTCCTCAAAGTTCTTGGATTTATACATAGCAAGAACGGGAGAAAGCTTTTCATGAGCAAAAGGCTCGGAAAGCTCCACGCTGTCAACCTCGCCGATAAGAATCTTTGTTTCGGCGGGAACCTCAAAGCCGCTGAGCTCCGCAATCTTAACAGGCTTCTGACCTACGATCTTAGCGTTAAGAGCGCCGTTGATGATAATGGTTTTGCGAACCATATCCAATTCCTTCTTGTTGAGGAAATGGCAGCCTCTGTACTTGAATTCCTCCTTCACCTTGTCATAAATCTTGGAGTCAACGATAACGGATTGTTCGGAAGCGCAAATCATACCGTTATCAAAGGTTTTTGAATGAATAATGGAGTTTACCGCAACAAGAATGTCCGCTGTTTCATCGATAATTGCGGGAGTGTTGCCGGCGCCTACGCCGAGAGCGGGTTTGCCGGAGGAATAGGCAGATTTTACCATTCCGGGACCGCCTGTTGCCAAAATAATATCCGCTTCCTTCATAATGGTGTTTGTAAGCTCCAAGGAAGGAACATCGATCCAGCCGATAATGCCTTCGGGAGCGCCCGCCTTAACGGCAGCCTCCAAAACCACCTTAGCGGCGGCAATGGTACACTGCTTAGCTCTGGGGTGGGGGCTTATGATAATGCCGTTTCTGGTTTTAAGAGAGATAAGGGTTTTAAATATTGCAGTGGAGGTAGGGTTGGTAGTAGGAATGACCGCAGCAACAAGACCGATAGGCTCGGCAACCTTCTTGATGCCGAAGCTGTCGTCCTTTTCGATAACGCCCACGGTTTTGGTGTTCTTATAGGCGTTGTAGATGTATTCGGCTGCATAGTGGTTTTTGATTACCTTGTCCTCGACAATTCCCATTCCCGTTTCTTCAACTGCCATTTTGGCAAGAGGGATTCTCTGGGTGTTTGCTGCTGTTGCGGCTGCCTTGAAAATAGCGTCCACCTGCTCCTGAGAATAAGCGGCAAACTTTTCCTGCGCCGCTCTTACCTGAGCAATTTTCGCTTCAAGGGACTCCACGCTGTCAACAACAGCGGGTACTGCGGTTTGTTTTCTCATGGTTGTTTCTCTCCGTTTCTTTGGATTTTTGGGGTTGATTATTTTTTAGGGAACACTATTTATACGCTATGTGAGTGCAGGATTCCCTATAATTAGCATAATTTCTACCTTGTTAAAATTTTAACACAATATTTTTATCTTGTAAAATGTTTAATTGACATAGCGGCATATAAAAATTATATAGTAATATATTGAAAAAATATTACTTAGGGAAATATGCTTTTGTGCAAATGATACAATGCCTTTATTTCAATCTGCTACATATTAAATATATAACAGGTTATATATTGTTGTCAAGTATTTTTTAAAAATTTTTCCCGACAGCTTTATGAAAAAATTGCCTTTCACATATTTGTGATTAGAAAAGCATTTAATCAAAAATAACCCGTCAAAGCCTCATTTTAATTTGGCTCTGACGGGTTCGGTTTAGAATATCACAGATTATATATTAATTATGCCGTAACAATTTTCTTAGCATTCTGAAGTCCCAATTTATCAACAGCCGCTTCTCTCATCTTATACTTCAGAATCTTTCCTGCCGCATTCATGGGGAACTCGGTCACAAAGTCCACATAACGGGGTACTTTATGCTTAGCCATATGGTCAAGCACATACTGCTTTATTTCCTCTTCCGTAGCCGTTTCGCCCTCGTGAAGAATAACGCACGCCATTATCTCCTCGCCGTAATCCTTGTCGGGAACGCCGATAACCTGAACGTCCTTGATTTTCGGGTGAGTATAGAGGAAGTCCTCGATTTCCTTGGGGTAAATGTTTTCGCCGCCTCTGATAATCATATCCTTAATGCGTCCGGTTACCTTGTAGTTGCCGTCGGGAAGCCTTCTGAGCAGGTCGCCAGTGTGGAGCCAGCCGTCCTTGTCAATGGCTGCCGCAGTAGCTTCCGGCATTTTATAGTAGCCCTTCATAATGTTGTAGCCCCTTGCCACAAATTCGCCGTCAACATTGTCGGGAAGCTCCTCGTTAGTTTCGGGATCCACTATTCTGCACTCAACTCCGAAAATAGGACCGCCTACCGTGTTTACACGGGTTTCTATGCTGTCGGTGGTCTTGCTCATGGTAGTGGCGGGGGAAGCCTCGGTCTGTCCGTAGGTGATGCAGATTTCGTCCATGTGCATTTTCTCGATAACGTCCTGCATTGTCTTAATGGGACAGGGAGAGCCTGCCATAATGCCCGTTCTCATATGTGAAAAGTCGGTCTTTGCAAAGTCCTCGTGACCGAGCATGGCGATAAACATTGTGGGAACTCCGTGGAAGCAGGTTATTTTCTCCTGATTGATGCACTTTAATCCCTTCCTCGGCGAGAAGGCGGGAATAGGCGACATGGTAACGCCGTGAGTCATTGAAGCGGTCATTGCCAATACCATTCCGAAGCAGTGGAACATAGGCACCTGTATCATCATACGATCCGCCGTTGACAAATCCATACAGTCGCCGATAGCCTTGCCGTTGTTTACAACGTTGTAGTGGGTGAGCATTACGCCCTTGGGGAATCCGGTAGTACCCGATGTGTACTGCATATTGCATACGTCGTGCTTGTCAATAGTGCGGCGAACCTTTTCAACCTCGCTGTAAGGCACTTCCTCAGCCTTTTTCTCCATTTCCTCCCAGGTGTAGCAGCCCTTCATCTCGAATCCAACCGTAACAATGTTTTTGAGTACGGGCAAACGCTTTGAGGAAAGCTGTCCCTTTTCCGAGGTTTCCAGCTCAGGGCAAAGCTCTCTCATAATGCCCGCATAATCGCTGTCCTTATGTCCCTCAATCATAACAAGGGTGTGAGTATCGGATTGTTTGAGCAAATACTCGGCTTCGTGAATCTTGTAGGCGGTGTTTACGGTAACGAGTACCGCACCGATTTTGGTTGTCGCCCAGAATGTGATATACCATGCGGGAACGTTGGTCGCCCATATAGCAACATGGTCTCCCTTCTTTACTCCTGTGGCAATAAGCGCTCTTGCAAAGTTGTCCACATCGTCCCTGAATTCGGGATAGGTTCTTGTATAGTCAAGCTCAGTGTAGCGGAAAGCATACTGATTGGGAAATTCCTCACACATTCTGTCAAGTATGTCGGGGAAGGTGTAGTTGAGAAGCCTCTCCTTGGGCCATACATATTTTCCCGTGCCCCGCTGGTTGTCCTGAAGAGGGTGCTTGTGATGTACCTTGTAGGGCGCCATATAGCTTGCAAAATGAGGAACTACGACGCCTGCGTCGCAAAGATTATTCGACCACCTCTTAACCCATTCGAGGGAAACATATCCGTTATAGCCTATGCTGCCCAATGCGTCAAGCATTCCCTTAATCGGCATATCGCCTTCGCCCATAAGCTTGTATTCGATTGCTCCGTTTTTGCATATGCTGTCCTTGGTATGAACATACTTGATGTATTCGCCCAAATTGGTTACGGTTTCATCGGGCTTTTCTCCCATAAAGCGGTAGGGGTGGTGAGTGTCCCAGAGAGCCGCAACCTTTCTGCTTCCCACGCTGTCAAGAAGGTGTTTCAGCCTCTTTGTATCCGCATACACGCCGTTTGTTTCAACAAGCAGAGTTACATTGTATTCCTCTGCAATGGGAACAAGCTGTTTAAGCTGCTCTATAACAAAATCGTCGTCAACCTCATCGGCGGGAGCAGGCTCCAAATCCGCAAGTATTCTTATATAGGAGCTGCCTAACTTGTTGGCAAGAGCCGCATAGGCTTCTATTTCCTTTTTGTTTTCTTCCGCCTTGTCCTTGAATTTAAGGCAAGCGCCGGAAGAAAGACAGGGGATTTCAAGTCCCAATGTTTTAAGCTTTGCAACGGTTCGAGGCAGGCGGGCTTCGGTAAAGGGGTTGGACTTTACGGAAAAAATATCCGTTCCGAGTCCTCTGATTTCGATTCCGTCAAAGTTAAAGTCCTTAGCCATGGAGTAAATATCCGACCATTCAAAGTCGGGGCAGGCAAGTGTTGAAAAACTGATTTTCATATTCTTCTTTCCTTTCTTTTTTATTATTATATTATTGCCGACTGTTCATCATTGTTTTCCATAACGTTTATTTCTTTTAAACTTCTGTTTATGGCTCTCGTTCTTGTTCCTATAAGCTTTTCAAGCTCGCTGTCCACATTTCCGAGCTTTTTCCGAATGCCGTCGAGAACCGATTCAAAGCTGCCGAATTCCTTTTTAGCCTGCTCTAAAATCTTCCAGACCTCGCCGCTCTTTTTCTGTATCGCTAAGGTGCGGAAGCCCATTTGAAGGCTGTTCAGCATTGCCGCCATTGTTGACGGTCCCGCTACGTTTATCTTATACTCTCTTTGGAGCAGCTCCACCAATCCCAAGTTTATAACTTCGGCATACAAGCCTTCAAAGGGCAGAAACATAATTGCAAAATCTGTGGTGTAGGGAGGATCGATATATTTTTGACTTATGCTTCGTGCAAACTGCTTGATTTCATTTTCAAGTATTTTTCTTTTGGTCTTTATCTCTTCAGCTTCGCCGCTTTCGTAAGCGTTAAGCACGTCCTGATATTTATCCGAGGGAAATTTGGAGTCAATGGGAAGCCAAATTCCGTCGTCGTCGCCCTTTCCGGGAAGCTTCACCGCAAAATCAACGCGCACGTTGGCGGAGGGGGAAACGCTGACCTGTTCTCCGTACTGTTCGGGAGTGAGAATTTCGCTCAGTATTGCTCCAAGCTGAATCTCTCCCATAATTCCTCTTGTCTTGACATTGGAAAGCACCTTCTTAAGGTCGGTTACGCCCGAAGCAACCTGCTTCATCTCTCCAAGCCCCTCATACACTTCTCCAAGCCGCTTGTTGACAATCTCAAAGGACTGTGAAATCCTGTCGTTAAGAGTCTTTTGGAGCTTTTCGCTGACCGTTTCGTTAATAAGGTCGAGGCTCTTTTTGTTTTCCTCACGAAGCTTGTCAATGCTCTTTTGGTTTTCCTCCATAACCCTGTTCATGCTTACGGTGTTGCCAGTTTGCATTTTTTCCAAGGTTTCAAGAGTTTCGTGACGTGTCTTTTCAAACTGCTGTTCAATCTTTTCAAGCTGAGCGGCAACCGCTTTCTGCTGTTTCTCCTGTTCGTCCCTCAGGCTGTCTCCGAGACGTGAAACCGAGTTGGTTACGCTTCCGCCTATCTCGCTTCTCAGACTGCTTTGCGTTTCTCTAAGCTCTTTGTTTAAGCTGTCTATTTTTGTGTCAAGAGCAATTATGCTTTGGGTTATTTTCTGTGCGGCGTCCTTGTCTTTATATTTGCTTCCCGTATTGGATTTGATACCCAACAATATAACAAGCTCAACCGCCGCAATAACAACAATCACAATACAAGCGGCTAAAATAACAATATCCATATCACCGCCTCCTTAAGACAATATGCTGCTCAGATTAATGGCGCTTATAAGTCCCTTCACCGAGGATGTGATAATATCGCTGTGAACCCCTGCGCCCCATGTTATCGTTCCGTCCTTGTCCGCTAACTCCACATAGGTGATAGCCTTGGATTTGGAGGTGCTGTTTAGAGCATGCTCGCTGTAGGAGCAAATGGTGAACTGAAGGTTAAGACAGCGTCTCAGAGCGTTGCTGACAGCGTCAAGGCGACCGTTGCCCTTGCCGGTGATAACTCTTTCGGTATTGTTTTGTACAATGGTAAGGGTTGCTTCATATTCATCGTCCTGAACGAAATGAACCTCTTTGAACTTAAGATTCTTTTCCACATTGACGAATTTCTTCATAAAGGCGCCGTATATTTCCTCCGGCAACAGCTCGGTATGGTGCTTGTCGGAAATGTCCTTGATAGCGTAGCCCACTGTTTCACGGAATTTGGGTGGCAGGTCGATGCCGAATTTCCTTTGAAGCACAAAGCCTACGCCGCCTTTTCCGCTCTGGCTGTTGATACGGATAACGTCGCCGTCATACTTTCTCCCCACGTCCTTCGGGTCAATGGGCAGATAGGGAACCGTCCAATGGGGGTCTTTCTTTTCCTCCCGCCATTTCATTCCCTTTGCGATTGCGTCCTGATGAGAGCCTGAGAAAGCCGCAAATACTAAATTTCCTCCATAGGGCTGTCTGTCGTACACCTTCATACAGGTCAGTCTTTCATATACCGAAACGATTTCCGGCATATTACTGAAATCAAGCTTCGGATCAACCCCGTGAGTGTACATATTAAGACCTAAGGTTATAATATCCACGTTGCCCGTTCGCTCTCCGTTTCCGAACAACGTGCCCTCAACTCTGTCCGCTCCCGCAAGCAGACCCATTTCCGTATCCGCCACGGCGCAGCCTCTGTCGTTGTGAGGGTGGAGGGAAACGATAACGTTTTCTCTTTTGTACAGGTGCTTGCACATATACTCTATCTGGCTTGCGTAAATATGGGGCAGTGAAAGCTCTACCGTTACGGGAAGATTGATGATGACCTTATTGTCCGGGGACGGCTCCCATATTTTCAGCACTTCGTTGCAAACCTCAAGAGCAAATTCAGGCTCGGTTCCCGTAAAGCTTTCGGGGGAATACTCGAAGCGGCAATTGCCCTTAAATCTTTTAGCACAATCAAGGAACAGCTTGGCTCCGTCCACCGCAATTTCCGTTATCTCATTTTTGGGCTTCCCAAAAACCTGTTCTCTCTGCGCCGCCGAGGTGGAGTTATAGAGGTGAACGATGACATTTTTTGCACCCTCGACAGCTTCAAAGGTCTTTTTAATAATATGCTCTCTTGACTGTGTAAGCACTTGAATGGTAACGTCGTCGGGAATGAGATTTTGTTCAATCAAGGTGCGGCAGAAGTCGTACTCGGTCTGTGAAGCGGCGGGAAAACCCACTTCTATTTCCTTGAACCCGAGCCTTACCAACAGCTTGAAGAATTCCAACTTTTCCTCAAGCCCCATTGGAACAGCCAGCGCCTGATTCCCGTCCCGCAAATCCACGCTGCACCAGACAGGCGCTTTGTCCACATATTCTTTTGTTGTCCAATCAAGGCATTTTTCGGGAGGTATAAAATAATTTCTGACATATTTATTTGCGTTTTTCACTTAAAACCGTTCCTTTCCTCAAATATTCGGGCAGTGCCGGCTTGATATTTTAAAACAAAAATCCCCGCCTCAATAAAGAGACGGGGAATAAATCCTCGCGGTACCACTCTTTTTAGCACGGCTTATATAAACGCCGCACTCGCTCAGCCGCATCTATCAATGCGCAACTCT
>CAYMFX010000114.1:0-7394 GCA_964389845.1 uncultured Ruminiclostridium sp.
CCCGTAAGAAGGATTATTGCAATATTCTTAAAAATATCCATTACTTAACCTCCTTAGCCGTATTAGCGGGAGCATTGTCTCCTGCTGCCGTATCCGCCGAGGATTCCGCAAACTTGCATGCGTCCCTGTTCGGACAGGAGGAACAGGTAATATCCTTGGGCTTTTTCTTGCTGACCCTTGCTACAACGGCAATGATAATGCCGAGGGAGAAAAAGCCCCCCGCCGGAAGAATGAAAAATGTCATGGGCTGTATAAAATCGGGAAGAATCTGAATGCCGAACCATGTTCCCGAACCGAGAATTTCTCTGACAGAACCCACCGTGAGCAATGACAGGGTGAATCCCACGCCCATTCCCAAGCCGTCAAGCACTGAGGGCAATACCTTGTTCTTGCAGGCGAACATTTCAGCACGTCCCAATATAATACAGTTTACCGTAATCAGGCTCAAAAACAGTCCCAATGCGTCATAAAGAGAAGGAACAAACTTTTGAAGCAGCATACCCACCAATGTAACAAATCCGGAAATGATAACGATAAAGGAAGGCAGCCTTACCTGAGACGGAATAACCTTCTTAAGCAAAGAAATAACAAGGTTGGAGCAGACTAAAACAAACGTGGTGGCAAGTCCCATACCCAACCCGTTTTCCGCCATAGTGGTGACCGCTAAGGTAGGACACATTCCCAGCAGCATAACAAGATTGGGGTTCTCCTTCAGAATACCCTTGGTAAATTCCTTTAAATAGCTCATTTATCCCCAACCCCCTTTAACTGTGAATATGTGCTTATTGCGATATTGACCGCTTCGGTAACGCCCTTTGAGGAATAGGTGGCACTGGTTACCGCCTCCACCTCATTATCCTTTGAGGGCGTTTTCTTAACGACTGTAAGCTCCGAATTTTTGCCGTTATACTGAGCTAAAAATTTGCTGTCATTGACCTTTGTGCCGAGACCGGGAGTTTCTCCCAATGAAACGACGCTTACCGCCTTAACGCTGCCGTCCTTGTTCATAGCCACAAACAGGTCGATGCCGCCCTTTGAATATCCGTCGGTAATAACCTCGAAGCCAATGCTGCCGTCAGCCTTCTTTATCATTTTTTCAACGTTCTCCGGCTTGTCGATTCCGTATTCTTGCCAATCGGTGACAATGGAAAATTCTCCCTCTCCCATTGCCTCTTCACAAGCGGCTCTCAGCTTATCGGTAATAACCCCCGATGTATCCACATAAGTAAGCTCGTGAGTAAGCACTAACAGCAATGCCACAATAGTGGTAATGGACGCAAGAACAATAGTAGGCTTAAATTTACTCATGACTTATTCGCCTCCTTGTCCTTTTCAGGGTTCTTTTCAAGCTTGGGTTCGGGCTTAGCTCCGAAGGGGTGCGAAATCGTAAGCTTATCTATGTAGGGAGTCAAAATGTTCATAATCAAAATTGAATACGAAACGCCCTCAGGCATGGTGCCGAAGCTTCTGATAATGAAGGTAAGCAGTCCGCAGCCTACCGCAAAAATAAGCTTGCCTGTAGTTCTGATAGGCGTTGTAGCATAGTCGGTAGCCATAAAGAACGCTCCGAGAATAAGTCCGCCGGACAATACCTGCAAGGTAACGTCCCCGCCGCTTACCCATGTAAGAAGCGCCACAGTGCCGATATAAGCCACAGGGGTAACGGGATTAATTATCCGCATAACGATAAGGTAAAGTCCACCTAAAATCAGAGCGGCGTTACAGCATTCGCCTATGCACCCCGGCTTTGCAAAAAACAAATCGAATAATTCATACTTTGTCTCGGAAACCAAAGGAGTAGCCGCCGAAACAGCGTCAGCGGGCAGGTTGTAATAAAACGGCTGTACCCATGTTGTCATATAGGACGTAAAGGACAGCATAAGTATTATTCTTGCGGTAATGGCGGGGTTAGCGAAATTTTGTCCGATACCGCCGAAAAATTGCTTTACAACCAATATAGCAATCACGCTTCCGATTATCGCCATATAAAAGGGCAATGTGGGCGGAAGGTTAAAAGCGAGGAGCATACCGGTAACAACTGCCGAAAGGTCGTTTATGGTTCTTGTGCGCTTGGTGATCTTTTCAAAGAGCAGCTCCGTAAGAACGCAGACAGCGGAACAAACCACAATCATCAGCAGCGCCCTTATGCCGTAAATATAAGTGGCAGCGCCTGCCGCAGGAAGCATTGCGATTATAACATGAAGCATAATCTTCTGCGTTGTCGCTTTGCTTTTTATGTGAGGGGCAGGTTCAACAAGATAATTGGTCATGACTTAACCTCCGTTTCTCAGCATAATTTTAGCAAGCTGATTTTTTTCAGATAAATTTCTTTTTGCGGGGCAAACATAGGAACAAGCGCCGCAGTTCATACATAAATTAACTTTAAGCTTCTTTAATCTGTCAATGTCCTTTGCGTCGTAAGCAGCTTCAAGCTCGGTAGGCATAAGATTCAGCGAACAAGCCCGAACGCATCTGCCGCAGCGAATACAAGAGGTAGGCTGAGCCGTTCCCGCCGCCGTGCCGTCAAAGAACAGAACCGCATTATTTGTTTTCATAATCGGGGTTTCGGGATCATAAACGCTGCTGCCCATCATAGGGCCGCCGAAAATAACTCTGTCGGGCTGTTTTCTGATATTGGCTATTTTGACAATGTCGGAAAGCAGCGTCCCCACGGGAACGGTTATATTTGTGGGCTTATTCACAATATTGCCGTCAATGGTGATTCTGCGCTTTATAAGAGGTATTCCCGTCTTAAGATACTCGCTGATGAAAATAACCGAGGAACAGTTCATAACAAGGCAGCCTGCCGACATGGGAAGCTCCCCTTCCTTCAGCACACGCCCCGTCACATTATAAATCATCACCTTCTCGGCTCCCTGAGGATAGGTGGAGGGAAGCCTTTTAACATTTATATTGGGTTCACCCGCAAGGTGCTCCGTAAGCATAGATATAGCCTTAGCCTTATTGGACTCAACCCCGATAAAGGCTTTCGGAATATCAAGATATTTCATCAAAAGCCTAATGCCGTTAATAAGGTCGCCAGAGCTTTCGATAATCGCACGGTAATCCGACGTGATATAAGGCTCGCACTCCGCCGCATTGATAAGCAGAGTATTTATTTTATTCTGCTTGGGGTCAAAGTTCAGCTTCACATATGTGGGAAAGCCTGCGCCGCCGAGTCCCACCGAGCCGCTGTTCTTCACTGCTTCAATAAGACTTTTCCTGTCTGTGACAACGGGAGGCTTTATATCGGGGTGAAGCTCCTGACGGTGTGAGGACTCGATAACGACCGCCGTATTTCTCTTTCCCGCAATGCTTATTACGTCGGTAAAGCCGGCGACTCTGCCCGTAATGCTGGCATGAACGGGAGCAGATATAACGGCGTCGCTGCTGCCAATAAGCTGACCGGTCTTTACCTCGTCTCCAGCCTTTACCAGCGGAGTACAGGGAACGCCGCCGTGCTGAGACATGCTTATCACTACCCTTGTAGGCGAATACGCCCTTGCGGTAGGCATTTCCGCCGCCGCCTTATGATGCGGCAGCTTAATAGAATGTAATCCCATAAGAACACCCTTCACTTTATTTTTTATTTGACATTAATTTGACATAGTACAAACCCGAGTAAAAATAATATTAACTATACCTTTAAGAAAGGAAAGTACAAAAATGCTTATACCGTTAATTGAAACCGTATTAAAAAATCTGCTGTTTTTAGCCCTCCACTTTGAAAACGCCAACAACTTTCCGAAACCGCTTTCCAAGAAGGAGGAGGCGGAATGTATACAAAAGATGGCGGAAGGAGATGAAAAAGCCCGTGAAAAGCTGATTGCCCATAATCTTCGCTTAGTGGCGTACATAGTGAAAAAGCGCTACTGCGACTCAAATGAACAGGACGACCTTATTTCAATAGGAACAATCGGACTGATAAGAGCGGTGGAGACCTTTTCCGGAGACAAGAATACAGAATTTTCCACCTATGCCGGCAAATGTATAGACAATCAGATAAAAATGTACTTTCGCAAGATAAAGCATCAGCAAACCGAAATGTACTTAGATGCTCCCATTGAAATTGACAAAGAAGGCAATCCTCTGACCATTGCCGACATATTCAAGGATATGACCGACGTTTCCAAGGAGGTGGATCTGAAAATAAACCTGCAAAAGCTTTACCGCTACATAAACGAAAGCCTTGACGATCGGGAAAAACTGATACTGACCAGCCGCTATGGACTAAACAACTCATCGGGAATACGTACAAAGCCCTTGACACAGCGCGAGGTTGCCCAAAAGCTGAATATTTCCCGTTCATATGTAAGCCGAATTGAAAAAAAGGCGCTTAAAAAGCTTTCCGAGAGATTTGAAAAAAATGATTGACCGTTTTTGGGGCGTTCAAGCTTCCGAAATCACATCAAATTCCAATCAATACATAAGACATCTTTATTGTAACTCAAAAAAGCAAAAATGTCAATCTTAAAATGCTGATTACCGGTTAAAAATACCTTCCATAATATTTCTTGACTTTTTCATTGTTTTCTGCTATATTATAAAGGACAAATTTTGAATTTAGACAACTGCGGCATCGCAGCAGCTTATGGAGGAAAACAATGAAAGCTAAAAAATTAACAGCGTTAATGTTAGCGTCCGCACTTCTGCTGACAACAGCGGCATGCGGAAATAACAACGGCGAAGGAACACAGACAGGAGGCAGCTCTTCGGAAAGCAATGCCCCTCAGCAGACCGACTCTTCTCAGACGGAGACAGGCGACAGCACCGGCAGCGAATCTCAGGCTCCCGAGGGCGGACTTAATACGGCAGCAGAAGAACCGGCTCCCACTCCCTCCGACCTTAACGATACAAGCTATGCCGACGGTGCTGCCGACACGGCTTATGTTATCGACAATGGCATAACAGACAGAATGGTGGCATTGTCCGAGCTTAACTTAGGCAATCAGGTAAGACTTGCAAATGTTATGAAGAAGGCTGAAGGCGGCGGAGAAATCACCGTCGCATATATCGGAGGCTCCATAACGCAGGGAAGCACGGCAGGCGACAACGATTGCTATGCAAGACTTGTTACCAACTGGTTTGAATCCACCTTCTCCGCCGCAAAGGTAAACTACGTCCGTGCCGGAATAGGCGCAACCGGTTCATATATCGGCGTTCACAGAGCTGCCACCGACGTTATAGCGAATAAGCCCGACGTTGTTTTCGTTGAGTTTTCCGTAAACGATACCACCGAAAACACCCGCCGCAACGTAGACAGCTACGACAGCCTTCTCAGAATGCTTTGGTCAAGCGAGAGCAAGCCTGCACTCGTTTGTATCGGTATGACTCAGGAAAACGGCACTTCCTTCCAGAATTATCATTATGACATTGCCAAGAGCTACGATTTGCCCTTTATCTCCTACAGAAACGCAATACTTGACGTTATCGACAAGGGACACATTAAGTGGGACGACATCTCCGACGACAATATCCACCCCAACACGGTAGGTCACAAGGTTCTCACCCAGATAATCACCCACTATCTTGACAAGGTAAATGCAGGAAAGAACGACGTAAGCGGAGATGAAAGCAATTTCTCCACTCCCTTCACCACCGACAAATATGCGGGCGCAACTATCCTGAACCCCTCCAACTTTGAAGCCACCGATGAAACAGGCAAGTTCAAGCCCTATCCCGACACCGGCTTCGGCAATATCACGGGCTACTGGAACGCAAGAGTGGGCGGAGGCAAGTTTGACGGCGCTAAGCTCACATTCAAGGACGTTGAAGCTAAAAACATCGGTCTGCTTTACGGTATGCTGACCAACGGCGGAACCACTCTTGACGTATATGTTGACGGACAGCTTGTTAAGAGCATCAACACCGATTTCACAGGCGGCTGGGGCAGCTACGTTGAATCTGCCGAAATAATTTCCTTCACCGAAAAGGGCAAGCACACCGTTGAAATTGCTCCGCAGGAAGGCGGCAAAATGGTTACAATAACAGGATTGATGATAAGCTAAATATTGATACAGGTTTTTAGTTAAAGCAATATTAAGACCGTAACGGAAGGGGTAATTCCGTTACGGTCTTTTTTTGCCGCACAGCATTCAAGCTTGTTCAATATGCTGTATTAATTATTCAAATTTTTGCTTCTCTTCTTATCTCAACCATTCAACTCTCAACCAATCAACCCCCTAAGCTTCTCAACAGCCTCCCCCAACACCTCCAAAAACTCGTCAATCTCCCTCTGCACCGTAAACTCACTCATACTTATTCGTATACTTCCCCGTGCCTCCTCGCTGCTAAGCCCCATTGCCGAAAGCACATGAGAGGGATTAAGACTGCCTGAAGTACAAGCCGAACCGCTGCTTGCTGCAATGCCCTTTATATCAAGCTGCAACAGCAAGGATTCGCCTTCTATTCCCTCAAAGCTGAAATTCAAGATAGAGGGTACACGCTTTTCATAATCGCCGTTAAAACGCACTCCTTCTATCTTTAAAACCCTGTCCAAAATACGTCGGGAAAAAATTTTATGCTGCTTAGCCGTCTCCTCCATTGTCTCCGAAAGGGCGTTCATCGCCTCGCCCAAAGCCACAATTCCCGCCGCATTCTCGGTTCCTCCTCTGATACCTCTTTCCTGTTCGCCGTATATAATCGGAGCAAGCCGTATTCCGCTGCGGCAGTAAAGAAGTCCTGTTCCCTTCGGCGCATGAAGCTTATGACCTGACAATGAAAGCAAATCTATGTTATCCCGCTTAACGTCAATGGGAATATGAGGAGCAGCCTGTACTGCGTCGGTATGAAACAGCACTCCCCTGTCACGGCATATCCGTCCAAGCTCCCTTATCGGCTGTATAGTGCCTACCTCATTGTTCACATACATTACCGATACCAATCCCGTTTTATCCGTTATTGATGAAGCAAGGTCCTCTGCTTTGACAACCCCATTTTCGTAAACGGGAAGATATGTTAAACGAAAACCCTTTGCCCTCAAATCCTCTGCAATCCGCAATACCGAGTTGTGCTCAAAGGCAGAGGTAATAATATGATCTTTTCCCTCAGACCTCATAATTTCGGCGGCAGAACCTATTGCCCAGCTATTGCTTTCACTGCCCCCGGAAGTAAAAAATATCTCGGAGGGAAGCGCCCCTATACTGTCGCCGCAGCACTTTCGGGCATTTTTAACCGCCAAAGACGCAGTTCTGCCCAAAGAGTAAAGGGAGCTTGGATTTCCGTACTCCCCCCTCAAAAAAGGCAGCATTGCTTTAAAAACTCTGTCGCTGACCTTAGTTGTGGCGGCATTGTCAAGATATATTCTTGTCGGCTTCAACACTATCATTTCCTTTCGGATTATTTAAGGCAACACCGCACAATGACCGCCTGACGGCTTTGACGCACATATGCTT
>CAYMFX010000115.1:0-7334 GCA_964389845.1 uncultured Ruminiclostridium sp.
GCGCCACCTTGCCAAGGTGGAGGTAGCGAGTTCGAGCCTCGTAATCCGCTCCAGCAGTTTATAAACATTGTATATGAATATTTTTGTTACACAATGAATAAGCTGTACCGGCCTCTGCAATAGCGGAGACAGAAGTTTTCGTTTTTGTGAACAATAGTTGCGTATTCACAAAAGCGAAAAAGCGGCGCTATAGCCAAGTGGTAAGGCAAGGGTCTGCAACACCCTGATCCCCAGTTCAAATCTGGGTGGCGCCTCCAGCCCGGAAGCCGGGCAGTTAATACGCTCCCAATTTCACGAGAGCGTATTTTTATGTTTATTTTCTAAAAAATCTTTTTGGTAACAACAACACAAACAATAATCAGCACTGCTTCATAAAGCGTTGCCGATTATTAAAAATTTGTTTAGGAGAGATTTGTATGCCGGATTACAAGGCTATGTATTATCACTTAGCGGGGCGTATGGCAACTGCTATTGATGCGCTGGAAGCGACCACTAATGCGCTGGTTGACATTACTGAAAAGCTGAAGCTGGCGCAGCAGACCACAGAGGAAATGTTTATTTCCGGTTCTGATGACGATGTGGATTCATTGGATAACGTTTCAGAATAAGAGCTGCAATCCGCAAATTCCATAAACGTCGTTTACAGTGACGGGATAATTACACTTCGGAATTAGTTGTACTTGTTCCGATTATTTTTTCTATCACAATACGCTCCCAATTTCACGGGAGCGTATTTTTGTTATCCAAATCTAAAAATTTTCCCGAAAAGCATATTTACATTTCATCAAATTTGGTATATACTATGTATATACGAAAGGAGTGTGCAGCATATGAAAACTTTAATCCGGAAATGGGGCAACAGTCAAGGCGTGCGTATTCCCAAACACCTTCTCGACGCTGTTAAGCTTACGGCAAATGATGAAGTAGTAATAAGAGCCGAAAACGATACCCTGATAATCGAAAAAGCTGCCCCGACCCAGCCCCGAAAAACAATTAAAGAATTATTCGCAGACTACAACGGCGAATACACCCCGGAAGAAATTGATTGGGGAGAAAAGGCAGGTAAGGAAGCATGGTAAGACAAGGCGATATTGTCAAGGTTAATTTCAACCCGCAGCAGGGGCATGAACAGGCAGGCTACAGACCTGCTCTTGTGATAAGCAATGATGATTTTATTGCCAACGCAAGGCTTGCAATCCTATGCCCTATCACTAACACCAATAACAAATTCCCCCTGCACATACCGCTCCCCGAAAACCTTGTCACAACGGGAGTGGTATTGTGTGAGCACATACGAACGCTTGATTTAAACGCCCGACAATACACCTATGTTGAAACGGTATCTCCCGAATTTCTTAAAAGCATAATTGACACTGTCTCAGCGGAGATAGAAATTATTTGACAAACTAAATAACATTAAGAACAAAGGGCGAAATCTCCCTCTTATAGCCTTCCACAAGCTCCTTGACCGCCGCCCACTCCACCATTGCCTCCTCATTCTCGGATTCTATTAAAGAAACCAATCTTGACATAGACAGGGTAATCTCCATTTCGTGTTCATTGTCAACAGAAAGTATTCGCAGCTCCGTAAGCCCGTTCCACTTATCCTTTGCCCTTGCGGAAGCGGCGGCGGCTTCCTCCGTATCTCCCGTGCTATAAAGCCTTTCCGTTTCTTCAAGCTCTTCTAAAATATTTTTGACAGTGTCATCGCTGTAAATAAAGCACCACGAGCCTGCCGCCGCAAGCGACAGCGCTAAAATAACACAAACAACAATTCTCTTCATTCAAAATCCCCTCCGTCAGCCCTTATCCTTGATAATGATTTGATACTTTCCGTCCGAGTCCGCCGACATAATAAAAACCGCCGAAATATCGGTGCCCTTTTCCTTCAGTATCTCTCTGACCCAGCCCTCGCCGAGCTTTGCCCTTGAAAGTCCGTCATAATTTATCTCTCCGTCTCTGATTATTATTTCGGGCGGATTTTTCGGCGGCGCTTCCTTTTGCAAAAAGTTTATCTTTCCGTTGGTTTCGACAATTGCGTACTGAATTTGTGAAATGTCAAATATCCCCTGCTCCCGCATTGCCTCCGATAAATCGTCTATGGTGTACCTGAGATTTTTCATTTCTCTTTGGTCAATGACGCCGTCCGAAATTATTACTCTCGTGGAACCGCTGACCATTCTGCGAATCGTGCTGCTTTTAAGGGTTATCCCCGACATAATAACGTCAAGACAAACAATCATCAGGATAGGCACCGCCCCCATTATCATCGGGGTTGAGGATTCCTCCAAGGCTAATGTGGCAATGTTTGAAATCATTATCGTGGTGACAAGCTCGGAGGGCTGAAGCTCTCCAAGCTGCTTCTTTCCCATTAACCGAATGGAAAACACTATCAGCAAATAAAGAATAACGGTGCGAATAATAATAATCAGCATATGCAAAACTCCCAAAACAAGACAGTGCGGCATACTCCTCTGCGCTGTCAATAGTAATCGCAATATAAGTTGTTGATTTTATTTTGCACCGATTTAAAAATAATTATTCCTCAGATTTCCTTTTCCTTAGGCTTCTTCTTGCTGAATTTAACCAATCCCGTGCGGTTCAAAGCAATCATCACAGCGGGAATAAGCACAAGCTGCAAAATAATTCCCGGGAAAGCGTTCAAAAACGCTCCCGCAAAGAAAGCCTTCCAAGTAAACCCGTCTGTACCGACGCCAAGCATAATTAACATTGCCGCACCCCAGACCAATCTGCCTCCCAGCATTGCGGCTATCATACTGCGGTAAAGAGAAAGAACGCACTTCCATTTTGAATAGTTGTACAGCACCCCCACTATCGCCCCGTATGCCGCCAGCTCAAGCGCCATAGCAATACCGGTGGGAAAAATAGGCGGCATTCCGAAAAGCAAATTTCTCAGAAGCGGCATTACAAGCCCTATGCCAAGCCCGTACTGCCACCCGCAGATAAGCCCGCAAAGCAAAACCGGAATGTGCATGGGCAGCAGCATATTGCCTATCTGCTGTATCTGCCCCGTAAGAAAAGGAAGCAGAAGCCCCATTGCCAAAAACATAGCTGAAAGAGTAAGGCTGATAACCTGCTTTTTTATTCTGCCGTTCATTTGATCCTCCTATCTGCCGGAAAAATCCGAAATCGTCCGTCGGCGCTGACATTGTAAATTATTTATGATTTTACATTCTACCATATTTATCCTATTATTTCAAGGCGGGTCTGGTTATAGGAAAATCCACTTAAATTATTTTTAATTTAAGTAAAATTAAGTAAAAATAAAAAATATAAGCACAACATAAAGGTAGAGCGCAAAGCAGCACTTTTACAAAAGTAAAGAATAATGTTTTCAATTAAAAAGCCCTTAAGAAAATTTAGGTAAATTTACTTAAATATATTTGCCTTTCTGCGTACTTGACAAAAATTTACTGTAATTTTCAGACAGTTTCACCTAAGAATATTTATAAAGATTGTAACAATTAACTGTTGCAATCGAATGGCAGATAATGTATAATAACAATGTAAATGGATTTTCATAATCCTAATTTAAATCTAATTTAATTTTTACGGAGGAAATTAACAATGAACATGAAAAAAATCATTGCAGGTGCAGTTGCTTCCGTCATGGCAGTAAGCACTATGGCTGCAAGCTCTTTCGCAGCAGATAACACAGGATTTTTAACCGTTAACCTTGCTTGGGGCGGCGGCGGAGATCAGTCTGCAGAAAATGTTAAATGGACAAACGATTTTAACTCTTGGGACGGCGCTAATGTTACTGTTCCCGAAGGAGTTAATCTTACCAGATCAACGGCTAAAGACTTTGAACTCACTTTCACAGTAGAGATCGACGAAGAAGCATTTAAGGCCGCTTGGTTGGCTGCAGGTGATGATTATTCTGAAGAATCCTTCTATACCGACGCTCAAATCTTAGTAATCGGAACCACTTCTCTTAAAAAGGTAATTTACGTTGAGCAGGGCAAGAGTTCATACTCCTTTACAACAACAGCTGACAAGTTGAATCAGCAAGATGAGGCAAAGGATCCCGAAGGTTGGTTCACTCAGATTCAGAAGGGTCACATTCCTGAAATTAAATCTCTTACAGTAGCTTATACCGATAAATCTGCCGGTGCTGGTAATGATGATACAACAGCTGAAGAAACCAAGCCTACAGAATCCGGTGACGCCGCTACCACTACAGACGCAGCTGCTACCACCACAGGCGCAGCAGGCAACACCAACAAGCCCACAAACGACAAGAACAACGCTGACACCGGTATCGAAGGTGTAGCAATCGTTGCTGGTCTTGCAGTTCTCGCAGCCGGTGCAGTTGTAGTTGCTAAGAAGAGAAAGTAATCTTAAAGATTATCTTAAAGGAACTCGAAAGAGTTCCTTTTTTATTCCTTTTTTTATTCCTTTTTTATGGTTAAACCGGGTTTCGATAACATTCGACATAATAATATAAGAAAAGATTTATTACATCAAAAGTATATATTTATTCGAGCTTTTTCCTATATCCCATATTAGGTAAAAATGTCGAAATTCCTCATTATAAAGCCTTTTGTAGTCATATAAGAATTTTATTGTCAAATTTATAAAATCCCTTGCAAAATGATGATTACAGTTGTAAAATAAAGCTGTTGATTTAAATTGCAATTACAGTCAATATTCCGGAAAGCACTATTATTTTGAAAGGCGGAAACGAATATGAAAAATAACTCTTGCAGCTTTATTGGTTCAAGGCTATGTAATTTCAGCTTCGGTTACGACGGCGAATCGGAAAAATGTATCAATCTAACAAGAAGCATAACGGAATACATAAACGATATGTATGCAAAGGGCGTGCGGGATTTCTATTCCCTGTGTCAGGAGGGTGCGGAGCTATGGGCTGCCGAGTATGTAACTCATCTTATGTACAAGGACAGCGCCGTAAAGCTTCACATCATTATGCCCTTTGAGGAACAGGCTAACAAATGGCACCCCGACACAAGGGAACTCTTCTTTAACGTTCACGCTGCGGCGACAGACTGCAAAATAATGAATACCCATTACAGTAAGGACGCTTTTGCATTGGCAAGATATGAAGCTATAAACAGCTCCGATTATGTTTTAGCCGCCTCTGCCGATGATGACGGTGAAATATCCCGGCTTATCGACTACGCTGCCCAATCGGGAAAAACTGTTTATACTTTACCGCAATAATATTTTCCCCCAATTCAAAAAGCTTCCGCCTGCTCTTTTTTCAAAGAACAGGCGGAAGCTTCGGCTTGTCGATAAACCTCCCTTGCGGACGGTTTCTCGACAAGCTGACGCCGATTTTCGGCTTTGCCGAAAATCGAAAATCGGAAAATTCCTTTGGAATTTCCTCGATTTTAAGGCTATTATCGCAATTTGGAGAAAAACCCTGACGGTTGTTCTCCAAACCTCTTTTCCCTCCGTGATTTTTCACTTTTGACTTTTTGAAAGACTGAAGCTTCCGCCTGCTCTTTTTTCAAAGAACAGGCGGAAGCTTTACGTTATGGGAAGAAACAGTTATTACTATTAATCATATTTGTAAATTATTGCTTTTCTGATTTTGCGAATAATGGGGGGAAGCGCAAATATCAGAATAAATACCACAATTGCAATACCTATCAAAATCACAGTGGTAAAGAAATCGCCGCCGCCGGGATCGCCGTCGGTAATATTGTTCTCTGGGAAAACGGGAGACCCGGAGGAACCTGCGGTATCCGAAGGCGTTGTCTCGCTTGCGGAAGTAGTGGTATCCCCTGTTTCAGCCGTTGTCGTCTCCTGAGTTTCCTCGGGTGTAGTCTCCTCCGGGGAAGTAACTGTTGTTTCCGCAGGTCGAGCCGGAGCAGTGGTCTCAGCGGCAGTAGTTGTGGTCACAGGCGGATCTACTATAATAACCGGCGGAGGAGTAGAAACGGGAGACGTAGGCGGCGGAGCAGTAGTTGTGGTTACTACGGTTGTTATTGCCTCCGTCGTCGTTTCAACCGGAGGAGGTGCAGTTGTTGTCTCAGGCGGCAATTCGGTTGTCACTTCCGCCTCGGTGGGCTGTCCCTCGGTTTCTTCCGGAGGGTTCTCAGCTGCATTGCTGTCGGTTTCCTGCTGTAATATATTGCTTTCCGCAAAAGCATAAGGCGCTGCCGCAAAGGAGCAGACCATAACAGCAGGTAAAGCTAATGCGCATATATATGATAAAAATTTCTTCTTCATTATTTCCGTTTCCTTCTGCAACACGTTCCTGATTCTCTATTCATTTTATCACAACACAGAAGCTTTGTAAAGCTTATAGAATATAATTTTACCCAACTTTCACTTTAAGCTAAAATTTTATTATTATTACAATGTACGGGTAAAATTTGAAAGCATCAGCTTTTCCCCTTATGTTTTACAGAACTCGTCATATGCCTGACAAACCTCAGCGGAAGTGCCTGCCATTCTGACTATGCCGTGATCCAGCCAAATAGCGTTCCTGCAAATTCTTCTGACCTGGGCAGATGAGTGAGACACAAAGAGTACAGTCGTGCCGCCGTCTCTCATTCTTGACATTCTTTCCTCGCTTTTTTTGCGGAATTTTGCGTCGCCAACCGCTAAAACCTCGTCGGCAATAAGAATATCGGTTTTTACAAGTGTAGCGATAGCAAACGCAAGGCGGGAGGTCATACCCGAGGAATAATTCTTCAGCGGCACATCTACAAAATCCTTAAGCTCGGCAAATTCGATAATCTCATCAAAATGCTTTTCCATATATTTACGGGAGAAGCCTCTCATTGCCCCCACAAGGAAAACATTTTCTTTAGCGGTAAGGGAAGGGTCAAAGCCGGTGCCCATAGCGAACAAGGGAGCAATTGATCCTTCGGTAGTAACCTTGCCCTTAGTAGGCTTTATTATGCCGGATATAACCTTTAAAAGCGTAGTTTTTCCCGAGCCGTTAGTACCTACAAGACCTAAGCTGTCGCCCTTCTTGACCTCGAAGGATATATCCCGCAATGCCCAGAATTCATCAAAAAAAAGCTTTCTTTTAAGAAGATTTATAACATATTCCTTTAAACGTTCCTCCCGCTCCCGGCTTAAGTTAAACATCATTGAAACGTTCTCAGCCTTAATAGCTATATCGCTCATACATCTATCCTTTCTTTTTCAATTACAAGTAGATAAAGAATTTGTCCTCTTTTGCCTTAAAAACCGAAATTCCGAGAACAAGCATAAGTATCGAGAAGCAGGTAGCAATTATCAGCGACTTTTCTGTGGGCCACACCCCTTCATAACAAATTGCTCTCATTATACCGATATAATGGATCATTGGGTTTAAATCAAATATAAATCGG
>CAYMFX010000116.1:0-7180 GCA_964389845.1 uncultured Ruminiclostridium sp.
AGAATCTAGGTAAAATCAACATTGTATAAAAGCACAACTGTAAAACTCGGGAGAATACAATTATTAGTATCCATAAAAACCATTTTTCTTTTTTCATTTTCTCAATTATCTGATTTTTTCTTCCTTGCAAATCATTAGTTAACTGATCAATGTGCTTTTTTGCTTTTTTAGTTAGTATTTTACCGCCCATGGCAACTATACTTCCTGCGATAGGAATCAAACTTGCCATATCAAAAACATCGGCATACTGATCAATTAACTCCCACACATGATCTTTTTTTGGATTTTTTAGCTTTATTGTATTTGCCATTTGTTTAAAGAACTGAGCAATAAGCTGCTTCGAATCTGTACAAAGCCATGGGTTAAATCTTAAAATAATTGTATTTTTATCACTTCTCTCAATGTTGTCAAGCACCATATTCAGCAGAGAGGTTTTCCCACTTCCCCATTTTCCATACAGCCCAATAGTAAATGAAGATGAAAAAGAATATTGCATTATAGTATCTGCAAGACTTTCAGCAAAAGAACCTCTATTCAGCAGATCCTCATTGGAATTCTTAATTGGCAGATCCGGATTAAACATTCAATTCAACTCCTAACTACGATTTAGATATTTAAAATATTTAAATTCAATTTGTATATTTACTATTTCATACGGAAATGATAAATTAATTACAGTCATGCTCGTAAATCCCTATACTTTTATATATCGTGCTGCTCTTGATTCACCTATTCGCTTAACTGAACCTGTTTTCACCATTGCACCTAAAACAGCCTCAACCGTAGTAGGACTGACATCGGGAAGAATCTTGCAAATTTCGGCTTTAGAAAGTGGAGTTAGGCTATTCAACACAGTTGCCTCGATTCGAGCCTTTTTTGTGATTCGTTTTCCATTAACAACAGCAAACCGTTTGTCAAGCTCTTTATAGCACATATACAGCATAGATAAAAAGTTTTCTATAAATGGGAAATAAGTGTTTTCGTTTGCATCCCACCCATCTGAGGATTGTTTCAAAGCTTCGTAATAGTAAGCCTTATGATTATTGATTTGTTCCTCAAAAGACACATACTTTCCTGCATCATATCCATTTTTATAAAGAAGTAAAAGCGAAAGGAGACGTGACATCCTGCCATTTCCGTCACGAAACGGGTGGATACACAAAAAATCAAGAATTACACATGGAATCAGTAAAAGCCGGTTGATATTTGCATTATTTTTTGCATCTAAATAGGCAAATTCCAACTGCTCCATTGCTTGTTTGGTTTTATTAGCAGGAGTCGGACGAAAACGAACATGTCTATTACCGTTTGCATCAACCTCTAAAATTACATTATCATCTGTTTTATATTGACCTCCAAATTCATAGCCCGCCATTGACATTAACATTTCGTGCAAACGCAGTATATCAGTTTCACGAAAATCAATATTTTCATAACCAATATGGATTTCATTCAGCACATCTCTATAACCGGCAATCTCTGCCTCGTTATGATTGAGAGGCGCACTATTCTGATTAACTATTGCGGCAATACGCTCATCACTTGTTATGATTCCTTCAATTGCATTGGAACTTTTAATAGATTGTACCTTTGCAATGGATTCCAATTCGGTAAAAATCTGTATATAATCTTCTTTACGAACACCTGCCATAGTTTTAAGTGATGCAATACCTGACGTCAAGTTAATAAGTTTTGCCGGAAGCAAACCATTATTCAAAAACGAATAGTCAAATTTTCTCATATCATGCCCTCCATTTCTGCATATATTATACCATACCATATGCAGAAGGTCAACTGCTTCACTGTAAATTCTGCATATACTTTTTTGTGGTTATGTGCAAAAAATAATGCAGTCATGAAATAGCTAAAATAAAGAGAAATTTAAGCCATTTTTGATTACACCGGATTTAAATCTTTAAATTAAGCATGATAACGTATAGAGTAAGCATTATCAAGTTTTCTTTGAGTAACTTTTTTAAAAATATCATTTTCAACAATTTGAGGATAATCTTGGTCTCCAAGATACTTTTTATTTTCAAGAATATTGTTAATTATCTGGCGCCCCCAAGTTGGTTTGTTGGTCGGGGAGGGTATGCCTATCTGCTTTAGTTCATTTACAATAAACGCAAGAGAGTATCCACAAGCGTAGGTAGAAAAAATATATCTGACCACTTCCGCTTGTTCCTCCCATATAATAAATTCACCTAAGCAATTACGATCATATCCAAAAAATACTCGTTTTTGAATTTTGTTCATGGTTATAATCCTCCCATATTTTATATGATATACATAAGCGCTGCAAACATTTTTGTTTGCAGCGCACATATATGTTTATTTTCATAAAATTAAAAAGACAAACCTGTGCATTTTCACAACAGATTTGTCCAATTAACTTTGTGTTATTGTGACCAAAAAGATTTTTGAGGAAAAATACGAAAATAAGCTCTTGTGAAAATGGGAGCGTATTAGGTGCCGCCTTGCGGCTGTGTTATTGTTACTATAGGAGGAGTGAAAATTACACGGTTGAAGAGTTGAAAACGCTTGTTTGGCGCTATTTTATGAGTTACTGGAACAACCGCAGAATTTGTTCGGCAATAGGTGGTATTCCACCAGCGGAGAAAAGGCGGCGTTATTATGCGGCTTTGAATTCCGCTGCGTGACCCGCCGAACCTGCACCAATATCAACTCCGCTACGCTCCATGGATATTGGTGCAGGTTCTACAGAAATTTACAATATTTCTTTGTTATATTTGTGTAAAGGGATATTGACAAAACCAAAACGAGGAAAAATTCCCGATACCGTACCAATCCGTCAACGCCCTGCCGGAGCCGAAAATCGTACCCGTTTCGGTCACTGGGAAAGCGATACGGTACTTGGAATGCGTAAAACAGGCTGTATCGGCACTCACGTTGAGCGTAAATCGGGATTTCTTGTTGCTTTTAGAATTGACGACAGACAGGATAACGCTTTCAACAAAGCCACTATTGAAGTTTTTTCGTTAATTCCCGATAAGCTGAAGAAAACCTTTACTGTGGATAACGGCAAGGAATTTGCTGCCCACAAGGATTTATGCAGTGCCACAGGAATGAAAGTCTATTTCTGTGATGCTTATTCTCCATGGCAGCGTGGAACAAACGAAAACACTAATGGTCTGCTTCGTCAATTCTTTCCAAAGGGCTCTTCTTTTGCTGATATTTCTAATGAGTATTTACAATATGTTGTTGATTTGATTAACAATCGACCAAGAAAACGTCTCAAATTTCTTACTCCCTTTGAGGTGCTTAAAAAATTTTTTAGTAATTTTGTTGCACTTGACTTGACAATCTATCATTATAAAAATTATAACCCCTTGCTGTTCGAACCATAGGGCTTCAGATTCCGACAGGGGATTTACCATGATATATTTGAAACATTTTTGGGATTTTGTATATGTTGCGCTTTCATCTGAATTTTGTTGAAGAAGCACAATTGTTTCGATTTTTCATATAAATCATAAATTATTCACAGTTTATCTTCCCAACTGTCGCCTCAATTCTTCTTGCTAATTTCCAGATCAGTTCATCCTCAGTTTTCCATACTATCATATTTTTTTGTGAAATATCAAAATGTGCATTTTGAATATTTTCTTTTTTACAGCATACGATAACTTCTTTTCCCAAGGCCTGAGCATATCCGGCTTCATAATATGCACCAAGATTAGGTATAGTTACATCAATAACAAGCATTTTGCTCCTTGAAATCTCATAAAACATTTCTGGTATAATCTGATTATTGTGTTCTATCTCATCCATTTTGTATGGGATATATCCTACGCTCAAAATTGCTTTTTTAAACGCTTCCGCAATGTATTCTGTTTCGACGCTGAATTTCATAGCAATGAAAGCTTGATTTGTATTTTTTTGGATCGCATTAATTTCTTCAATATGTTTCCATCCGGCTAGGGTCACTTGACATCTATAAATGCTATCATCCAAAGAGTCCTCCTCAGAGATTATATATTCTAGTCGTGTCATCATTTGAATCAAATAATTAAGTTCGGAATCTATATTATTGGACTCACATAGCATTAAACTTTCATCTTTTGAAGAAATAGAGAAAAACTCACCCATATCATTATAGATAGAAACAATATTAATCAATATCTCATCAATACGTTGTAATAGTGTTTTAGGATATGCCTTTAGTAAATTATATACATTGATCATATTTGCTTTTTCTTCTATATTAGGATTAAGTATCTCAGCATTTAATAAAGGGTCATAATAATAAAACTGATATTTTTGCTTTGAAATAAAATCTATATGTTTCACGATCCAAGAAAAGATACTGTTATTTGCTCTCTTTTTCTGCTCAATAGTTTTAAACTGAGTTAATACACCATTATGTATTTTATAATTGCAATTCGCACAGAATATGCATTCATCGTCTGTGCGATAATATGATGCTTTACAAATCGGACATTGATTATCAAATACCATAACTTTTCCTCATACATTTACAATAATTCTTCAACAATTCTAAATCCAATATAATGCTCATAAAAGCTTGCTGCATTAGGTCCTCTAGAAGAGCATCTTGCAAATACGGATATATCATCCCACGCACCACCTCTTACAATATATGCTTCTGTATCATTAGAGGATCTCATACCTTCAGGCCACGCTTTTTTCCATAATTTATTGTCCTGAGTGGAAGTCCACTCCCAAATTTGCCCCGAGCAGTCAAATAAGCCAAAGTGACTAACACCTTCTAAAAAACATCCAATCGGAATAATATCTTTAAGTCCAGATTCCAAAGTATTAGCATATCCATCTATCCACTGATTTCCCCAAGGGTATATACGGCTTTCAGGACCTCTTGCTGCATATTCCCATTCTGCTTCTGTGGGTAATCTAAAATATCTGCCAGTTTTCTGACTTAACCATTTGCAATATGCAGTTGCATCATTCCACGAAACTAAAACAACAGGACAATTATTATATGCGATATTACATGTTCTTTTTTCTTTGTCCCATGTATATATAGCCCCTTTTTTATCATCACCCCAATTTGGAATTGGGTAAGAAGGATTTTCGTTTAAAAAACATTGATATTGCCTATTTGTAATTGGATATTTCCCAATTTTGAAATGATGTGGAATATTGACCTTTTCCTTCACTGAAATTTCACTTAAAAGGATTTCCTTCCAGTAATTCTTGATCCACAGATCTTCTTCGGTTAAATCAACTTTTTCCACTTCAGCAATAAAATGTTCAATCTCCTCTTTATTTGCCCCCTTGATAAAACTACCAGCTTCCACATCAATCATTTCTGGAACTATACTACTGTCCTCAAGACGCGGATCTCCAATATAAGATAATACTCTTGCTGAACGAATCCGAATTTTGTATGGAATTTGAATGTTACTAATCACATCTATTAATTGTGCCTTACATAAATTATTAGATTCACGGATATCCAAATTTGAAAATCCATGCAAAAATACTAAACATTCTCCTGCAATATTAGAGCGTTCAGCATCTGCTATATTAGAAAACAGTATTTTTTTCTTTATAATCGAATTTACCATATCGACTGGATTACAAATATTAGGATTAACAATTAAAATATATTCTACTACCAGTTTTAATATTTCATGCCATCGATTATCCTGAATAAACATATCAACCACTTCCTGGTATCGCAATCTTCCTCTTCTTCTTTGGTCTATATATTCCTCTAAATCAAAACAAATATGTAACGCTGCCAAATATTCTTTGATTGCATATTGCCCCAAAATATATCCGTGGCTCTTTTCATCATATACAAATACACCTAATCTGTTAAGTACTTGATCAAAAAACAATTGAAGAAGTTTCAATGAATCCCAATCATTATATTTCATTTTATGCTCAAGATAATTTTTTATATATCCTTTTAGAACTGATTCTGTTACAAAAGAACTAATAGAGTCGTTTTTTATCATGTTATAAGAAACATATGCTAATATTCTTATGATGCTGTCTTTGGAAAAAGTATGACTAACATCTTTGTTTTTTACAATATCAACTAGATCCTCTAAATAGATATTAAACAGTTCAATTCGATTATGTGGAAGTTCTTTTTGCTCAATAAACAGCAATACAAGAATAGATAAAAACAATGGGTTTCTTGCCAATGTATATATTTCTGAATTTCTCAGAATAGCATTAGAGAATCTCAGGCTATTTTCTCTAACAACTAATGAGTTAGAAATAACTTTACTAAAAACATTCGAAGAATAAAATTCTATTTGTTCAATATTTAATTCTTCAATATATCCAGTAAAAAAATCATTTAGTACACGGTTGTTATAAAACAATCGCGTTGTAATGATAATCGTGTTATTAGAATTGTACTCACAATATATGTTATTAATCTGTGAGAACAACTGCTCTTGCTTTGTTTTGGATAAATCATTTAATCCATCCAGTAAAAGTATCACCTTTCCCTCAATCAACTTTTGACGCAAAAAGTGCTCAAAGCTACCATCGTTATCCGTATGATACCTATATATAGACGAAATAAATTCTATAAAAGAACCATTATGATTATTAAACGCATATAGGGATACAATTAATGGTAAAGATTCAGATTCGAATTTATATTTTGAAATATCACCCTTACTGGCAACCAAACATGCAATATATCTAATTATAGTAGACTTTCCAATACCAGTCGGTCCAACTAAAACAACCTTTTTATGCTGTGATATGTAACGACTGAGAAGCATTTCATTTTCAGCCATTGCATTAGCAAATTTATTCTCAGCATTCGAAAATGTATGAATGATAGGTTCTATGAACAAGTCTAGTATATTAGATTCAAGATGTTTTCCTTCTACACTTATCGAAATTTTAGAATTGTTTGTTAGTATATTACCTGTGATAAACTTTTGATAATCTATTTGATTAATAGTATCATCTCCTACTCAAGACCTAAAATAGAAAATAAAATAGAAAAAACTCTCATAACGATATCATGCATTATCCGATTTTCGAGGTAACAGTACTCAATTTCGGCTAATGTCTCATACAACGAAAACATATAATCCGTTAAAACATGAAAATGAAAACCACATAGTGTTTTAGAAATCACGTTCTCTAGTTGAGCTAGTTTTTTACACAAATTCCAAATATGTTTAGAATATAGATTAACTTT
>CAYMFX010000117.1:0-7160 GCA_964389845.1 uncultured Ruminiclostridium sp.
CCTCGGAAAAATTGTGCTCGAAAATCCGCACACTTATCCTATGAGAACAAGTTCTGAAAAATAGCAACAAAGGACGAACCGATATGAACGGCAAAACGAAAACTCAAAAAAGCAGCGAGATTCTGAAGCGAATTTTAAAATTCACAAAGCCCCACATCCATTATTTTGTACTTGCGGGACTGTTTTCAATCATCAACGTTGCTTTAACTCTATACATTCCAATACTGATAGGCAACGGAGTCGACTGCTGTCTTGAAGCGGGAAGGGTGGATTTTGAAGCCCTATTGCCCATAATAATTAAAATCGGAATTGCAGCGGGAATCGGAGCGGCGGCAAGCTGGCTTATGAACCTCTGCACCAACAAAATAACCTACCTTGCCGTTCGTGACATACGCCGCAGCGCCTTTGAAAAGCTCCAGAGGGTACCTCTTTCCTACATTGACTCTCACCCTCACGGAGATTTGATAAGCCGAATGATAACCGACACCGACCAGATTTCCGACGGTCTGCTGATGGGCTTTACTCAGCTTTTTACGGGGGTAGTGACAATCCTCGGAACATTGGGCTTTATGCTGTCCATTAACCCTTGGATAACTCTTATAGTGGTACTGATAACCCCCGTTTCCTTCTTCGTAGCTTCATTTGTGGCAAGGCACAGCTTCGATATGTTCCAAAAGCAATCCGAGACCAGAGGAAAAATGACCTCGCTTGTGGAAGAAATGATAGGCGGTCAGCATTTGGTGAAATCCTTCTCTCACGAGGAGGAGGCCGAAGCGGAATTTGACATAATCAACAAGGATCTTCAAAAATACAGCGTTAAAGCGATTTTCTTCTCCTCCCTAACCAACCCCTCCACCCGCTTTGTAAACGGTCTTATCTATGCGGGAGTAGGCGTATTCGGCGCATTGAACGCACTTTCGGGCGGAATAAGCGTAGGACAGCTCAGCTGCTTCCTTACCTATGCCAACCAGTACACCAAGCCCTTTAACGAAATATCGGGGGTTATTACCGAGCTTCAAAGCGCAATTGCCTGCGCAAAGCGTGTGTTCGAGGTAATAGACGAAACCGCCGAAGCCCCCGACGGCGAAGATGCAGCGGTACTAACTCCCGAAAGCGTTGACGGCACGGTAGCTATTGACAATGTTTCCTTCTCCTACAGTCCCGACAGACCGCTGATTGAAGATCTGAGCCTTAATGTAAGGCAAGGGCAGCGTATAGCTATAGTTGGACCCACCGGCTGTGGGAAAACCACGCTGATAAACCTTTTAATGCGGTTCTATGACGTAAACGGCGGCGAAATAAGGGTAAGCGGCATTCCCGTTAAAGATGTGACAAGAGACTCCCTCAGAACCTCCTACGGAATGGTTTTGCAGGAAACATGGCTGAAAAGCGGAACAGTGTTTGAAAACATCGCCTACGGAAAGCCCGGCGCCTCCGAGGAGGAAGTAATCGCCGCCGCCAAAGCCGCCCATGCCCACAGCTTTATTAAAAGGCTTCCCGAAGGCTATAACACTAAAATATCCGATGACGAAACCAATATCTCACAGGGGCAAAAGCAGCTTTTGTGCATAGCAAGGGTTATGCTTTGCCTGCCGCCTATGCTGATTCTTGACGAGGCTACCTCATCTATTGATACAATGACGGAAATGCGGATACAAAAGGCGTTTGCAAAGATGATGACGGGAAGAACAAGCTTTATTGTCGCTCACCGTCTTTCCACTATCAAGGAAGCGGATTGTATTCTTGTAATGGAATCGGGGCATGTGGTGGAAATGGGAAATCATGATGAGCTGATAAGGAAGAACGGATTTTACGCTAAATTGTATAACAGCCAATTTGTGAACAGTTATTGCTCCCCCAACTAACTCTTAAATTTTTCTGCTTGCCCGGCTGCCGAAATACTTCGTCAGAAATCCTTGAAATATGCGCATATTCCTGCGGCTTTCTTCCTCGTCTTTCGACAGCCGTTCGGCGCATAAAATCTTCAAGAGTTAGTTGGGGGAGCAATAAGAATTAAGCACGATAAATTGCGATTCTTGTTAAGATTCTTGTTAAGTGGTAAAGTCAAGTGGTAAATGCAAAAAAAGCCTAAACATCCTATAAAATCGGCATTTTGCACAAATTTTGGCTAACTGGTTATCTATTTTACTCAAAATACAAAAGAATAAATTTATATTTCTGATTTTTTGTAAAATTTTGGCAATTTTGGGTACAGCAAACACAGACACCCAAAGTTGCCATTTTTCTTTGACCTTCCGTCAACCTATTCAGTTTAGTATATTTCATCCCGTCAGCTTCATCATTTCCGCTTCAAACATTGAAGCTGCCGTATCATATTCAAAGATTTCTCTCGGATACTCGTTCATCCACTCTTCAAGTGCGGCAATCTCTTCTTTGCTTGTCATCATAAAGCTTTCGCCCTTTGGATACCAACGCCGAACCATTTTGTTCAGATTTTCATTACTACCTCTTTCGTAACTGCTATATGGGTGGCAGTAGAAAATCTTGGTGCGCTTTTCTCCCTTTTTATTGAATGTCATTCCGTCACAGTCCATAAACTCTGAGCCGTTATCCACGGTAATAGTACAGAAAACCTTTTTGAAAAGCTCTCTCCCGAATTTCTTTTCAATTCCGTCCAGCTCTTTTATAACGCTCTCTGTGGTTTTACTCGGCATAAGACGTACTATTTCTCGGCGTGTTTTTCTTTCAGTCAGCACCAAAAGTACCTTTGGTGTTGTTTGAGTTCCGACAACACAATCCATTTCCCAGTGACCAAATGTATTCCGATCATCTATTTCTTCGGGGCGCTGTTCTATACTGTCGCCCCTTGACGGTCGTGCCTGTTTTACATTTTTATATGTTTTGTTCTTTTTGTTCTTTTTTACGGGTAAATCTTTATTGGTCAAGTGTAAAAATAATCCGTCATTTATGTATCTGTATAGTGTGGTATGAGAAATTGATGTTTTGAAAGGCAGATTTTTTCGTTTTATTTCGCCCAAAACCGCCTTGGGAGAATATTTATCGTTTATAATCTTATTTTCTATGTATTCCGCAAATTCAACATCATTGCCTATTTTCAGAGGTGCGCCCTTTGCTTTCAGATTTTCTCTGTATCTGTCGTTGGCTTTATCAGGAGAATAAGCATCCGAAAATGTGAGGTCGGTATTCTGTCTCTTATATTGACCTCGATGAAGCTCACGGTATACTGATGATAAATTCTTGTTAAGCATTTTCGCCATTTCAGTCTTAGGTACTTTTGCTTTCTGCCACGCTTCGAGTTTTAGTCTGTCGTTCAGGGTAAAATGTGTAAAGTGCCTTTCGGTCTTTTTCTTTTTACCTTTCTTAAGTTTAATTTTTACCTCTTTTTTCTCAACGACTTTTTTTACTTTCTTCATTTTACCCTCTCCCTTCTCTTAACAAAATTGTGCTACATATATCCGAATTACACTTCTGAAAAGAAAAGTGGATATATGTAGCACAATTATATTGCAATTTTGGCTTATGCGATTTTTTCTTGTGTTCCGATATTTTGCTTTCGGATTTAGTATCATTCAAACCGCCTTTCTCTTTTTCCGTCTTTCTTTGCAGTGACTCTACTTTCTGCATTTTGACTGATTAACATCTTTTTACAACTTTAATTATACCATAAGTCAATGAAAATAGCAAGGGAGAGAATTAGAAAATGTGATATAAATATCCACTTTTGCATTTTTAAAAAGAGTGGATATATGTAGCACAAAATCAGCATAACAGCAGCTCAATATAAGTATCAATATTTTGAGCATAGCTTGCTTTATACAAGGCTTTCATTTTATCTGCCGATGGCAGTCCCTTTTCCGTATTTGCAAACCAGTATACTATCCTGTTTGGTTTGCTTAATATACGAGAGTTTGGTTTATTAGAGAAAATTCTGCATATAAGCGGTCGGGCTTCGTAAATCGTACAAGCTCCGTCCGTATTGTTTACAAAAATACAGTTTGGAGAATTAAACGATATGCGCACCTTTCGTGAAACTGCTTGAATAAAGTCCTTACCGAATTTAATATCCATATATCTTAGAAGCATAAAATATTCCGAAGCACTTATCTCAAAATCATTTGTGCAGCAATCGCAACAGCCTTTTTTGCATACTTTGTTTTGCGAAATCATAATATCACAGTTAATTTTTTCAAAGTAACGGTTAAGACTTGCCAATAAGCCGTCGGGATTTAAGTTCATATCAATGTCCAATTTTAATCTCCTAATATTAACAGATTTATATGTTTTACTGTCTACGCTTGAAAAAATAATCTTCTCCCAATTATCAAAAGTAATTTCTCCTTTTGGAGTGCTTAAAGCGTCCGTTATTTGCTGAAATTGTTTCATTCCCATTGTTTTCCTCCATTGCAACAGAAATTTTAAAACAGGTCAATTTATCTTAGATAAAAGTGGATATATGTATCACAACTTGTCCCCGTTCTTTTTTAGCCAAATATCAACGGCTTCATCTATTTTTTCAAAGGTCTTATCATACCGAAAATAAGGGGACAACAAGTTATCGCTGAGCGAGAGTATACGCAGCTCCTCCCACAATTCGGGGTGCTTAGCTTTTACATAACCGTAAAAAGCCCTTTCGGAATTAGGGCAAAACCAACAGCCGCCCCGCTTGGTAAATCGGTACATAGGTGACAGTAGTCCAAACTTCTTGCATAGGTCATAAGCCATTTTTTCGGTATATCCATATTTAGCCAGCAGCGATACCTTGTTTGTATTTTCAAGCCGTTCAAGACGTTTTGTTTCATCGGCGGCAATTCCGACATACTGAATGTAATTATCGCTCAATCCCTTGTAAAAATCGCTTATTGGCTTTGTTTTCAACGCACTATTGGCTTTACACATACCGCCAATCAGAAATCTGAAACAGGGGAATGGCGACATTGTGTACCCAATCCATATGTTCGGGCAGCTCGCCGCTGATGTTCCGCTTCCTGTCAAACATAACCTCTGACATAATGATCTTCGACTGGGGTAAACCGTAAATGTGTTCAAGTATAATACTGGCGGTGCTGTCCTTGCCGCCGCTCCAGCTTTGGAAATATTTCACTTGCCGTTCTGCATTGCCGCACCATTGTTCAGCCATTGCTTGTGCGATGCCAGGGAATGTTTTGGAGCGTGATTTTCCCGATGATAACTGTTGAGTCCAACATTTGTAACCTGTCTTACCGTTTTTTCGGATATACGTATCCGTTTTAGGTTTCCCAATATCGTTAGTTGCAACGAGTGGCTCCAGGTTTTTTAACCACAGGCACGTTCTTTTTGTGACGTTTTCTCCGAACATATACGGCTGTATTATCTGCGAATATGGCGGTAATGAGTATATCTTCATCGGAGCGGGATTTTCAATACAGATTTTATCACAGTCGGCATAATAAAATTTCAAGAAAAATTCTTTGGCGGCAATTCCGCTTTCCAAACGATTTTTGTTAATCTCGCCTTTGGGCATAAGTCGGCAAGCTCCCGCCGAGGTCAGATATGTACATGGTGGGTGAGCGATAAGCAAATCCCATTTTCCCGTGATTTTGTGTGCCGTACCGTCCATGGTGGCAAACCTGCAATTTCCGTTTATCAGCGGCAAAACATCGCCGAGTATATGCCATTCGGGGTGTCCTCCGGAAGGCTCCTGTATGTCCGCACTGTACGCTTCGTGTCCGAGCTTGCGCATTGCTGCACAAACCGTCTGACTTTCCTCACACGCTATCAAGATTTTCAAGTTATTTCTTCCTTTCAATGGCTTTTTACCTTTCTGAAAAGAAAAATGGGCATTTAAAAGCAAGATTTTTTTTAATCCGCAAAACAGCAAATTCCATAGATTAAATCAAAATCCGCTTCAAGCCCACTTGGTAATAAACAAGTACAAGCTAAGAATTTATCATTAACTTTTTTCTTTTCAGTAAAGTAAAATCTTGGTTAATATATAGACCTTTAATTTTGGGGACTACCCCCCAAAAAAATTTTTTGACTTTTCGTGCCGAAATTCTGTACATTTCGTGCCAAGGTAGTTGATTTTTCAGCTTAGATATGATAATATTATTATGTATATACTTCTTTTTTCGCTTCACTTTCCCCAAAAAAGGAGTAAAAAAAATATCACCGACTTGACAAACTGCCTTTTCGGTGATATTATTAAAGTTGCTTGAAATATTATGAATGGACAAATTTGCACTTTGTCCAACGGGACTGCTTTTGGAAGAGGGCAGCCCTGTTTTTTTGCCTTGAGTTCTGCGACGTATTCTCCGATGAGGAACGTAACACACCACCATATAGTGATTATCGCCATATACACGTCTATTCTGACGTGTTTTCATTCTTTGTCGGGAAATTACCTTCTTTTCGATGAGCTGCGCCACAAGCTCGATAGCCTTGCTCCTTGATGTTCCTAACATCTTTGCCAAATCGTTATAGCTATTCCAACATCTTCCGAGGGAAGGGGACAATGATCGGCAGATGAAAAGATAGGCTCGAAGCTGAATGGGAGTAAGCTGTTCATTCAGAATATGCCTTTGCACTGAGAAGTAACCCTTTGAAGCTTTGGGCAGCTTAATGGTATAGTAAATCATTCCCGTACTGTTATCATCAAAGATACAGCGGCGGCAAACTATCAATCCTTTATCGGAAAGGGAAGCGGTTATTTTGCTGACGGTTTGGGTGGTTTTTATTCCGCACTTAGTGGCAATCGTGCTTTGCTTTACGCAAACAGTATCACGTCCCGAAGCGTAGATACTTGAAAGATAAAATATGACCGCCAGTTCCTTGGCGGTCAAATTCATTTCCAGTATCTCATTTGGAAGTTTTATGTATGATAGTTTCATTTTAAATCCTGTTCCTTTTTAGCTTTTTGTTTTTCGGTGAGATTGTCAATATAGTTTCCATTGGTAAGTGCTTGATGTGTTTCCTGCAATTTGAGAAGCGCACTTTGTTTTTTTTGCAGCTCACTCATTGAGGCATTGATTTTGGAAAGTGCTTTTATATTTTCGCCGTACCGAATTTTCAGCGGTTCTAAATCTTCAAGACGGGTAATGTTAAATTTGTCTAAGGTTTCCTTAGCGGCGGCAAGCTTTGCGGTAAGCATTGCGTCCCCTCGCTTGTCCTTGTTGGAAAAATAAAATTCCGCTTTGGAAATC
>CAYMFX010000118.1:0-7086 GCA_964389845.1 uncultured Ruminiclostridium sp.
AGCCTGTTTCCTTATACATTCTTTCACAGGTTACCGGGTCGGTAACGTCTCCGTTTCCTATAACGGGAATGCTTACCGCATTTTTTACGGCGGCAATAAGTGACCAATCCGCTTTTCCCGAATACAGCTGCTTTTTTGTTCTTCCGTGAACGGCGATCGCCGCAGCGCCGCTGTCTTCCGCAATCTTTGCCGCTTCAACGCAGTTTATGCTGTTTTCGTCCCAGCCTGTCCTTATTTTAACCGTAACGGGGATTTCCGTTGCGGATTTTACCGCCTTAATCAGTTCGCCTATGATTTTCGGATTTTTCATTAAAGCGGAGCCGGCGCCGGTGTTTACCACCTTGGGAACGGGACAGCCGCAGTTTATGTCTATCAGGTCGGGCTTGTATCCTTCGGCAATTTTTGCGGCTTTTGCGAAAAACTCAGGCTCGCTGCCGAAAAGCTGAACCGCCATCGGACGTTCATATTCGGTCACCTTCAATAGGGAAGCGCTTTTCCTGTCGGTGTAGCACAAGCCCTTACAGCTTGTCATCTCTCCGCAGACCATGGAAGCGCCGTATTTTTTTGCCACACATCTGTAGGCTTCGTCCGCCATTCCCGCCATGGGAGCAAGAGCGGCGGTTTTTTCAATATTCACGCCGGCGATATTTATATATTCCATTACTTCCTTTTCTTAGCCTGATCCTTAGCTCTCAGCTCGTTATCAAGAATTCTTTTTCTGATACGGATATTTTTGGGCGTTACTTCCACAAGCTCGTCATCGCTTATAAATTCAAGGCTTTCTTCAAGGCTCATACGCTTAAAAGGAACAAGTCTCAGGGCTTCGTCGCTTCCGCTTGCTCTGGTATTTGTAAGGTGCTTTTTCTTGCAGACGTTTATGTTAATATCTCCCGCCTTCGGAGAAACGCCCACTACCATACCCTCGTACACGTCAACGCCCGCATCGACAAAAAGCTGTCCTCTGTCCTGAACGTTGAAAAGAGCATATGCGCTTGTAGTTCCCGTCTCAAAAGCAACAAGGGAACCGGTGGTTCTGGTGGGAATATCGCCCATATAAGGCTGATAGCCCTCGAATACGGTGTTCATAACGCCTTCGCCCTTGGTGTCAGTTAAAAATTCGCTCTTATATCCGAAAAGACCTCTTTCGGGAATAATAAATTCAATTCTTGTTCTGCTGCCTATGGGGCTCATTGAAACCATTTCACCCTTGCGTATGCCCATTTTGCTCATCACCGAGCCTACCGAATCGTTAGGTACATCTATTAACAGCCTTTCCATAGGCTCGCACTTTACGCCGTCTATTTCCTTGTACAAAACACGGGGAGTGCTTATTGAAAGCTCATAGCCCTCGCGTCTCATGGTTTCGATAAGTATTGAAAGGTGCATTTCACCTCTGCCCGCCACGTCGAAGCTGTCGGTGGAATCGCTGTCCTTTACTCTGAGGGAAACGTCCTTTAAAAGCTCACGGTTAAGACGTTCACGAATCTGGCGGGAGGTTACGAATTTGCCTTCTCTTCCCGCAAAGGGGCTGTCGTTTACTGAGAATGTCATTTCAACGGTGGGTTCGGAAATTTTTACAAAGGGGAGAGGTTCCGGAGCGTTTACGGAGCAGACTGTCTCGCCTATTGTGATGTTTTCAATACCGCTGAAAGCTACAATATCTCCTACTGTCGCTTCTTCCACGGGCAGCTTTCCTAAACCGTCGAACTGATAAAGGCTTACTATTTTTGATTTGTAGGGAGCAACCCGATTGTGGTGGTCGCAAACCATAACCTCTTGGTTTACCTTGATCTTTCCTCTTTCTACTCTTCCTACGGCAATTCTTCCCACATAGTCGTTATAGTCAATAGAGGATACAAGAAGCTGTAATTCTCCGTTTTCATCGCCTTCGGGAGCGGGAATATGCTCTACTATTTTGTCAAACAGGGGTATGAAATTATCGCCCATATCATCAGGATTGTATGATGAACAGCCCAATCTGCCGGAGCAGAATACAACGGGGCTGTCAAGCTGTTCCTCTGTTGCGTCAAGGTCGAGAAGGAGCTCTAAAACTTCGTTTACGACCTCCTTGTTTCTTGCGTCGGGGCGGTCGGTTTTGTTTACCACAACAATTATCTTATGTCCAAGCTCCAAGGCTTTCTGGAGTACAAAGCGCGTCTGCGGCATAGTGCCCTCGAAGCTGTCCACAAGAAGCAAAACACCGTTCACCATTTTCAGAATTCGCTCAACCTCGCCCGAAAAATCGGCATGCCCCGGAGTATCCACAATGTTTATTTTAATATTCTTGTAGTATACCGATGTGTTTTTGGCAAGGATAGTGATGCCTCTTTCACGTTCAAGGTCGTTGCTGTCCATTACACGGTCTACAACCGTCTGATTTTCACGGTATACGCCGCCCTGCTTCAGCATTTCGTCCACCAGGGTGGTTTTGCCGTGGTCGACGTGGGCGATAATGGCAATATTTCTTAAATCTTCTCTAATCAAAACGGATTCCTCTTTTCTTTCCTTTGTTTTCTTTATCCTGCCGTAACCTCTTATTACGACGACTACACTTTAACTAATATATTATACTCCTTTTTTCAACATATAAAAATAGAATTTTTCAATAATCTTGCATTTCTCTTTGGATTGCTAATTGGAAAAAATGCACAATGCTTGTACATCTGCATATAATAGAAGCGGGAGGAGAATCTCCCCCCGCTCTTATGGCCAAATATGGTCTGCTGTCATACCGTCAAGCGGTACAGGCGCACATCGCTTTCAGACGAAGCATTTAGCAGCCGCAGCCACAGTCGTTGTTGCCGCATCCGCAGCCGTTGTTGCCACAGCCGTTGCCGCAGCCGCAGCCGCCGTTATTGGCAAAAGTGTTGCCGCAGCCACAGCCGTTGCCGCCACAGCAAGAGAAAAGAAGAATAAGGATAATAATCCAGCAGCAGTTGTTGTTACCAAACATTTAAAATGTTCCTCCTTGATTAGTTTTTCTGAAACGTTTCATAATACAATATATGAACGAGTGAATTTTGTGTTACAGATTTTGTAAAAAGAAAGGAAAGAAAAAATGATTGAATTCAGCGGCTTTACCGAAAAGGCAAACAGAGCGCTTAACAGCTCCATACTAACCGCTTCCTCAATGGGTCACACCTATGTAGGAAGCGAGCATATTCTGTGCGGTCTGCTCAGCGATGAAAACGGCGTAGCGGGGCACATTCTGTCTGTTCAGGGAATCAACAGAGAAGCAGTTATGTTAAAGCTGCGCCAATCCATAGGAAGCGGTATACCCACTCAGCTTGGCGTTGCCGATTTTACTCCCCGAAGCAAAAGAATATTAGAAAATGCTTTGACAGAGGCAAGGAGAGAGAACTCAACCTTTGTGGGTACCGAGCATATTCTCTATGCTATGCTGATTGACGAGGATTGTTACGGCAGCCTGTTTTTGAAGGAAATGGGGGCTGACATTTCTGTCGGTATAAAGGAGTGTACCTCGGGAAAGAAAGCCGACGGCAAGGGACTTGTTAAAAAAAAGGCTATAACCGACCCTTCTATGCTGAAATACGGACGGGATTTGACCTCGGCGGCGGAATCGGGGGACATTGATCCGGTTATTTGCAGGGATAAGGAAATTGACAGAATGATACAAACACTTATGCGCCGCAGAAAAAACAACCCTTGTCTTATAGGCGAGGGAGGAGTCGGAAAAACTGCCGTTGTGGAGGGTTTGGCTCTTAAAATAGCAGGCGGAGAGGTGCCGGAAGCTCTTAAAACAAAGCGGATATTCACTCTTGATATTACATCAATGATAGCGGGAGCAAAATACAGAGGTGATTTTGAAGAACGTGTCAAGGTGGTAATGGATCAGGTGATAAAGGAAAAGGACATTATTCTTTTTATCGACGAGCTGCACAATATCGTCGGCGCAGGTTCGGCAGAGGGAGCAATAGACGCTGCCAATATTCTTAAACCCTTGCTTGCCCGCGGGGAAATACAGCTTATAGGCGCCACCACCTTGGACGAATACAAAAAGTATATAGAAAAGGACGGAGCATTGGAAAGGCGTTTTCAGCCTATAAGGGTTGAAGAGCCGGACGAAAATGCGGCGGTTGATATTCTCCTCGGCTTAAAGGACAAGTACGAGGCGCATCATAGAGTAAAGATAAGCGACGAGGCAATAACCGAGGCGGTTCGGCTTTCCGTCAGATATATAAATGAAAGGCGCTTGCCGGATAAAGCGATAGATATTATAGATGAGGCAGCGGCAAGGCAAAGGCTTAAAAGCTTTACCGACTCTCCGATAATAAAAGGCTTTGAGGACAAGCTCAGACAATGCCAAAGCGAAAAAACCAAGGCTATCGAGTCTCAGGACTTTGAGAAAGCCGCTTGTCTCAGAGACAAGGAAAAAGAGCTTAAGGCGCAGCTTGAATCAGCCAAGGAGAAGAACACGGACAGAGGGGAAAATTACTATACCGTAGATACGGAAGCAGTTTGCTCGGTTGTATCGGAATGGAGCGGCGTTCCCGTGGGAAGGCTTTCGGCAGATACGGTAAAATCTCTGTCGGGATTGGAAGCGGCAATAGGCAGCAAGGTAATAGGTCAGGACAAGGCGGTAAGAGACACAGTCAAAGCGGTAAAGCGGGGCAGGGTAGGGCTTAAGGATCGAAACCGCCCAATTGGCTCATTTATATTTTTAGGTCCTACGGGAGTAGGAAAAACTCAGCTGTGCAAGGTTTTGGCGAAAGAAATTTTCGGCAGCGAGAGAGCGCTAATAAGGCTCGATATGTCGGAGTTTATGGAAAAGCACTCGGTGTCCAAGCTTATAGGCTCGCCTCCCGGTTATGTCGGTTTTGAGCAGGGCGGAAGGTTTCTCGACGAGGTGGTAAGGAAGCCTTATTCGGTTATTTTGTTAGATGAGATAGAAAAGGCGCACCCCGATGTATTCGACCTGCTTTTGCAAATATTGGAGGACGGAATCATCACCTCCTCAGAGGGAAAACGGGTAAGCTTTGCCAACACCATACTGATAATGACGGGGAATATCGGAGCAAGGGAGCTGGCAGATAAAAAGGTCAATATCGGCTTTGGGCAGATTAAGGACGATGTGTTAAAAAATGAAAAGGTTAAAGAAGAGCTGAAAAAGTTTTTTAAGCCAGAGTTTCTGAACAGGGTTGATGAAACTATAATTTTTGAACCTCTCAGTGTGGAATCGGTTGAAAAAATCTGCCGTATAATGCTTGACGAGCTTAAGGAAAGGGCAAAGGCGGCGGAGGTATCAATGGTCTACACCGATGAAGCGGTAAAGCTGCTTTCGGAAAGGGGATTTGACAAGGCGCTTGGTGCAAGACCACTGAGAAGATTAATTGTTTCCGAGGTGGAGGATAGAATGGCGGAGCTTATGTTAGAGGGGAAAAAACGGTTTAAAATCGAGTGCGGAGAGAGCGGGGAGATTGCGGTGGAAGGAGAGTGAGGAATATAAATTGGAATTTATAAAATAGGCGAGGGATAAATTTTTTGCTTTATAACCCTTGACAAAACAAGTGTGAAGTGTTATAATAACATTTGCTTTTTAACTTGCGAAAATTTTTTGAAAGGAGGGCGCAAACAATGACGATACTTTTTTTAATGCCAAGTCTTTGTAAATATCAACAAAATTACGTTAGTAAAACTGAAAACGGCTTTTTAAATTGCTGCGCCCTTGCTTTATAAGAGAGCGTAAGGCATAATTATTTTGCGCACCCGTTTTCGGGTGTGTTTTTTGTTTTTAAGGAGATGAATAATTTATGAACGATATTGAAATCAAAGGAAAGTATAACACCGCCAAAGTATTTACCGATATAGTAGATCAAGCCTCCATATCGCAAATCATAGAATTGTGCAATCAGGAGTTTACCAAAGGCGCAAAAATCAGAATGATGCCGGATATTCATGCGGGAATGGGCTGTGTTATCGGAACAACAATGACAATCACCGATAAGGTAGTCCCTAACCTTGTGGGAGTTGACATTGGGTGCGGTATGGAGACGGTGAGAATAAAGGAAAAACACATTGAGCCTATGCAGCTTGATAAGCTTATTTATGCCAAAATTCCCTCGGGATTTTCTATCAGAACCAAGCCCCACAGATATATTAACGATATAGAACTTGAAGAGCTTCGCTGTAAGGATAAAATAGATATGAGAAGAGCCGAGAACTCATTGGGAACTCTCGGAGGAGGAAATCATTTTATTGAAGCGGACAAGGGTGAAGAGGGAATTTATATCGTTATTCATTCAGGCTCGCGTCATTTAGGAGTGGAGGTTGCAAAGTATTATCAAAATCGTGCCGCCAAGGAGCTTAGCACTGTTCCCAAGGAAAAACTGAACCTTCTTATCGCCGAGCTAAAGAAAGAGGGAAGGGAAAAGGAAATTGAGGGGGAGATGAGAAAGTTTGAAAAGCAGCATCAAACCTTTGTTCCCAAGCATTTGGCTTATGTCGAAGGTCAGCTTTTCGACGACTACATTCACGATATGAAAATAGTCCAGCATTATGCGGGACTTAACCGCAAGGCTATGATGGACGAAATCATAAAGGGTTTAAAGGTAACGGTTGTGGAGCAATTCACCACTATACACAATTACATTGACACAGAAAATATGATTTTGAGAAAAGGGGCGGTTTCGGCGGCGGAAGGTGAAAAGCTTATTATACCTATCAATATGAGGGACGGCAGCCTTATTTGCAGGGGCAAGGGCAATCCCGAATGGAACTGCTCAGCCCCTCATGGAGCGGGAAGGCTTATGAGCCGCAGCGATGCTAAGCAAAGCTTTACAGTAAGCGAGTTTAAAAAGCAAATGAAGGGTATTTACAGCACCTCTATAGGTTCCGGAACTCTTGACGAATGTCCTATGGCTTATAAAAACATTGACGATATTGTCGGTAATGTGGGAGATACAGTTGAGATTTTGGAGGTTATTAAGCCTATTTATAATTTTAAGGCGGGAGCTGAAGAGGATAGCTGAACAATACCAAAAAACCGCTCCTGAGCAATTCAGGAGCGGTTTTAATACTATTTCTTAATTAAAAAAATACATTTTTTTAATTACCCTTGCCTACGGC
>CAYMFX010000119.1:0-7016 GCA_964389845.1 uncultured Ruminiclostridium sp.
CAGCATAAACTTGATCTGCTCATACGCCATTTCGGGAGCAAGGTGAATAATGCCCTGAATATCCTGTACCGTGTCCCGGTAACCGAATCCGTTACGCAAACCGCAATACTGGAAGGAAGCCGCCCTTGACCAAATAAAGGTGATAAAGCAGTTGTAGGCATTCCAGGTGTTCACCATATTGTTGAAATTATCGTCGGGAGTATGAACCTGCAAATTGTTCAGCTTGCTGTGCCAGTAATTCTTAAGCTCCCGGAGCTCTTTTTCAACAACGCCTTTTTCCTGATATTTAGCAATAATCTCCGCAGCAGCCTTTTCGGGCTTCTGTCCCAAAAGGTAAGTCAATTCCTTTGTTTCGCCGGGCTGTAATACAATATCGCTCTGAAGAGCGCCGCAGGAGTTGGTGTTGTAGTTCAAGTCTCCCTTCAAGCCCTCCGCAATGCCCTTAGGACTTGCATAGCTTCTGTATGCGCCGACAAAAGCGTCTCTGTCTCCGCAGTATGCGGTAACGTCAGCTCCCGCAACGCCCAGGAATCTTTCATTGTTGGGATTTTTGAAAACCTCGTTCTGCTTTTGAAGAATAAAGCTGTCCTTAAAATAGGTGCGGGTAATGAACAGGGTGTACTGCAAATTAACCTGATCCTGCTCGTAATTATTATCGTTTACAAATTCGCAGTAGCCTGTTACGGAAAGCTTACGGGGCTTTGTGTCATTGTTGGTGATTTTGGCAGCCCATACCTCATAGGTAGCGTCCTTTGGAACATAATAAGTCACCTCCGACTTAATGTTCTTGTACTCGGAGGTAATAACCGTGTAGGCAGTTCCGTGGCGGCACTCGCTCTTAAAGCTGTCCAATGGCTTGCAGACAGGAGACCAGGAAGCCGACCAGAAATCGCCGTCCTCGCTGTCCTTGATATACACATATCTTCCCGGCTGGTCATTGGGAACGCTGTTAAAACGGTAGCGGATAACACGTCCGTTTGCTCCCGATTTTACGAAGCTGTAGCCTCCTGCGTTATTGGAAATAATTGCGCCGTACTCGGGAGAGCCAAGGTAGTTCGCCCATGCGGAAGGAGTATCGGGGCGGGTAATAACATACTCCTTGTTTTTTTCGTCAAAATAGCCGTAGTTCATACTGTTCTCCTTTTTAAAATAACCGTCATAACGGCATTATTTGCTTTACTGTCTTAATTATAACAGGAAATCGTTTACAGTACAAGGGCGGTATTTTTAACAAATTAGATTGAGCTTTTTTGTCTATATTGCCAACAAATTATTCCACTATTAAGTCAATAGAGAGCAGCAGCTGATTATCCCTCATCGTCTTCCTGTCCTCCTCCACCTGTGTGATAACCAACAGCGCCTTGTAACTGCCTTTATCCAGCTTTATTTCCGACTTGAAATGAGTTAATCCCGAACCCGGCGGTATAAGTCCGCTGAGCAGTATCTGCTCTTCCCCCGAGCTGTCCTTGTAAATGTTGACGAACATATCATACTTATTGTCGATATTGTTCATAATATAACAGTCAAAATTTTCACCGTCGGTGCTGATTGCCTTATTCTTATGCGAAAGGGAAATATACCCATCCTCCGTGTTGTCTGTCCTATCCTCACCTTGCCCGGTAACATCGGGGTTAATGGTAACAGCCGATTGCTCATACTTTAATTTCCCGCTGCTGTCAATGTTATCCACAACGGGATTCTTAGCTGTATCCTCCTCATTGCCAAGAACAATAAACGCCAAAACCGCTCCTAACGCCAATATAACAGCGCCAAAGGCCGAAATCAAAATAATAAGAAGCTTTTTGCTTTTCCTTTTCTCATAATATCCCTTTGCCGACATATATTCCTCCTGTTTTTTATGAAATTATGGCAAATGCGGGGCAATACAGGGAAATTCTGCCCCATAAAGCGCCCGCATCTAAAATATTGAATTTTTCCTACTTAACACGCTTAAGGCTTACTCAATACACGCATATCTTCTCGCCGGTCTCGCTGTTGATGTAAGTCAAAGAGGAATATTCATTCTTTGCATTTTCCTCTTTAACCTTTTCCGCATTCAGCGTAACTGAAAAATCAATTTCCGAGCTGTCAAGTATATCCATCCAGGTCCTATCGGAAGAATTTTCGGAAAATGCGCCGTTTATCTTGAAATATCCCTTGCCTCCGTTACCCTCAATGGTCATCAATGTACCGGAATGTTTATCCTCCGAAAGAACTACCTGACCCTCGGAGCCTGTGAAATCATTGCTGTACACGCCTTGATTGGCGGAACCCTCTATCCACAGCAAAATGGTATTTTCACTGTCTGTAATTCCCGCTGCGTCAAGCGCAAACTTCAAATCCTCAGCCTTATTCTCGGGGCTTCCCTTCTGATGAGCCGAAACAGAACCCGTAACGCTTATCTTAACGTTGTCCTCGCCAAGGTTAATTATCTCAGACTCGGAAGAAACGACTCCGTTGTAAGAAACCTCGCCCTTATTAACGCCGGATTCAACATTGACCTCAAGATTATAAGGATTGAATACTACATTTGTTTTCATCGGCCAGCGAATGCTGATAGGCGCTTCGCTGTCGCTGTCAGCAGAGAATATGGGAATAAATTCGTCCTGACCGTAATCGAATCTCTGAGGATCCTTCTCAATGATTTCTGTACCCTCAGCGCCGTTGATAACAGTGTTCTTGCTTACATTAAGGTGTTTTAGCCCAAGCTTGCCTTCCGTCAAGGCAACCGATGCCTTGCCCAAGCTGTAAATATCATATGAACTGCCGCTTAATAAAACAGTGCCGCCGTTTATAACGAGTCTTCCCATATTTTCAAGACCGTAATCACCGAAGCCGTAAGCTCTGCCCTCTGTAACTCTTAAAGCAGAAGAGCTGCTTACGCTTATACCAACTGCTCCGCCGAAGAACTTGACGTCGCCGCCCTCAATATCGAAGGTGCCGCCGGACAAATTGACGCCGTAATTCTTTCCTACGAATGAGCATTTGCCCTCGGAAATCTTAACGGAACCACTGACTGAAAGCAAGCCGTACTCCGTACCCTTAACAGTCACATCACCGCCCGAAATGCTAAAGCTTCCGGTATTGACAATGCCGCTCTCTCCGTCAACTGCAACATTGCCGCCCTTTATCTCAAATACGCCGCTGTTGGAAATGCCCGCAGGCTTCACTCCGCCCTGTGTCAGGCTTTTCTCGACCGCCTCCAAGCTTGCTCCCTCGAGAACATAAAGCTCGCCTGAGTTTTCTATTGAGGAAAATCCTATCTGATTGTTTTCCTTTGTGGTATTCTCGGTGCGGAAGCTGCCTCCCGCCAATGTGAGAACGCCCTTATTGATTATGGCATTGCCGCTGCCCGCCGTGAGACGGTTCTCGCCGACTCCCGCCAAGGTAACATCACAGCCCTCTGCAATACTCAAAACGCAATTCTCATCAAATATATTAACATTGGCAAAAACTATCTTCTGAGCGCCGCCGAGAACTGTAACGTTAGCGTTTACCTTTTCCCCGCTGTTTTTCTGAACAATCAGGTATGCTCCCGTCCAAGGCTTTGCCTCACCCTCGCCCTGTTTGAATCCGTTCTCATCGATTACAACCGAACCGTCGTCAATGACTATCTCCTGAACAACCACCTTTTCAGGCTCCACAGTCCCTTCTGCTGCGGCAGTCTCAGAAGGCTCGGTATCCTCAATGTCTCCCGTCACATCCGGAGCTCCTTCATCAACGGTTGTAACATCGGTCACATCGGAATCAGCTGTAACCTCAGGCTGAGCAGTGTTGTCTGTTTCATCGCCCGTTGTCTCCTCAGGCTGAACATCGGTGCCTGTTTCGGCAGCCGTTGATTCCTCGGGCTTATCTTCCAAAATAATATTGAATATTACCGTAAACTGACCGCCGCAGTCGTACTTATAAGCAGCCGAATCGGTAATGCCCGAAATTATTCCTGTTTCAAGGTCAAATCCGCCGCCGGTAACTTCCAAGACCCTTGAAAGCTCGATTCCTTCAACTTTTCCAAGCTCAAAGCTTACGGTATCGAAAGGAACGTAAATTCCGCAGCCCTCCGCTTCAAGAACCTTAAGCTCGGGATTCCCCGAAACATCTAAGCTCATCAGTCCCGAACCGCTTATAATAAGTGTTTTAAGCTTTCCGTTAAGACTTGTGTCGATTGCTGTAAGCTCACGGTTATAGCCGCACTCCAAAATCTCCAAAGCGTCAAAATACTCCAAGCCTTTAAGAGACTCAACTCCGCTTCCGCTTAAATAAAGCTCTTTAATATTCTTTGTCTCTCTGGGATAAAGGAAGTAGTCGCCGTTAGTATCAAAATTCTTTAATATATATTCTCTGAATGCTTCGTCGGGGAAGTTTATAGCATTAACCGCAATTCTGCGAGTAGGTCTCCATACGTAATACAGCCCGTCCTCGTCATGATCCTCGGGACTGAGACCGTAAACATATGTGCTGCCGTCAGGCAGGGTGAAGGTTCTCTCCTCCTCGGTGGGGAAGCTTTCATAATAATCCCAGTCTAACTGTACCCCCTGTTCGTTATAAACCGCCGAATATTCGTTAAAGGTATCGTGATAAAGCTTTACCGAACCGCCGGTTACAATAAACCGAGCGTTTTCGCCGCTGTAAATATCGTAAATATCACCGCCGATAGTGATTATACCGCCGCTGATACGAACCCGCCCGTAGTTTTCGATACCGTAATCACAGGTGGTGATTATCCTTCCAGCGGTAACCTCAAGAACGCCTTCCTCATGAACGCAGATACCTACACGGTTTCCTTCTGTCTCAACCTCCGCAGCAATGTTAAGCGTACCTCTGTAAACGTCGATACCGTAGCTGCCGCCTGAGGAATTTACATAGCCGCCCTCAATGTTGATAACCGACTCGGGACCGGCGCTGATAACGCCGTAATGTCCGCCCTTAGCGAAGAACTCGCCGTCGGAAACTGTAAAGTCCTTAAGGTTTATCATTCCGCAGAAGCCTTCCGAATAAAGCCTTCCGCCCTTCACCTCAAGAGTTCCGCTGTTGGAAACGCCTCCTATAAGTGCGTCGCCTAAAACCACTGTATCTTCAACAGCCTCGGAGACCGCAAAAGCGTTCACAACCGCCTTTTCCCCGATTATCAGGGTGCCGCTGTTGGTAATTGCCGCCGACTCATTGGTTCCGTTTACGACCATATTATCATAAACGTTGATTTCGCCGCCCGTGATTTCCAAAACGCCGCCGCTACGAATGCCGCAGCCGTTGTTTCCCGTTATTTTTATGGGAGCATTGTCGGCGGCGCTGAGTGTCACCTCTGCTCCTTCCTCAATGACCAAAACATCTTTTTCGCCGAATATATCAATGCCGTCAAGCACAATCCTGTGCTTTCCGCTCTTAACGCAGATGCTTGCCTCAACCGAACCGCCGGTGCCCTTGATAACATATCTGAACGCTTCCGCATCGGCGGGAGTAAGCACGTCGTTCTGAATAAATCCCTCGTCGGTGATAACAACAGAACCGTTTCCGATGTCAATAACCGTTTCCTTAACGGCGGAAGCGTCGGGATCGTCCACAGTCTCGCCTGTTCTTGTAAGAGTGAACAAAACCGAAACATCTTTACCGCAAAGATACCTATATGTTACATCGCCCGAGATACCGCCGATTATTCCCGCCTCGGCGTCGTATTCTCCGCCGATAACGTCGGAAACCTTTGAAATGTCCAATCCCTCAATGCTGTTTAAATCAAAGCTTTCCGCATTTGAGGGAATAATATATTTACAGTTGTCGGACTGAAAAGTAACAAGCTTTTCGTTATTTTCAATATTGATAAACGCAAGATTGGTGTTAAAGCACATCAATGTTGTAAGCCCGGTGTTGCTTGTAACGTCCAAAGCTGAAATTTTCGTATCGTAGCAGAACAAAGCCTCTAAAGCGGTATTCTTGCTGAGCTCCAGCCCTTCAGCCCCCGTATAGGAGCAATCCAGAAGCCTAAGCTTTTCGTTTTTATCAACAATAATCTCCTTAAGCTCCGAATTATATCCGCAGTAAAGGGATTCAAGACCCGTAAACACTTCAATGCCCTTAAGGGAGCCGATACCGCCGTCCTGCTCTCTGCTGCCGCTTACATCGATTTTGACTGCAATCCCGATTTCCTTTGAAGACAAAATCCCGTCTCCGTCAATATCGAAATTTCCCGCTATGTAAGCTCTAAAAGTCTCATCCGGGAAAACATTTTCGTCAATTGAAACAGGCTCAAAGCTGCCCTCTTCGTTCCCGTTATCGGTCAATCCGCCGTCCTCTGTCAAGAAACCGTCCTCCGACTTATCGGTAACCTCGGGAGCAGCCGCTTCTTTCGTAACTTCTGTTGAAGCATTTTCAAGAATCTCCGTACCCTCAGCGCTTACAGGCTGAAAAGGCAAAATGACAGACCAAAGCAAAACCGCAGCAACCATAAGCCCTGCCGAAGCCTTAAATTTATTCACACAAGTTACGCTTTTAATAATATTTTTCAATTTCATATTCAAAACGCCCCTCTGTCATATCATTCTTATCAAGTATAAAATTTTCTTTTGTTCTGCTAAAAATCTAAAAAACCGAAAAGGTATAATTACGCAATATCAGTATAACATAAATTTTAAATTTTTTCAACCTGTAACTCCCATTGAAATTCTATAAAGTAACGGTTGTTTTTTTGGTTACATTATACAACTGGGTGTAAATAATATTCCTTGTATGTTATATCGTCACATTTAACAAAAACTTTAGAGAATTTTTGATGAAAGTGCTTTAAAAAAATAAAGCGCCTCCGAAAATCAATCAGCTTGTCGAAAAACCTCCCTTCGGGAGAACTTTCGACAAGCTGACGCCGTTTTTCGGCTGCGCCTAAAAAACAAAAATCGGGCGCAGCCTACGGCTTTGGCTCGATTTTTAAGACTATGATCGCAATTTGGGGGCTGTAAAAAACAGCGGTTTTTGTAATTTATTTTTGTGTTGTGCTTAAAAATTCAATCCCCCGCTTTGGCGGGGGATTG
>CAYMFX010000120.1:0-6896 GCA_964389845.1 uncultured Ruminiclostridium sp.
CTTGCTATCTCCCGCATTTCCTCATCTGCGCTCATTTGATGAAGAATTACTACTGCTTTTTCAATTTCCGATACGCCTGTTTTTTTCAGCATGGTTAATTCCTCCTCTGTTTCAGCGTTAAGCAACTGCATCCACAGCTGCTTTCTGTTATTCTTGTCGATTACTGTGCCCACCTTTGTCAATTCAAAGAAATTTATCGAGCATTTGTCGGTGAGAATCTCGTGTCTTGTGTTCTCGGTCAGTAAAAATTTAGAATAAGGGCTGTCTGTTTCGGTAAACAGATTAAAGTTTAAAATATTGATTGTAATAGTCTTTTTAAGCTCTGCGTACAGCTCGCCCTTTTTGAGCTGCTCGGAATACAGCTTAGACCAATAATAAACCGCTCGGTCTTTGTAATCGCCTTTATTTTGAAGCTGTATTTCCACATTCACTATTTTTTCGTCAACAATCATATTCAAATCAAGCTGCGATTGCTTTCCGTCAATGGCGGCGGGAAGAAGATTAGGGTTAAGCACTTCTATTTTCTCAATATCACTAATCGGTATATCAAGCACATCTCCGACAAACGCTTTAAGAACGTCATTGTCACTTGTGAACAGCTTTTTGAAAACAACGTCTAATTTCGGCTTTACAATTTCCCGTCCCATTTTGCCCACCGTCCTTTATTCTTTTACTGCTAATAGTATAACACATTTTAGCCCAAAAAGCAACCTTGTGTGTTGCAGGAATGAGAAAAGCGCTTATATCAATAACTTATAGAAATAATCGTTTTGACTTTGATTTATCTTGTGTCAAAATGGTTATAAGACATTCTATAAAGCTCACTATTTCCATTTTTGCCAAACCTTTCAATAATCCCCGCATAACCCAAAATCTCTAACATAATTTTCCCCTCGGTAGGCTTCACAAGCTCGTCAAACTCCCTTACGGTAAACTCCGAGGGAAGCTTATCGGGAAGAAATATCCTGTAATCTTCGGGCTTTTCGAGATAAATTTCCCTGATAAGCGAACGGGGTGTTTTGCTAAACTGCCCTCTCCCTCTCCTGCGGCCCGTTTTCTCGCTTACAAAATTAACCCTCTCAATCTCCAGCTCGGCAATGCAAACCGTTAAATTGGGATTTGTCAAAAATCTTTTTATCCGATAGAGTTCAAGAAAGAAATTCGTTAAATCCCTTGAGGTGCGGAAATTACCCTCTCTTATCAGCTCGCCGGTCCTGTCGCTTGCAGAAGAGGTCTTTACTCTCTTTTCAAAGGGATAAACCACTGTAACGTGACAAGCCTCCAGCATTACTTCAAGCTTTCTGTTAAGCTTGCTCCAATTGGCGGTCTGAATCTCGATAATTCCGTTTTCCGAGACAATGTCGGCATAGAAACCGCCGATTCTTGCTTCATGGTCGAAATCATCTGAGTAGTAATTCTTTAGGGCAGAGTGAACGCTCTTTTCGTTCAAGGTTCCGATACCGCTTTTTTCCCGTTTTAGAGCCTTTTGAACGGCATTGGAAAACCTTTCCGAATCGACCCCCGCAATAACGCTTTCGTGTGGAGTATAAGCAAATACTTCAGTTTGTTCACGCTCAACAAAAACAGGAACGCTAATGTTTTCATTGCTGCCGATAACGCCCGCAGCGGCTTCCTTCACCTCCGTAACCGCATTCGATACGGCATAACAGCGGTCGCTGACCTTAAACATGGGAATATCGTTCAGATTGTCGCCGAAGCAAACCAACTCGTCGGCGCCTAACATTTCCTTAAGCTGTAAAACCCCGTTCGCCTTGCTTGCATTTGAGGAATATATTTCGTACCAGTAATCGTCCTTGTAATAAATGTCGTTGTAGCCGATTGCGGTAAACCCGTTTTCAGCGGTGAAAACTCTTTCACGTTCCGATTCGGGGATTATGGGGTTGATAACAGTGAAATAGTGAATGTCGCCCTTGAACAGCTCGTCGTAATTATTGCAGGGACGGAGGGTTTTATCGCCCTTTCTGCCAGTCAGGTAGTTCTTTATTCTTTCGGCGTCCTCTTTCAGGTAGCTGACACGCTGTTCACCGTTTATGAATGAGTAAACTAAGGGGGTTTCGCTGTACCTCATTATGATTTCTTTGGCTTGTTCCTGCTGTCCCTCTGAAAAACCGTTTAGCTTTATGACCTTGCCCGTTGTTCCGTCGACAATGATAACGCCGTTCATGGTGACAACGGGGAGGGCGATTTCAGCCTTTGACATAATGAAGCCGGCGCTTTGGAAGCGCCTTGCAGTGGCGTAGGTAAAGAGTATGCCTTTTCGGCTAAAGTCCTTTATCATTTCCGCCGCCCTGTCCTTAAGCCCTGCCTTATTTGTGAGCAGTGTGCCGTCAAGATCGGTTATGTAGAGAGTTTTCATATAACTTTCCTTATTGCAACAATATTTTTCCGTCCCTGATTTCAAGCACTTGTTTGCATTTAGCCGCAACATCACTATCATGTGTGACAATCATGACGGTAGTCCCCAAACTGTTCAGCTTTAAAAATATGTCCATAATACGCTCAGCGGTTTCGCTGTCTAATGCGCCCGTAGGCTCGTCCGCCAATATCAGCTTAGGTTTATTAATTATTGCTCTTGCAATACCTACTCTTTGCTTCTGACCGCCGGAAAGACAGGAAACCTTTTTCTTGCACAAATCCGATATACCCATCATTTCCATGGCCTCCATCGCCATAGCCTTCATTTTTCTGAGGGAATATTTTCCGTTAAAAAAAAGCGGAGTTTCAATATTATATAATACGCTCTCCTCTTCAATTAAGGCATAATCCTGAAAAACAAAGCTTATTTCGTTTCCCCTGAGCTTGGAAAGCTTTTTGTCGGTCATTTTGGAAATTTCGTTTCCGGAAAAATAATATTCTCCGCTTTCAAAGCTGTCGACGCAGCCCAATATATTAAGCAACGTGGACTTTCCCGATCCGCTTTTGCCGATAATCGCCGTCATGTCGCCGTATCCGACGGTAAGCTCTAAGTCCTTTAATACCTGCTGCGGTTCTCCTTCACCGTTTTTATAGCTTTTGCATAAGCTGTTGATTTCTATAATATTTTCTTTTCCGCTCATTTAGCCCTCCTTAATATTTTGCATTGGGGTTTTATGCTTCATTATCATAAATGGGATAACAGCCGCAACCATCGAAATCAGTATTCCCAAAATGCAGGTGAAAAGCACCACTCGTACGTCTAAGTAAAGATTAGCCGATTTATGTTCATATATAGACGGCAAGGTATGCCATATTTTTTTATATATAAGGTCTTGAAGCTCATTAATTAAAAGCGCCGCAGCGAACGAAAAGAAATAGAGGAATAAGAAATAGATAAAATATATTGCGGTAGACCTTAAAAAGCTGCAGCCGTTAAGATAAAAAATCGAAAACTGTTTCCGCAGCTTTTTTAAATTCAGGAAGGAAACACAGACAACCGCAGTCAGCATAAGACCCAATACCGAAAAGTACATAAAGAAGTTTTTCCTTAAAAGATAGTCGGAATTTTCTTTTGTCTTGTCCATTATTTCGTTTCCAAGACCGCAGTAGCCGATCTTTTGAGCCTCCTTATATAAATCCTCTATATCCGAATCGGAAGCGTCGTCGCTGAAATAAAATACGGCAGTGTCATTGGAGTATATATAATCGCCGAATAATTCGTCGCAATAGGGGAAAAAAATTACCGTTTCCAACGATAACGCCATCGGCGCTTCAAATAGGGCTTCAACATCCTCGTCGTAGGGTGCGTTACTTTTATGTACCCCCAAATAAAACAAAAACGGATCAATTTCACTGACCTTTCCGACCACCTTAGCCTTAACCTCAATTGTTTTGCTTGGTATTTGCTTATTGGTCGGCTGACATTGGGCAATTAAATTGATATAAACATTCATCTTGTCGCCGATTTCACGGTTCTCGCCGCATACAACTACCGGATAATAGCCCTCCTCGTCCTTTTCTTCTTCAAAGAGCCAGCTCCCCTCAAGGCTTTCGGGATTCTTTAAAAAAGAAGCGGTTATTTCATCATATACGACGGTTTGCACGGTAGGAACCTCCGTATTGAATTTAAGCATACGGGAAATCCCTTTTACTATCCCGCTGTCCTCCGCTAAGCTCAGCATTTCGTTCATATGTTTTTCGTCAGCCGTAAGGTAAAAGGGGATTTCCTCATTGCCGGTAAAAACTCTTGAGGTTTCCCGCCCCAAGAAAACAAGGGAACGGTTAATCTGAGTGTCCTTAAAGTATGCGTAGTCTTTGTACAGGGCGGAAAACTGATTAAAAAGCCCCGAGCCTAAATAACAGGTCATACAAATCATGATCATAACAATGATGTTTGACCCTATGTTCTTTCTCCAGACAGACCCTACCTGTTTTAATATTTTAAACATTATTCGCTTCTCCTATATACCATTATCGCCGGATTTCTGACAAATCTACGAACATAAAAAAAAGATACTGCTAAATAGATGACCAAGGTGATTACAAAGAAAATAAACAAATCCTTTACTTTCAAATCAAACGCATTAAATCCGAAAGCAGGCTCAAATATAATGAAATTAAGCAGTTTTCCTCCTAATACCGCAATCAAAAAGCCAATAACAAACGTAAGGAGACACCCCTGTGCAATAACGAATATAATGGCTTTTTTTGAAGCGCCGCACATTCTGCATACGGAAAATCGTCTGATTTTTCTTGAAAGGGTATAGGAATAAAGGAAAATTAGGCTTATCATCCCGAAAATGAAAAAAATCACCGCTTGGATTCTTCTTGTCTGTAAGGTCATACCGTATTGTGTATCAAAATCATGAATTGATTCCGCCGCCCCGAAATGCTCTTTGAAATCACTCAAAACGGCGTTATATTCGTTTTCGGTAAGTTCTACCGGGTCAACGTCAACATATATGCAGTATGGAGTAAAATGCTCGAAGAAAAAGGACGGAGAAACGCAGATAGACGAGGACATACTTGTCCCGAAGGTTCCGTCAATGCGGAGTTTGTACAAATCATATTCGGTATCGTTGGGCGTTCTGTTAAAAATTCTTGCCTCACCCTTGTCCTTATCCTTATTTATGCCCAATATTAATTCATCGCCTATTTCGCCCAACAAGTCCTTTTGATCATAAGGGATATAGACATAATCGGGATTATCGTTTTCTTCAATAGGCACTCCGTCGGGCATAAACATTCTTCCCGGCGATTCAATAAAGGAAATAATGCTGATGTACGGTATAGTGTCGTCGTCGGTGTCAACTCGCTCGCTGCAATGCAGCTCGGCGTATGCAAAGCCCTTTGCCGCCTTAATTATGTCAAGATCCTCATAGGAAAAGGAGGATGGGTCTATTCTGATTCTGTAATTGTCAACAACCTGCATGCTTCTCAGCGTTCCGTAGAAGGAACCGAAATGAAGAAGCACAAAGAATATGACAAGAGCGGTAGAAACGATATTAATTATTAAGCCTGCTTTGTCGGACAGCTCCGATCTAAGTACATAAATGAATTTCATTTTTCCACCTGCAAAATTAACCTACTACAGTCATTGTATAATCAAGCACGCTGCCCCATGTGCTGTTTGCAAAGGATCCGGGCTGCAAATAATCAACCCAGCCGGGGTTGTACCTAACGGCTACAGAGCCTTTTTTTGTGTCATGATCATAAACATTGGTCCACTTGCTTGTGCCGTAATCGGCGTATTTTATTTCGGCGTAGATAAAGGCGTCCTCTGTGGCGGATGTCTCTGCCTGTATGTTTGCATTGTCAAATATACCGCTTGTACCGTAGTCGTAGTAAACGAAGCCGTACCGACCGTTTTTATTATGCTCAATATAGGCTTCTTCGTTATACCTAACCGTTTCCTTAACCGGCGCAGCGCCGACGCAAACCGCAAGAGCCAATGCCGAAACGCACAATGAGCTTGCCAATACGCCGATAAATTTTTTAAGCTTTTCCATTTGAAATTCCTCCTAATATTAATAATTTAAACTTTTTTACCATGTCGTTCACAAATTTTTCTATCGTAGATTAAACGGCATCAGGCATTAGTTTGGTAAATTATAGCACGATTTAAGATAATTGTCAACGATTTTTGGAATATTTTTTTAAGTTGCCTCGCAAAACATAAATTTTTAGTCGAAAGCAAGTCAAAATTGGTCAAAAGGGTTAATAACTGTTTTTCGGCAATCAGTTTTATACTATTAACCGATTAAAAATTGGAAAAACGGTTTTTAATCGGTTAATAGTGCTTTGGGTGTAATAACCATTTTGACTTTGATTTTATCCTGTGTCAAAATGGTTATTACACGTATTAATCGCAAAGCGTCAGCAAAGCATTCCCAATACTTTCCCCGATAAGCTCGCCCGTATAAAGCGCCTCCTCCAAGGTGTTCCCCTGGGAGCCTATTTCAAGCAGCAGCGAGCCTGTAGTAAGATGCTGATTATATTGACAATATTCAAACAGTACGGGTCGTGTAAGAGTTGGGTTTTCCGACTCCATATACTGCTGTAACAGACAAGCAAAGTGGAAATTTTGCAGGTACTCGGGAACATAATAATACCCGTCGGTGGCGGCGGAAATTATCATCACCTGAGCCGCCGGTTTTCCGTTTATTTCCGTTACGGCGGCTATGGGATTGCCGTCGGATTCCACTATTCCGTCACGGTGAATGTCAAGAACGACCTTTATTGAGGGGTACTGCTTCAAAATAGCCGATACCGTTTCCTCTGCACGGTCGTAACAGCCGTTGTAGGCGGGGTAGTCGTGCATAGTGCCGTCATGGATAACGCAGATGCCCTTTGAGGCTAAGGCTTCGGAAATCTTCTGTCCCACTGCCACAACGCTTTGTGTGGAGTCGGTGGTGCGGCAGGTGTATTCCTTGTCCTGATAGCTTCCGTCTCCCACAAGA
>CAYMFX010000121.1:0-6815 GCA_964389845.1 uncultured Ruminiclostridium sp.
GACTTCGCCTGACAGCAAAATTGCTGCGTCATACGGCACTTCTCCAGTTTCCGAGAAGGTCTATTGAATTAATATAATTCTACCATATTTATTGCTTTTTGAAAATAGATTTTTGTAAAAAAGTTAAAAAAGGAAAAAAATATATTTTTGTGTAACCTTTGGCTGTAATTTCTTGTGTTATTGGACAAAGGGGAAAAATTGTAACCGATTTGTTACTTTTTGTAATACAGCGTCGCTTTTTGAATCGGCAATGCCAAATGCAATAAAAAAGTAAGAAAGGTAAAAAAACGGCTCAGCATGGGCGTTTTCGCAATTTTTACGGCGGCAGGCGGCAAGCCGAATGTTGACGAAAAAAATATATTGGTGTATAATAATTTTAAATTAGCAAAAGGAAGGAAGAAAAGATGGCACAGGGTAAGCATCTTGCGGAAAAGGAACCGAAAAAGGGAAAGCTTTCGGATAAGGAGCAGAAAACGGAAAAGGGAAAATTGGGCAATAAGAAATTCTGGATTACCGCCAACATTGTCGTTACGGTTAGTCTGTTTATCTGCATTACCGTTTCCCTTATAGTTTTTGAGCGTCCCACTCATTCCGATATAGAGAGAAGAGACTTGGCGGAGTTCCCCGAATTCAGCGCCGAGAGCTTTTTCAGCGGGGATTTTACCGGCAAGGTAAGCACTTGGTTTAACGATACCGTTCCCTGGAGAGACGGATTTAAGAATATTTATACCAAGATGATGAATTTTACGGGCATATCCTCGGGAGGAATAGGACATATCGTTTTGCCCGACCCTCCCAAGCCTAATGACAATCAGAATAATCCTGCTGCCACTACAGCCGCTGAGCCTGAGCAGACCGATAATCCTAATCAGACATCACAGAGCGAAGGTCAGACGGATACCCCCTCGGTCACCGATTCCACCGGAACGGCTTCTACGGAAACAGCCGCCGAGCCTGCTACCCAACCGCCGACTCCCGGAATTGACGGCGCCGGAGGAGACGGGGTTGCTTCCAACGGACAGTACATTTATGAGTATCAGGGGCACGTCTGGGGAGTAAGCCTTTACGGCGGCGGCTACAATCAAAAGCTGTATGCGGAGTCGGTGAACAAGTTCGCCGAGGATTTGGACGGAATTGCCAAGGTTTACAGCATGATTCCGCCCACCAACGGAGATTTTTACACTCCCGTTGAGGTGCTTAACGCCGATCCTCCCGTTACTCATTTGCAGAAGCCTGATATTGATGAAATCAACTCAATGCTCAGCGATAAGGTTACCGTTGTGGACTGCTACTCCGCATTGCAGCAGCATACGGACGAATATATTTATCTCAGAACCGACCACCACTGGACGCCGTTAGGCGCTTATTACGCTTCACAGGAGTTTGCAAAGGCGGCGGACGTACCCTTCCTTGAGCTTAACGAGCAAAATTTTGAATACAGACAGGTTGAGGACGTGGTAGGCTCCCTTTACGGCTATGCACAGGGCAGCGCAGGCGGCGCAATGCTGCTCAGCGACCCTGATACCTTTATTTACTATGTTCCCAACAATGATTTCAAAACCTTCTACTATACCACAAGCTTTACAGACGGCTTTCAGTACCCCTTCTTCCAGACCGACCAGTTAGGCGGCAATGCCTACGGAACCTTTATGGGAGCGGACAACAAAATTGTAAAGGTGGAAACCGACGTTAAGAACGGCAGAAAGCTCCTTATATTCAAGGACAGCTACGGAAACGCCGAGCCGCCCTTCTATATGAACAGCTTCGAGGAAATATATGTTTGCGATACAAGATTCTTTGCGCTTAACGCTATTGACTTTATTAAGGAGCAGGGCGTTACCGACGTTTTGTTCACTATGAACATTTTCTCGGCGGCGGGAGACAACTCCGAAAGCATCGAGGTGAACAGATTGGGCAACGGACCTTGGCTCGATTGGTAATGTTTTTTGCTTTAAGCTATACGGAAAAATTAACATATGTTATTTAGATTGGAAAACAAAAAGGAAGGAAAAAACTAAAATGAAAAGACAGAATTGTAAGGTTATTGCTTTGGCTTTGGCAATCAGCAGTGCGTTAGCATTAGGCGGCTGCTCCGACAGCAGCGGGGGCAATCAGAACAATACCGAAAGCGGCGGAAGCGGCACCGTAGGAACGTCAAAGGCGCCCGAAAATACCTCTGCTGCCACCACAACGGTTTCCGGGCAGCAGACGGAAGCCGCAGCCGAAACGCCGACCGAAGCACCCACCGAAGCCGCAACCGAAGCGCCTACCGAGGAGGAAATAAAAACCCCTGTGGAAGCTCCCGGAAACGTTCCCGATTCTTACCGTGAGGACGGGGAGAGCGGAATTAAGATAATAGGCAGAAGCGGACACTATCAGGGGCTTATGGGCTGTTGGGGAACCATTGAAAACTGCGAAAGATATGCCGCAGCGGTTAATAAGGCGGCGGCAGGCTTAAGCGGCGTTAATGTTTTCAATATGGTAATCCCCACCTCCTCCGAGTTCTATGTTCCCGAAGATGTAACCGGATTTACCGCAAGCCAGAAGGAAAAAATAGACCATGTTGCTTCAAAGCTTTCGGGAGTTAAAAATGTTGACGCATATTCGGCATTGGCGGCTCATACCGACGAATATATTTATACCAGAACCGACCACCACTGGCAGCCTTTAGGCGCTTACTATGCCGCAAAGGCTTTTGCCGAGACTGCGGGAGTGGGAGATAAGTTCGCTCCCCTTTCTCAGTACAAGGAGGTGAACAAGGAGGGCTATATGGGTTCTCTGTACAATTACTCCAAGAGCGCCAATCTTTACAGCGACCCCGAAACCTTCACAATGTACATTTCCCCTAACGACAGCGCATTAAAGACCACATACTATGATACCTCCTTCCAAAACGGCTATGAAAGCGATCTGTTCGTATCCCGCGACGCAGGGGCTTATTACTGTTCATTCCTCGGCAGCGACGACAGAATTGCAAAAATAGAAACCGACTGTGATAACGGGAAAACTCTTGTGGTTATGAAGGAAAGCTACGGCAACGGGCTTATTCCCTTCCTCACAACCTGCTATCAGACCATTTATGTTTGCGATGTAAGATATTTTGATTTAAATGCAGTGCAGTTCTGCAAGGACGTAAACGCTACCGACCTTTTGTTTGCGGTATGCACCTATACTCCCGCAGGTCCTAATGTGGGAGAGGTGGAGAATGTTGTTGGATGATTGACAATTGACAATGTAGAATGGACAATGGACAATTGTGGAATCGCCTTCGGCGATGATTATGATTTTTTGGGGAGATGAACAGTTGAAAATCGTATGTCGAGTGTGGGATCTAAATGAAAGGTAATGGTTATGGGAGTTAATAGGATTGGGGCTGCGGTATTGTGCTTATTGTTGGCGGGTTCTCTTATAGGCTGCTCCAAAGGGACGGGAGAAGCGCCCGATTATGATACGGGCGCTCAGGATTTGCAGACTCGGAGTGAAATTTCGTCAGAAGAATCCGCAAGCTCTGATAATGCCGATAAGGAGGATACAAGTAAGTCTGAAACCGCCCGGACCGCCCAGACCGCCGACACCGCCGACACTGACAATGCAGAAACAAGCAGCTCCGAAATAAGCGCCGCCGAAACCGACAAAGCTGAAGCAACCCTTCCCGAAGCTGATTCCCCCAAGCCTGTGCCCTCAGTTACCGAAGCTGTGGGCGATGTTCCCGACAGCTACCGTGAGGAGGGCGAAAGCGGGATAAGGATAATAGGCAGAAACGGTCACTATATGGGGCTCATGCCTTGTTGGGGAACCTTGGAAAATTGTCAGACATATGCCGACGCTATGAACAAGGCGGCGGAGCTGCTTCCCAATGTTAATGTTTACAGTATGGTGATACCCACCTCGTCGGAATTTTACACTCCCGATGATATGACGGGATTTACGTCAAGCCAAAAGGAAAAAATTGACTATATCGCAAGCAAGCTCAAGGGCGCAGTAAGCATTGACGCATATTCGGCGCTGAGTCGGCATACAAACGAATATATATACAGCCGTACCGATCATCATTGGCAGTATCTCGGGGCATACTATGCGGCGGAGGAATTTGCGAAAACCGCAAAGGTTATCGACAGATTCCCTCATCTGTCCGAGTATACTATGGTGACTAAGGACGGCTATATGGGTTCTCTTTACAATTATTCCAAAAGTGATAATCTTCACAATGATCCCGAAATTTTTACCCTCTACATTTCCCCCAACGAAAGCGAATTAAGAACTACCTATTACGACAGCTTATTTGAGATTCCCGACTGCGGGGAGGAAGGGGAGTTGTTTATCACTCCCGATGCGGGGGCTTATTATATTTCTGTTTTGGGGTACGGCTATTTGGCGGCTAAGGTTGAAACCGACTGCCGCAACGGGAGAACATTGGTTATTTCAAAGGAAAGTTACGGCGTTCCGCTGGTTACATTCTTAACCGAGTGCTTTGAAACAATTTATGTTTGCGATATAAAAGACGAATTGGACGTTGTGCAGCTATGTAAGGACGTGGGGGCTACCGATTTATTGTTTGCCGTTTGCACCTATACCCCTGCCGATAAACCCGTAAACGGAATAAAGGAAATATTGGGATAATGCCGATTGTCAATTGCACCCAAAACACATTGCCCAAAAATTTCAAACAGAAAAAACAGAGGTCAGAAAAATGTCTAACTTTTACCCATTTGACAGCGCATTTATTTCAAAAAAGCAAAAATCTCTTAAGAGGGAATTACGAAATAACGGCGGCAAAAAAATAAAGAAAAAAATTGCGGTATTAGGAGGCTCCACCACTAACGGAATTGTGGATATTTTGGATTTATTCCTGCTGTGGTACGATATTGACGCCGAGTTTTACCAAAGCGAATACAATCAGTATTGGCAGGACGCAATGTTCGGAAAAGAGCTTAGAGATTTTAAGCCCGATTTTATTTTTATCCACACCTCCAACAGAAATATTTCCGCTTACCCCGAAATGGCAATGAGCGCTGAGGAGACGGAGGAGCTGGCGAAAAATCAGCTTGAGCATTTTACCTCTATGTGGGATAAGCTGCGTTCGGATATTGGCTGTCCCGTTATTCAGAACAATATGGAAATGCCTTATTGGCGGCTTTTGGGGAACAAGGACTGCGCCGATATTCACGGAAGAGTTAATTTTATAAACCACATTAATGGGGGGTTTTATGAATATGCTCAGAACAACGATAACTTTTTCATTCACGATATAAATTATTTAAGCGCTTCTCTCGGCTTGGAGAATTGGGCTAATCCCCTTTACTGGAATATGTACAAGTATGCCTTGGCGGTGCCCCTTATACCGGAATTCGCTTTCAGCGTTTCTAAAATTTTTGCTTCTCTTTTGGGCAGAAACAAGAAGGTGCTGGCGCTTGACCTTGACAATACGCTGTGGGGCGGCGTTGTGGGGGACGACGGAGTAGAGGGCATTGCCGTAGGTCAGGAGGTGCCTATGGGGCAGGCGTACTGCGAGTTCCAAAGCTATCTTAAGGCGCAGAAGCAGCTTGGGGTTCTCCTTACCGTTTGCTCAAAAAATGACGAGGAAAACGCAATTGCGGGATTAAATCACCCCGACGGAATATTAAAGCCCGATGATTTTACGCTTATAAAGGCAAATTGGGAGCCTAAGAGCTTAAATATAGAGCAGACCGCAAAGGAATTAAGCCTTTTGCCCGAAAGCATTGTGTTTGTTGACGATAATCCCGCCGAGCGTGAGATAGTGGGGAAAAGCCTCGGCTGTGAGGCGCCGCCAATGGAAGGGATTGAAAACTATATTCATACCTTGGACAAGGGCGGATATTTTGAAGTCACCAACTTTTCCGAGGACGATTTGAAGCGGGGCGAGATGTATAAGCAGAACGCCGAAAGAGCAAAAATGCAGTCCGCCTTTGCCGATTACGGGGAATATTTGGACAGCCTTGAAATGAAAGCGGAGATAACCGATTTTTCGCCCATTAATCTTGCCCGTATTACTCAGCTCACCAATAAAAGCAATCAGTTTAACGTTACCACAAAGCGGTTTACCCCTGCCGAAATGGATAAGGTTTACGAAAGTGCGGATTATATCAGGCTTTGCGGCAGGTTAGAGGATAAGTTCGGCGATAACGGAATCGTCAGCGTCGTTATCGGCAAGAAGCAGGGGACGGTGCTTGACACCCAGCTGTGGCTTATGAGCTGCCGCGTGCTGAAGCGGGATATGGAGTACGCAATGCTTGACGAGCTGGTAAGGGCGGCGAAGGAACAGGGCATTGCAGAAATAATCGGAAATTATTATCCCACTGCAAAAAACAGCATGGTTAAAGGGCTTTACGCCGACTTTGGGTTTGAGAAAATAGGTGAGGACGGGGAAGGGAATACCAAATGGAAGCTCCTTACTGAAAATTATCAAAATAAAAACTTGCATATTAAGGTTAATTAGTGTAGAATAGAGATTAAAGATAAATTATGCTTTGTAAAAGAAAGGAGCTTTTTATGGACGAGATTTACAGCAGACTTAACGAGGTATTCCGTGATGTGTTCGACGATGATACGATTGAGGTAAACGCCGAGACTACGGCAGACGATATTGAGGATTGGGACAGTCTTAATCATATTACGCTTATCGACGCCGTTGAGAGCGAGTTTAAGGTTCGCTTTACAATGGGAGAGGTAAGCGGTATGAAGAATGTGGGGGAAATGGCGGAGATAATTTTCGAAAGAGGAAAATAAGAAAAACAAAAAAAGCGGCGAAGCCGCAGAAGCTTTTCGCTTCCTTTTGTCACAAAAGGAAGTAGGGT
>CAYMFX010000122.1:0-6808 GCA_964389845.1 uncultured Ruminiclostridium sp.
TTGTATTTTGGGTTACTTTGGAATTCGGTTGTTGGATTTTGGGGAAACTTAAAGTAGTCGAACTTTGTATGTGTCATAGTTGAAACTTTGTATGTGACAAGTAAAAATAGGAAATGTTTTTATGAACAGTCACAATGTAAAAAAAAGATATATCCGTTTAAAATGAATAAGCTATATTTTCACAGCTGCAGAACCCTAGCTTATCATTCCGAATAGGAAACGATGCTTGACGAAAAGAAGAAAAAAATAATCCCCCGTGCTATATTGTTAATACGTATTAAATGGATTAGCGGTTCTGTATTACTGCCGATAAAAGCCTTATACTATGTATAAACGATTTAGTAACTGCATAGTTGAGGTGAACGGTATGATTGATAAACGAATAGGCAAAAGAATAAAGGAGCAGCGTGAAGCGTTGGGATTAACGCAAGAGCAGTTTGCCGAAAAAATAGGTGTTGCGACAAATTATATTTCAACCATTGAACGGGGAGCTTCCTTTCCGAGATGCGAAAAGCTGATTTTAATTTTAAACGGACTGAAAACTTCCGCTGACGCTATTTTTTGTGATGTGCTTGATCATAGCTATGAGTATCGAACTTCGCATTTATCGGAGCAGCTTGATAAACTTGCAGATGATGATAAAAAGCGCATACTTGAAATGGTCGAACTTATGGTTAAACAGGCGAAAGAGGGCAAATAACCAGGACTGCGTACTTGTGTTTGTACGCAGTTTTATTTTTTAGGGGGTAGTAATTTAAGCAGTGTTGTGCTATACTATGTATTAACAATATAGTTTATAATGTTAATACATAGAATGTGAGAAATAAAATGACGAAAACACAAAGCTGCTGTTTTACGGGACATCGCCCTCAGAGCCTGCCTTTCCGTTCCAACGAGAGTGATGAACGCTGTATTGATTTGAAACGTAGGTTGAAAGAAAATATTGTGAAGCTGATAGTCGAAAAAGGAGTAACGCATTTTATAAGCGGAATGGCTATCGGTGTGGATATGTATGCTGCCGAAATAATAATTGAACTAAAAAAGGATTATCCAAATATATTGTTGGAAGCTGCTATTCCCTGCAAAAACCAACCCGCTAAATGGTCAAAGCAGCTTTGCAACAGATATTATGCTATTTTGGAAAAATGTGATATACGCACTGTTTTGCAAGAAAACTATACCTCGGATTGTATGCATAAACGCAACAGGTATATGGTTGACCATTCTGATTATGTTATTGCCGTATGGAATGGGAAACCAAGCGGAACGGGTAAAACGGTGCAGTATGCTGAGATGCGTGGAGTTGAGGTTATTAGAGTTGATTTGATAATATAGTGTTTATTAATCCTTCTTTTTTATGGCATTACCCAACCCGCACCACTATATAACTTTTCATTTTACATTATATTACAAATTTTGTTAAAAATCAATAAAAATAGCCATAAGGCAGGTGAAATCAAAACTCACCTGCCTCATCGCTCTATAAATACAAATTTTAATAAAAAAGAAATTCGCCGAACCCCACAGCCATTAAACTGCGTGGTTAAGCGGATTATTTGTGTTATTGTTACCAAAAAGTTTTTTTGTAAAACAAGCATAAAAATACGCTCTCGTGAGATTGAGAGCGTAATGGGTGCAGCGTCACGCTGCTGGAGCTAGTGAACGGACTCGAACCCCCGACCTGCGCATTACGAATGCGCTGCTCTACCGACTGAGCTACACTAGCATATTAAATTGTAAAAATTTGCAAGACCTGCAATCCACTACCGCGTCCCCTTATCGACTACACACGACCTGCGCATTACGAATGCGCTGCTCTACCAACTGAGCTACACTAGCATATTAAATTGTAAAAAATTTGCAAGACCTGCAATCCCTGCCGCATCTCCTTATCGACATCACACGACCTGCACACTACGAATGCGCTGTTATCCCAATAATCGACTGAGCTGCACCAACAAATTAAATTATAAACAATCACCATTCACCCCTCATCTTCAATCCCTCACAAACCCTATTTCCACCCCATTCAAAAAAATCAACAATCATCTTGAAAAACGCCAACAAATGTGGTACAATAAATAAGGGTATAAAATTCCCCGCCCTCTGATTAATTTAACAAAAATAACGCTGTATTACATTATACCGTTTTTCTATCCATTTGTCAAGAATGAGGTGAACAAAATTAAAAGAAAATTAAAAAAATCATATATATTTTTCGTTGCGGTTGACATTATTCTCGTTTTGGCGGCGGTCGTGCTTCTTATATTAACCCTAACCTTTGGCGGAAGCCTTGCCCCAAGCGTTTTCTCTAAACGTGTCTACCTTATGGATACCGACGCTTTCTCCTTGGTTAAAAAAGGCAGCGCCGTTATCGCCGAGGAAGTGCCCTACAGCGAAATCGTACCGGGAAACATTATTCTTTACTCCGACGAAAAGGGAAAAGCCTGTGTCGGCGAGGTGCAGCTTGCCAATGCCGAAAAAAACGTCTATACCTACACGGTTAAAAACGACGCTGATTCCGAGTTGACCGTGGGGCAAAGCCATGTGCTGGGAAAAGGCGTCTACTACTCCGAGTTTGTGGGCGGCGTTGTGTCCTTTGTGATCTCGCCGGCGGGAATATGCTGCCTTGCTATTCTGCCCTGCGCCGCTTTTGTAATTTTTGAGGCAGTAGGTATGTTCCGCCGCAAAGGGGTGCCTCCTACTGTGGAAACGGTGAAAAAACAGGACGAAATTCCCACATACATTCCCGAAGGCATTGTTACGAAAAGGTCTGTTGTCAATGAACCTATCACCGACGAAAGCCCTGCATTTTCTGACGAACGCAAAAAGCTTATGGACGCAGCAGGACTCTTCACTGCCTCTCAGCCAAAAAAAGCGGAGCCTCCTAAGCCGCCGCAGCCTCCTATGCCCGTGGCGGGAAAAGACATTGACAGGCTTATTAAAGAAACAAAAGCCAAACATCAAAATGAAGAATTGCTTTCGGCAGGAAGGGAGCATGAAAATGCAAAACCCCACACTGCTACTTCCGCAGCCAGACCTTCTTCCGCCGCTTCCGCCGCCGCAAGAGCCGCTTACAGTCAGGTGCAGTCACAGTCGGCTGCTTCCAAAGCAAAACCCAATAACAAGCCCGACCCTGTTTCCGCAATTCACGATATAGCCGACTTTTCCGCCAGCCAAGAACATCCCGTAAAACGCACCGAGCCTCCGAAACGTCCCTCGGCACGAGTATCCCCGAGAGTTAGCCGTTTGGACAGCCTGCTTCAGGAGGATAAAGCTAATTCTCGTTATGATATTAATGATATTCTGAAAAATATTGACAATAAGTGATTTATTTTGAAACAAACTGCCTATCATATAACTGGGGACGCCCTCTCTTGCAGGGCGTCCCCTCTCTCAAAACGCCCCACCGGGGCGTTTTGAGATTCACCCCTTGCGGAGCGCTTGATGCTTAGAGAGTTTCGCTGCCTGCGGGCAGCGACCAAAGGGACTTTGTCCCTTTGGAATCCCTACCACCTTTTGAAAAAGGTGGACGAAAACTTAATCCGTCTTTCAAGAAAGCTTATCGAATTACAGCTATCAAAGCTTAACATAAACCACTTCGTAATCAAAAGGCGACAAATGCAGCTTGCCCACGTCTCTGTCCTCTCTTCTAACCACATGGTATCTCTGGCACTCGCCCACAGTCTCATGAAGCAAAAATGTTCTTGCCCTATGTGATTTATTGAGATATATAACGGCGGCAGCGCCCTTGTTCTTGTCCTCACGTCTGAAAATACAATATTCTCCGGTGACGTCGATAAACTTGATTGTCCCCTCAGCAAAGGCTTCGCAGTCACGCCTGATCTTTCCAAGCTCCGCCGCAAATTCCAACAGTGACCTGTCCTCGTTCCCCCAAGGGTAAGTCCTTCTGCAAAACGGATCCTTATAGCCCTCTAATCCCACCTCGTCGCCGTAATAAATGCAGGGCACTCCCGGCACAAAGTATTGCAATACCATAGCGCACTTCATAAGTGCAGCACCGTAAGCATATTCCGAGGGCGAAAGGAAGTTGTTAGCCTGCCAGTTCCTATCGTTAAGACCTAAGTCCTTGCCCGCAAGCCTTGTGATTGCCCTTTCCGTATCGTGAGTGGAAAGGAAATTCATCAGTATGTCGGTGCAGGGCTTGGGGTAATGCTCCACAATGGTCATAATACCGTCGACAAAGGGCTTTGGGTCAGAATATTTTACATAGTTTAAAATGCACTCCTTAAATGGGTAGTTCATAACGCTGTCAAGCTGCTTTCCGTTCAGGTAGCGCCGTCTCACGCCGTAGCTTTCCTTGTTGGAGGCGTCTTCCCAAACCTCTCCGTATATAACCTTATCATCGCCCTTTTTCTTAACGGCAACTCTCAGATTGTCAATAAATTCATCAGGCAGTTCGTCCGCCACGTCAAGTCTCCAGCCCGCCGCTCCTGCGTCTATCCACTTTTGCAGTATACCGCCCTCGCCGCAGATATACTCGGTGTAATTGGGATTATTTTCGTTTACATTCGGGAGATTGGTAAAGCCCCACCAGCTTTCATAAAGATCCGGGTACTTGATAAAGGAGTACCAGTCACGGTAAGGGCTTTCATGATCGCGGAACGCCCCTGAATGCTCTCCGTATCTTCCGTACTTGTTGAAGTACACCGAGTCTGCGCCGGTGTGACTGAACACGCCGTCCAAAATTATTTTTATTCCCCGTGCCTCCGCTTCCCTGCAAAGCTCTCTGAAATCCTGCTCGGTTCCCATTGTAATATCAATTCTTTCGTAACAGGCTGTGCTGTAACGGTGATTTTCGTGGGACTCGAAAATCGGGTTCATATAAATGCAGGTAACGCCTAAGCTTTGAAGATAGGGCAGCTTGGACTGAATGCCCTTAAGGTTGCCGCCGAAATAATCGCTGTTGGTAATAACGCCTTTTTCATTGGGCTGCCACCAGGGCATCTCGTTCCAATCAGTGTGGAACTGTCTGTCTGTAGGCATAACCGTTTCCTCGTCCGGGTTCTCCATACTTCTTGCAAACCTGTCGGGGAAAATCTGATACATGATTCCTCCCTTCAGCCACTGAGGAGTAGTCATTCCCTTTTCATAAACGGTAAGCTGAAACAGCTCTCCCGCCTCAAAGCCTCCGAAGGAAGCGTCATAACGCTTGATATACCTATGTCCGCTTTCGCTTATCAGGGTGAAATAGTAATGATGCAGTCCGGTGTCCTTAGGAGTATACACGCCCGTATATACATTGAACCTTTCCCCGTTTCTTTCCTGCTCTCCCTGATTCTGAAGGACAATGTACTTTTCCTTATATCCGGGTCTGAACATTATAAGCAGGCACTCGGAAAACATACAGTCAATCGGCAGATTCAGCGTAAAAGTAATCGGAGTTTCGCACTCAACAGCCCCGAAAGGCGATTTGTAGTAGGTATCAAAGCAATCGAAAATCGGCGATTTCATAATGTCAGTCCTTTAATCAACTTATACAAGGTTCCAAATATCCCTTGCATATTCCATAACCGCACGGTCAGCAGAAAATACCCCTGCTCCCGCAATATTCATAAGCGACATCTTGTTCCAGGCTATGGTATCGGTGTAGGCTCTTGAACAATCCTCCTGAGCCTTGCGGTAGCTGTCAAAGTCGGCAAGAGCCATATATTGATCCTTGAATCTGAGGGCGTTGCCCACCTCGTCGAACTTAGCGCCGTTAATATTGCTGTACATTCTGTTTATAGCGGCGGAAATTCTCTTATCTCCGTTATAGTAGCCCTCGGGAGAATATCCGTTAGCCTTCATAACGTCAACCTCGTCTGCATTCATACCGAAAATAAAGATATTATCTCTTCCCACCTGCTCGCAAATCTCAACGTTTGCGCCGTCATATGTTCCCATGGTAACAGCGCCGTTCAGCATAAGCTTCATATTGCCGGTGCCCGAAGCCTCGGTTCCCGCAAGAGAAATCTGCTCCGAAACCTCGCTGGCAGGCATCAGTATCTCCGAAAGAGTTACACGGTAATCCTCAAGGAACACCACGCTGAGCTTATCGCTTATCTTGGGATTCTTTCTTATTTCCTCTCCGAGGCACCAGATAAGCTTAATTATCTGCTTAGCCATATAATATCCGGGAGCCGCCTTGGAAGCAAAAATGTAAGTCTTAGGTACAAAATCTGCGTCGGGATTATCCAAAAGATAATTGTAATCGGTGAGGATATTGAGAACATTGAGCTGCTGTCTCTTGTACTCGTGAAGCCTCTTTACCTGAACGTCAAAAATGCTGTCAACATTAAGCTTTATGCCGGCAGATTTCTCAACGAACTTAGCAAACTTGACCTTATTATCCTTTTTAATCTCCGCTAACCGTTTCAGAACGCTTTCATCATTCTTAAACATACGGAAGCGTTCAAGCTCGGCGGCGTTCTTCTTAAAGCCCTCGCCTATGCACTCCGAAAGCAGGTCGGTAAGTCCCTCATTGGACTGGAGGAGCCACCTTCTGTATGCGATACCGTTGGTAACGTTCTTGAACTTAACGGGCTTATCGTCGTATTCGTCCTTAAACACGCTTTCCTTGATGATATTGCTGTGAAGCTTGGAAACGCCGTTTACGGTGTGACAAGCGTCAACGCAAAGATTAGCCATTTTAATCTGGTTGTTATTGACAATAGACATTCTGGCAACTCTTGCCTCATCACCCAAACGGTTCTTAAGACCTTCACAGTAGCGGCGGTTAATTTCGCAAATGATAGTGTAAATTCTGGGAAGAATGTTTTTGAGCATTGTCTCGTCCCATTTTTCC
>CAYMFX010000123.1:0-6753 GCA_964389845.1 uncultured Ruminiclostridium sp.
TTCGGCAAACACCGCCGGCGGCTTTTTTGTGTTCAACGATAGGGCAGTGTTCGGGCAGAACGATGAGAGCACTTATATGTTTAAGCAATAAAGTGGAAATTTGAATTTTTTCCTGCTCAAAACTTCACGGTATTTTGCCATAATCTCTGCACTGTAAGCAGGTATCAGTTCACCGTTAATCATTTTAACCGGTATCGAATCAGTCAATCACTTCTGCTGCTGTAAGAGAAAAAACCGCAACATTCTGCCCGGTGAAAATCTTGCCGGGTACCCGATAGGAGCGTTTTAGGTTCCAATGATGAAGATCCGCAATGATTCGGCACAGTCTCATGCTGCATACTTCCATGCGGTCCGTACCGGCATAAACATCCGGCGGAACGCCAAGGGACTTAAAATCTCGCTCTTTGTGTGGCGCAATCAGCAATGTCTCACCCTTCTCGCCGATCATAAAGCATATCCTGGGTGGGCTGCCCAGTCCTCGGAGAGCATCTACAAATATGTGGATACGGTTTGCTTTAAGATAAAAAGATATATAAATTTCCTGCATATCAGTTCGACCTCGCTTTCTTTTTATATCTCCAGCTCTCCGGCATACTAAAATTAAACAGAAGCATGACTTTCTTTTCAGCAGTCACGACCCGCCCAATTACACGATAGGCCAGCTCTTTTTTCCAACCCCAGGAGTTGTATAGCTGAGACGTGAAAGCCGTACATTCGATTTTCCTTGCAGCCGGCTCTTTACCGCCCTTAAGCCAGCGGACATTGTCCTTGTCTTTTTCCGTGACGGGAACAATCAAAATACAGTGCTTTGCCGTATTGACTTCAATGCGAATGCGTTCACACATGTTCAGTGCCTGTAGTGCTGCTTTACTGAAAGAGATACTGTTCGGCCATATCGTGGCCGTGGGTTTCCTCAAACGCAATACCCGCCGAAACATTTCTCCGCTTACTACTTGAAAGCCCTCTTTGCTGATTTCCTGAATTTCATCACCGATCGTCATTATATTTCACCTTCTATGCCTTATCGGTTGTGACATAACCGTCTGCCAAATCGATTTTATAGGAATCCTCATGCTGCTCCACAGGGACGCCGAAATAATCCCTCCAGTCTTCGGGAAGATAAGAGCCTTTTTTCTTTCCGCTGCTTACGAAAAGTTCAAAATCGGTAAGCTTAAATAGAAACAGCACCTCTCCGTCACAAACCGCCGGCTTTCCCATCATCTTGTAGCGGTATTGCGTGTCCCATTCCATGAGGTCGAACACCTTGGCCGCAAACAGTTTACAAAGCAAATCTCTATTGGAAAGCTCCTTGCCTTCGCCGCCTCTGACCCAACGAAGAGAATCCGGGGCATCCGGCTGGCACGGTCGAATGATGAGACGCTTCTGCTCAGGGTGGATCAAAAGTTGGATATGCGTCACGCCGGGAAATTTGCGAAGGCAGGCCATATTAAACTTGATGCGGTTTTCCCATATTGTGACAGCGGGTTCACGGGTGTGAGAAAAAAGTTCCGCTTTCGTGACCTGGTATCCCGCAAGGTCAGCAAGCGTCTCGGTATCCGCATCGGATTCCGTAATTGCCTGTGTGTTTAAAAATATCCGTTCAGTTAGGTTGTCCATCTCCATGCATCTCCGTTTCTCTTATTAAGTCCTCCATCGTCAGCCGCAGTTCGGCAGCACTCGGTATGGCAAACTGCCTTATTCCCGGTGCGGGAATACTGTCAGTAGATGTTCGCCATTCACTGTCGGGAGCGAGATAATAAAACCCGTTCTCCAAAATATGCTCATAGAATTCATCTCCGAAATCATCTGTCCATTCGGCAGGGCAAAGCTCCACTCGCCGTCTTGCCTTGCCGCCTTCGTCGTCCGGGGTCATGAGGACAGCGGGTACAGCGTTTACGAGGTTGAAAATAATGATTTGTTCCGTTCCCCGCTTTGCCCATATGCCCCGGACTCTGTAAATATATTCGGGATCCCATTCCATAATGGCAAACAGGGCGTTTCCAAAATGATGACAATTCAAAGTTTTGGAGTAGATAGGCCGTTTCGGATCCGGTCGCCAGCGAATGCTGTGGGTATCACGTTCCTTACAGGGGCGAATTGCTATTTTCCTCTCCGCCGGATGCAAGAGGAGCTGGACATACCCGACATTCTCAAAATCCTTCATGCAGAAGAGATTGAATGAGATTCGATCGTTGGCTATCGTTATGGACGGTCCCTCATAACGCACCTGTGTGAACTGGTTCCGCACCACTTGGTAACCTGTAAAGTCGAAAGCACTCAATGATTTCTTGGCAATGTTTTTAACCTTGAGAACTTTATTGACCGTATTGGAGATGTCATAATAGATTTTCGGATCATCATTGATCCAATGGTGATTGATAGGAATATACCCACGGAAAATGCCCTTATCAATAACATGAAGCGCCGGCAGCGTTCTGTGGACATGGTGCTTGCGGTTTTCAATGAGAGCTTGTACCGCCTCGAATTTTTCCACGCTTACAATAGCCGGATGGCGGTCATGATAAAGGTACTGATCACGGTCCTGTCTGTTCTTTCTGTGCTTATGTTCATACAGATCGGAGGTGAACGTTTTCCATGTCAGAACATTTCCACAGTAGCGCTCGTTTGTCAGAATGTACGCCACAGCTTTGCTCGTCCATTCTGTATTCCCAGTCTTAGTCCGGCAGCCGATATCTTTGAGGAACTCGGCAATTTGCTCCTGTGACCACCCAAACAGATATGCGTCATATATGAAACGCACGATGTGCGCCTCTGTTTCATTCAGCAGCAGAGGCGCATACTTTATGTAATGACCGGCTGAATCTTTCTGTCTGTCATATCCAAGCGGGGCGGGGGTCAGCAGTTTTCCGTCCTTGAATCGTTGTTTAAGGGACCAGTTCATTGCCTCGCTTTTTTTGACGGATTCCTCCTGCGCAAATGTGGCAAGGAACGAAAGCATGAACTCGTTGTTTTCGCCGAGAGTGTAGAGATTGTCGGTCTCGAAGAAAACACCGACCGGAGGCGTCAGTCCCTTCAACATTCGGATCAGCGAAATGCAGTCAACCAGATTACGTGCGAAACGCGAGACGCTTTTCGTTACAATGAGATCGTATTCGCCATGCTTACACGCCTCGATCATTTCGTTGAAAGCATTCCGATTTTTAAGTGAGGTGCCGGATATGCCTTGATCCGCAAATATGTACTTCAATTCCCAGTTGGGATGATCCTGAATCAACTGGCGGTAGTGTGCCTGTTGAAGTTCAAAAGAGGACAGCTGTTCATCGTTATCGGTAGAAACACGGCAGTATGCGCAGACTCGGAAGAGACGATTCCTTTCGTTTGGATCGATCTTTGGCTTTGCCGGGATATATGTTTTTCCTACTGTATCTTCCTGCTGATATAATTGACGCAGTTGCTTTCTGCCGCTTTTGTCCTGCATCGCCGTTCCTCCTTTAAGTACCTGACTGATCTTCCGGATACCGTAACCGGGTACCTTCTTTTCTGTATAAATTGACGCCAAGCTCCTTCTTGGCGCTCTGCATAATGGTGAGTTTTCCGTAAGGAATATACGGATACCGCAGCCACTCGACTTTCAGTTGAGTGACTGCCGAGAAATACTCATATTGGAAGTTGTCACCATGCTTCATGTTCGTCACTCAACTTACAGATTATTAATTATCTCATTCTTTTTCGTCAGCGTTTCCACAAATTCGCAGATAAGTGCAGCCTCCTGCTCCGTTAACCCGGAAAGATCCACGGATCGGCTGTTCGTCTGTCCGAGGAGGTAATCCGTACTCACTCGGTATAGATTTGCCAGCCTAACGAGGATCTCAAAGGAAGGCTGCCTGGTATCGTTCTCGTATGTAGATATTGCACACTTGTTGACACCGATGAGCTTGGCCACCTGCTCCTGACGCAAGCCTTTATTCAACCGAAGTTCTCTAAGCCGTGTGGAAAATTTTGCTATCATAGTGCACCGCCTCTCTATGCACAGTTAACAATATAGCGAAAATGTGTTGTCATTTGGGCGATTCCACTTGCCGTATTGAAAACTTGCACTGTTTCTAAATAGAATACCATATTCGATATCAATGCTTTTCCCCGAATCTATCAGCTTTTTGCCTTCTTCGGCGGTCATACTTTATCGGCTCGATCATCAGCTTATAATCGCCGTTTATGAGATCGTCATATTCAATTTCCACATTACCGGATATTCCTCTCACCACTTGTTCGTCCGTAAAGTAGCTGCGAATCGCTTCGATGCTCGCTCCGGAACCGTCGCATAATTGTTGGCAGAGGTCGGGCGGGCGCTTTACAAACATATTTTGCGGTACTTATACTAAATCTCAATAAAAATCAGACAAATCCAACGACCGGAGCGTCCCTGCTCTGCGTCAGCCCGACTTGAAATATCCGCATATTCCTGCGTCGGGACTTCCTTGATCAGGAACGCCCCGCCCGCCGGCTTTGTCCTATTTTAATTGAGAATTAGTATTACACTTAATGCTGCGCCGCCAACATAATCGGATTTGGTTTCCTCATGCTTTGCAGTGGATATTTCCACGCTTATCGGCGTTGTTAAGCTTATTTAGAGGGGGCAAACGAACATAAGCCCAAATGGGTGGTGCACGATAATTCCGAGGTTGCGGCTAAGATTATGTCAACGCTATACTGGGAACCTGTTGAGGACGAAAACGGGCAGCTAATCGATGTTGTTCCCGTCAAGCCGCCCGAAAGCGATGAGGAAAAGAAAACTGCCTTGCGTGGCTTTTGACAAAAGTGACGGCTCCGGTTGTCGGCGCAACAAAGCTGCACCATATTGAGGGAGCGGCAAAAGCGGTGGATTTGATCCTTTCGGAAGATAAAATTGCATATTTGGAAGAACCTTATATTCCTCATGCCCTTGTAGGCGTTAGACACAGAATACCATGGCGGCGGCAAAAGAGAAGCACGTTTGGTTTACAGGAAGCCAAAAAATATAGAGAGAAAAAAGACGGTAAAACAAAGACAATGCTTTCAAAAACTTTCTTTGTAGCCGTCGCAAATGAAAAAAATTTGACAAGGGCGGCGGAGATTCTGCACGTCACACAGCCTACGCTGAGCAGACAGATCAAAGACCTTGAGAACGAGCTGGGAACGGTGCTGCTTATCCGCGGAAAACGCTCGCTTACGCTTACGAACGACGGGCGGTTGTTTAGAAAATATGCGGAGGATATCGTAGAGATTGTCAATCGTGCCGAACGCGAGTTTTTAGGCGAAAAGGGCGCTGTGAACGGACTTGTGGCAATAGGCGCGACGGAAGCGCTCGGCGGCTGCGTTCTGGCGAAAATAATAAAAGACTTTTCCGATAAATATCCCGATGTACAGTTTGAATTGTTCAATGCAATGGCTGACAATATTAAGGAAAAACTTGATAGTGGACTTCTGGATCTGGGTCTTTTGTTAGAGCCTGTGGACACTGCCAAGTACGAATTTACACGTCTTTCGCAAAAGGAAACATGGGGAGTTCTCGTGAATTCCTCGCACAAATTCGCGCGGTGGAAACAGCTAAGTCCAAGCGAGCTTGCGGTCGAGCCGCTTATTTTGCCAAACCGCCCGAATGTTCGCGGCGAGATACTGCATTGGATAGGCTGTGACGAGAGGCAGCTTAAAATATCGGTAAATTACAATCTGCTTTCAAATGCGGCTTTGCTGGTGGAGGAAGGAATGGGGGCTGCGGTTTGCCTTGACGGCGCGCTCGCTGTCAGACACAGCGCCCGGCTGCGTTTTATCCCGTTTGTTCCGGAGCACACCACAAGAAGCGTTCTGGTATGGAGAAAGGATCATCTGCTTAATCCCGCGGCTGCGCTGTTTGTAAAAATGGCATTGGAATATATTGAAAACGGATAATTACAGTTCGGTCGGTTATCGACCGAATTTTTTTGTATTTTATTATTCACTTTCCGTATAGCAAATTATAAAATATAAGCATTTGACATATTGATTTAAACGGTTTATAATAATAGATAAGAAGAACAAAGGAGGCGGATAACTTGACCGAATATGAGAAAAAGCAGAACGGAATGGTTTACGATCCGCGCGATCCGGAGCTGCGGGCGCAGCAAAACAGAGCGAAGGAATTTATGCGGAAATATAATAACACCGCCGCTGCTGACATGGAGGAACGTGTAAGAATACTCAAAGAGCTGCTCGGCTCTCTCGGTAGGAACGTTTGCGTAAATCAGCTGTTTTATGTTGACTACGACAACAACATCTCTCTCGGCGACAACAGCTTTGTCAATCTTAACTGTACGCTGCTTGATACCGGAAAGATCACTATCGGCAAAAATACGCTGATAGGACCCGATGTGAAAATATACACCGCCGTGCATTCCAAAAATGCCGCGGAGCGTTTTAAAATGTTGGATAAAGGCGAGGCGGCTATCAACACCTCGACCGCTCCCGTAAACATCGGCGATTTTGTGTGGATAGGCGGCGGTGCGATAAAGAACATTTCCATCGGGATCGCGTCCGCACAGGGCAAGTCGCATATTCACAGCGGCGGAACCGGCGGCAAGATGTGGAGCGGTGAACAGAATGCCTTTTTGGAATCAATGGTGGAAGCGGGAAAATCGGTTGTGGACTATCTTGACGGCAACATCTTATATAGTGTCTCCTCAACAACACTCTTCAAAAAACCGTCTCCCTACCCAAACCCTAGCAAAATAAAACACTCGCAAAAACATTGACGCTAAACGATCAATGTTCATGGCA
>CAYMFX010000124.1:0-2108 GCA_964389845.1 uncultured Ruminiclostridium sp.
TTGTTGATTAATACTACGTAGAATAACATGATAAATTTTTGTATAAGATTTTTGTAAAGGAAAAATTTTAGCTATTGACTTTAAGTAAGAAATAAGCTATAATAGAAAAAGCAAAGGTCTAATTTAATATTTTTCGGAGGAATGATTATCATGAACATGAAAAAAATCGCATCTGTGATTGCTGCTACAGCAGTTGCTTCTGCATTGGCAGTTTCTGCAAGCGCAGAAGTGGGCGGCGTTTTGTTCCAGTGCGGCAACTGGTCTCACCGCGACACCTTGAACCAACCCGGTCTTTATGAGGCTTTGGTAAACGATGAGCCTGAATTGAAGGAAATTGCTGATTTTAGCTGCACAGACGTTGATATCAAGGGCGATGGACAGTACACCGCTACACTTAAGTTTGGTGCTATGGAAGACGGTAAGGATGGAGATGCAACATTCTGGAATCTTTTGTTTATCGGTACAAATATTAAGGTAGAAGAGTATCCCGATGTTAATATCAAGATTGATAAGCTGACTGTTGACGGTAAGGAGGTTGCTTTAAAGGGCGACGCATTACTCAATAATGGATTCAGCTTCCCCGCAGATAAGGTTACTGAGTTCGATAATGCTACAGTACAGGAACCCACTGTTAAGTATTATAGTGTTGAGCTCTTTAACACTTGGGGAACAGAAGATTCACAGAAAGTAATTTCTTCTTCTGACTTTGGTCATGACGTTTCTATCACCTTCACTGTTTCCGGTATGTCAGCAGGCGGCGACACCACAACAGCAGCTGACTCCACAGCAGCAGCTGACACAACAACCGGCGCAGCAGGCGATACCAATAAGCCCGCAAACGACAAGAACAATGCCGATACAGGTATTGAAGGCGTTGCAGTTGTAGCAGGTCTTGCAGTTATCGCAGCAGGCGCAGTTATCGTTGCTAAGAAGAGAAAGTAATTTTCTGATAATTTACTTTTTTAACAAAAAGAAAAGCGGTTCTTTATTGAGCCGCTTTTTTTAATTATCAAAATTTAATGACGATTCATCTATTAATGAAAACGATTTCTTATGAATCACAGAAAATTGTGCAAAATCAACAATGTGTTACCGAATTATTGTGAGTTTCACCAAATGATTGCGGTCAAGTTTGTGTATTTAAGCGATTGTATTTTGGGTAATATATCAGTATAATATAGATACAATTAATTTTTATGGAGGAAAACAAACAATGAATATGAAAAAAGTTTTAGCCGGAGCAGCTGCTTCTGTAATGGCAGTTTCTACTTTGGCTGCTGCTGCAAGCGCAAACGAAGCTTCTATTATGTGGGCTGACGGAAGCTGGACATTCAACACTATGAGCGATACCGCAGAGTTCACCAATACTACTGCTGATGTAACAAAGGACGGCACTTATACTGTTTCAGTAGGTGACTTCATGGCAAATGCCGACGATACTGATGTTACTCTTGGCAACGGTGCTACGGTATTCTGCGTTGATATTGTTGATTTGGCTAAGGATAAAAACTGCGGTAAGGGTTCTGAGGCATATGAAGCTTTAGGCGGTTCTGCAACTGCTGCACAGAAGATGCAGGTTGCTAAGGATGCCGGAATCAATGTTACTAATGTAAAGATTCAGACCACTGACGCTGACGGAAAAACTGCTGATATTGCTGTAGCACAGGATAAGATTCTCTTCGGCGATATTGAAGGAAACGGAAAGCTTCGTATTGAAATTTACAATGAGTACGGCGATACAAAGAATGATTCTCCTATCGACAGAGATACAATTGCTAATGTTAAGGTTATGAGCGTATCTTTCGACATTACCGGCGTTTCTGCAGCTGAAGAAAATGAAACAACTTCCGGGGATACTACTGACGCTCCCGAAGCAGACACCACCACCGGCGCAGACACCACCACAGGCGCAGCAGGCAATACCGACAAGCCCGCTAATGACAAGAACAATGCCGATACCGGTATTGAAGGCGTTGCAATCGTTGCAGGTCTTGCAGTTCTCGCAGCAGGCGCAGTTGTAGTTGCTAAGAAGAGAAAGTAATTTTTAAAGATTTTAATTATGCTCATGATTTAATCCTTATTGTTAATTACCTCTATGAAAAAACCGC
>CAYMFX010000124.1:2118-6726 GCA_964389845.1 uncultured Ruminiclostridium sp.
TTGCTAAGAAGAGAAAGTAATTTCTTAATAACTCAAATAAAAAAGGAACTCGGTTGGGTTCCTTTTTTTTGAGTTTATTTTTGTTTTGGGATTGACTTTTTTAGTTTTGGGGTTTATAATATATATGTTGATTTTTTGCGGATTTAGCTCATCCGGTAGAGCATCGGCTTCCCAAGCCGAAGGGGCGGGTTCGAGTCCCGTAATCCGCTCCAGTCGCAAGGCGACCCCTAATACGCTCTCAATTAACAAAGAGCGTATTATAACGCTTGCGTTACCAAAAATCTTTTTGGTAACGATAACACACCGGCGTGACGCCGGATCCAATACGCTCCCATTCTCACAAGAGCAGATTTTCGGCTTGTTTCTCAAAAAAATCTTTTTTGTCAGCTAAACACACGATCTATTTTGGATTAATGAAACTTGGCTTATGTCAGGTTTCGTTTTTCTGATTTATATATTTAAGGGCTTGTAGCTCAGCCGGGAGAGCGCTGCGTTCGCAACGCAGAGGTCGAGGGTTCGAACCCCTTCAGGTCCACCAGTCTGTAAGCCGGGCAGTAAATACGCTCCCATTCTCACGAGAGCGTATTTTTATGCTTGCTTTACCAAAAATCTTTTTGGTCATAATAATACAAAAAAGTTGGTGTGAGGAGCTTCTCACACCGATATTTTCGTTTTGAATGGCTAATAAAGTTTGGCAATTACGATTTTAAGAGCAATAGACGATTGAAAAAAGTATTTCGGGTTGTAGCATTTCAGCCTGATGCGAGAAAGGAAAATGTGAGATGCAGGCAGATGCGGTTGCATACAAATGTCCCTCGTGCGGGGCAAGTCTTTCGTTTAATGCGGCAACACAGGGTTTTGACTGCGAGTTTTGCGGAGGGCATTACGACAAGTCGGAGCTTGACAAGCTGACGGCTAAGGGAGTAGAGAACGGTTTCCCGGAGCAGCAGGAGCTTGACCCTCAAAGAGAAGAGGAAAGAGAGAGCTTTGTAAGAGACAGCAAGCTGTACATATGCCCCGGCTGCGGCGCTCAGGTTATTACGGAATCGGAGCTTTCCGCTTCGGCTATCTGTCACTACTGCCACAGCCCCATAGTGCTTTCGGGAAGGCTCAGCGGCGAATACTGTCCCGATTTGATAATTCCCTTTGTCAAGACGGAGGAACAGGCGCTGGAGGGCTTTGAAAGCTGGACTGCCAAATATAAATTTTTTATGGCAAAGGGCTTCGGCGCTCCCGACAGTCTCTCTAAAATCAGGGGCGTGTACGTCCCTTATTGGCTTTGCGACAGCATTGCCGAGGGAACCTTTGCCGCCGATTGCTACAAAACGCTAAGCTCTGTAAGAAACGGCGATTACATAGTAAAGACCGAAGCGAAGCATATGGTGGTAAGGCAGGGTACGTTGGAGTTTGAATATATTCCCGCCGACGGCTCATTAAAAGCAGAGGACGCGCTTACCGAAAGCATTGAGCCCTTTGACTATACCAAGCTCACAAAATTTGAAATGGCTTACCTTTCGGGACATTATGCAGAAAAGTACAGCGTCACCAAGGAAAAGGTTTATCCGAGAATCGAAAGAAGAGTTTTGGAGGAGACGAGAAAGCAGTTCAGAGATTCGGTAAAGGGCTATTCCCGTATGGAGGTTAAGAATGAGTTTTATAGGGTCAAGGGGGTTCGCTGGAATCTTGCGCTGCTGCCCTTGTGGTTCTTAACATATAACTACAAGGGAAAGCAATATTACTACGCAATGAACGGACAGACAGGGAAATTCGGCGGCACAATTCCCATAAACAAATTGAAGCTTGCATTGTTCAGCTTCGGCATTCCGGGAGCAATAGCGCTGCTGCTGTTTATTATAGTGACGTTTTTCGGTTAAGGGGGTGGGTTTATGAGAATAAGAAAAATCGGGGCTTTCCTTGCTGCCGTAATTGTTGTTTCGGCGCTGATTTCGGTCAGTGCTTTTGCGGATAGTATCCTCAAGCTTAAGGGACGGGCGATTGTAGTCGATCTTGCGGAATGTCTTGATACGGCAGATGAAGAAGAGGTAGTTCGTTATGCTCAGAAATTCGCCGACAAGTCGGGGTTTAATGTGGTGATACTGATTTCCGACGATGTGGGAGCTGATAAAAGCGACAGGGGCGTTGTGGATTATGCAGACGTTTATTATGAAACCTTTTGCGGAAAGGATACTGACGGCTTGCTGCTCCTTATCAACAATGATACAAAGTACGACTATGTTTCCACCAGCGGCGCTTGTATCAACTACTACAGCGATTACCGAATCGAAAGAATGTTCGATATGTTTTTTGACTGCATTAAATCGGGCGATTACAAGAACGCCGCTTTAAATTTTGTTGACAGTGCGGATTACTATTACGGATTGGGCAAGGATAACAATCAGATTGAGGTCTGGGGGAAGGAGGTTGAACCGGAAGAGATTGTTATTACGCTGCTGTTTCTTTTGGTGGTTGCCGCTTTAATCGGGTTGATTATTTTTGGAGTCAATCATAAGAAATACAAGCTTGCAAAGCCTGTTAATCAGTGGTATGTTGTTAAAGGCTCATTGTTGTTTTCACAAGCCACCGATACCTTTTTAGGAAATGTTACCACAAGAATATATTCTCCTCAGAGCACAGGCGGCGGTTCGGGAGGAGGCGGAGGCTCTCATCACAGTTCAACTCACCACTCCAGCGGCGGCGGAAGGCACGGCGGCGGGGGCAGACACAGATAATTCAGAACAGGTCATGCACCAAAATTCCTTTGCCGAATAATATAAAGTGTAAAGGTGGTGGGAAGTATGAGACGCAGAGACTGTAGGAAGAAGAGGAAGCTTTCGCTTTTTCTGTTTTGCGGCGGGCTGCTGTGTCTTTGCTTTCTCTCCGCTAAAGTTATGCTGATTGTTTTGGCGGCTGCGCTTATCGGTATAGGTCTGTGGCTGCTGAAATGCTGACGGCGCTGAGAAAGGAAGAGAGGTACATATGAAGATTGTTGTTGTTAAAAGTCCTAAGTTTTTGGCAGGATTCCTTCGGCTGTTCTTCGGAATTAAAAAATCTCAGAATTGAAAAAAATCGCCCGTGCTTCGTTTTCAGAAGCACGGGTATTGCTTTGTGAAAATATTTTTAACATTTTGCAAAATATACTTGACATTTTGTCTGAGTTATGTTACAATCAATACAAAGACAAAGCAAGAGGTTATTAAAAGGGCAAATGTCGGCGAGGGTTACATGCCAATGCCAAAAAATAAGTAAGGGTCAAGAAGGGCGTGGCAAAAAACAGGGAGGCGTTAAGTAGGATATGGCGAAAAATTTAAAGCTTAAAGCGGCAAGGGCGGCGTTGGATTTATCGCAGGACGAGCTTGCCAAAAAGGTCAAGGTGACAAGGCAGACCATATCCGCCGTGGAAAGCGGGGACTACAACCCCACAATCAATTTGTGCATAGACATATGCAGGGCGTTGGGCAAGACGCTTGACGAGCTGTTTTGGGAGGAGGAAGAAAAATGAGTATGAAATCTTTTGACAAATTCTGCGAGGCTATGGTAAATCCCGAAGAGAATAAGGGGCGGGAGATATTTGACGAAAGACAGAAGCAGTTGCAGCTTCATTTGGCGATACGGGCAATGGCAGTTTTCATAGTGCTGATGTTTCTGCATACCGTTATCAGCGAGTGTATTTACAAATGGTCGGACAGCGATTTGATGCCGATGCTGCTGTTTATAATGCTGAGCCTTCTTTTCTACATTATAAGTGCGGAGGTCAAGGGCTGCTTTATCGGAGTAAGCGGTTCTGCGATACGGTATCTTCCGGGATTTCTGTGTATACTGATCGGATTTATGAACGGTATGGGGGAGTTTCTTAGGTTTGCCGACAGCGGCTTTGCGATAATCAGCAACGGAATGGTCGTTAAGCAATTTACAGTGCTTCTATGTTATGTCCTGCTGATAACAGCAGGAATACTGACCGTTATTTTTATCGGTAGAGAAAGGAAAAACAAAAATGAGCATGAAATCTTTTGACAAGTTCTGTGAGTCGATTATTATGAACGACCCTAAAAGCCGCAAGGAGATTTTTGACGAACGGCAGAAAATAGTCCGCAAAAGTATTTACACCGAGGCGCTGATTGGTTACAGCACTGCGGTTTTTCTGAATACGCTTATTATGGAGGGCGTGTATCAGTGGTGCGAAAGCCATGTGGCGCCCATGTTAGCGCTGGCGCTGGCGGCGGTCATATATTGTGAGATTCGCTGCGCTGTTAAGGGAGTGCTTATCGCCGTAAACGGAACCTTCAGCAGAACCTTTTCGGGGGTGTATTGTATATTTATGGGCTCGGTGTTGGGAGCAACGCAATTTCTTTCGGCTGTTGAGGAATGGGATAAGCTTGTGAAGGACGGAATGGTCACTCGCACCGCAATGTTGATTCTCGTCTTATTCCTTTGCCTGATTTACGGGGTATTGTCCATAGTGCTTACAAAAAGGGAGAGGAAAAAGAGAGAAGATACTGAATAATGAAAAATAACATCGGGTATTTATGCTTTCAGATTAAAATGTAATAAATTTCGGGGCTGTAAAAAAACACATTACCGTGCGAGGTAAAACCTCGCAAAGATACAACT
>CAYMFX010000125.1:0-6576 GCA_964389845.1 uncultured Ruminiclostridium sp.
CCCTGCAAGAGAGGGCGTCCCCTGTTTTATGATAGACAGTTGTATCTTTGCGAGGTTTTACCTCGCACGGTAATGTGTTTTTTTATAGCCCCGCGAAAAAAGAATTAACGCTTTCAGGAAAAACGAGCAATCACTCCTCAATCTTCAAACGCTCCAAAATGGTAGTTTTGGAATTGTCGGACAAAACAAACTCCCCGTCCTGAATCTCTCCATAGGGAATATAATACTGTCCCGGGTCGAAAATCTCGGTGCTGACAAATACAAGAGCCTGCTGACGCTTAGTGTAATCGTCAATGGTAAGGTTTGTATCGGTGGTGTTCTGTAACTTATTAAAGTAGCTTTGTATTACCGTGGCGGACAAGCCGTTAAGATTGCTGTTGATAATGGATACTGCGGCGGAACCTGCCACTAAACTCTGATAATCGTCTCCGTAGCTTGGATTGTCGTAGTTGATGTAGTTGTAAAGATTGTTCCCCGTCATTGAATGAGGACCCGCTTCAAGAGCCACGCTGCCGTCGTTTGACAAAACGTCGTAGGCACAGTCAATGGCGACTCTGCCAATAGAATCGATAAGGGAAACGAAGCTTTCTCTGTCCGATTTTACATATCTGTCACACTTAACGCCTACGGCAGCCTCAATTGCATAAAGCACCGAATTAATACCTCCCTCGGTATAAAAGCCGTCGAGAGTGTTTACGTCGCTGCCCACCCTTGCCCTTAAATTTGACCTTAGGGGAACGCAAATTACGGCGCTGTCTGCGGGCTGAAAGCTTACTATCATATAACGGGAGGGATTAGCCGCCTTTTCCTCCGACAGCATAAACAGCGTTATAAGATTATTGGAGGCGTCGGGAAGGTCGCTTTTTATTCCGCTCATATTTTTCTTTTCCGAAGGAACGAAAATTATATCCCAGAGAATTGACATTATCATTGCCGCAACCAATGACGCCGCAATAAATGCTATGGCATAAATATACCAGTTGCTTTTTCTTTTTTTGGTTGTCATAAAAATTACCTTTCTTCCTTGTAATACAGAAGCAATTACGGTCTTGTAATTTTAATCGATATGTTGTATAATTAAACCATATACAAAATATATTGTAACACATATTCAAATTAAATACAATACCAAAGGAAGGATTCAAATGAATTTTTTAAAACGCTGCTGGGTGGAAATTGACCTTGATGCCTTTGATTTTAATATTGAGAGCATTAAAAAGCACTGCCCCCAAAAGGAAGTCATCGCCGTAATGAAAGCCAACGCCTACGGGCATTCCGACGTTATCTGCGGCAAGGAATATTATCGCTTGGGCATAAGAAAATTCGCCGTTTCCAATTTCCACGAGGCTGAAAGGCTGAGAAGCATTATCGGAGACAACGGGTGTTTTCTTTTAGTGTTCGGATATATCCCCGAGGACTGCTTTGAAGGAATAATAAAGCATAATATCACCGCCACAATAGGCAGCGTGGAGTTTGCACAGAGATTAAACGGCTTCGCACTGTCAAGCAATACAAAAATATCCGCTCACATTGCCGTAGATACGGGAATGTCAAGGGTGGGAGTCAGGACAAAATCTGAAATTGACAGCATTATGAGCCTTAAAGGGCTTAACATTACGGGAATGTATACTCATTTTGCGGTATCTGATTTGCTTGACGATAACAGCAGGGCGTTTACAACCCAACAGCACAAAAAATTCCTTGAGCTGGCGGAGGGCTATAATTTGCCGCTTCACTGTCAGAACAGCGGCGGCATCTGCTTCTATCCCAATATTAAATCCGAGCTTATGCGTCCCGGACTTATCCCCTTCGGACTTTCTCCCAACACAGGCGAGAAATGCCCCGTTCCCCTTAAACAGGTGATGACCTTAAAGGGAGTGATAGACCAGCTTAAAGTTATCCCTAAGGATGTAAGCGTCAGCTACGGCAGAACCTACACCTCCGATAGGGAACAGATTTTAGCCGTCGTTCCCGTAGGCTATGCGGACGGGTATTCAAGGCTTCTATCCAATAAGGGAATGGCAATAATAAACGGCAAGCTGTGTCCCGTGCGGGGAAGAGTGTGCATGGATCAAATGATGATAGACGTTACCGAAGCCGATGCAAAAATAGGCGATGAGGTAAAGCTGTACAGCGGCGATTTTGCCGAAACAAGCCTTGACCGTATCGCCGACGTTATGGGTACTATCAGCAACGAGGTGGTGTGCTGCGTTTCCGCAAGAGTTCCCAGAGTGGCGGTGAGAGGGGGAGAGAGAATAGAAGTTGTGAATGAAAGATAGGCAGTGAGATGAATAGTTGAAAGTTGAGGTAAAGCTTAAAAAATCGCTTGACAAATCGGGAGCGAATGTGTATAATAAAATTAAAGAGGGGCAAGACGTTGTCTGCTCCCGTAAAATAAAACGGAAAAATAACCGCCTACTTACGCTTGCAAGATGAAGAGGCGGTTATTTTTTATTGCTCTTAAACGTCTTAAGAGCAAGGACTACAAGAGTTATAATGTCGCAGATAAGCGACAATAAACTTAACAGCTCATTGAGTGTTATGTACATATAGCCTCGCCCCCTTTCTGAAACGGCACCAAGACACAAGACTTTCTCATGTACCGTCCGGGAGCTTTATTAACAACGCCTCGCCCGCCTTGGATTCCCTCTTTAAAAGGGAACTCCCTTTTAAGAGAGTTTCCGTTTTCATTATATACTTGTCTTGAAAAAATGTCAAGGAAGCAAGCATAATGAATTTACAAAAAAATTAGCAGAAGTAAAATCAAAATCCATCGCCGCAGGCGATTCCACAATTGTCCATTGTCAACTTTGCAAATCATAACAGCTGATAACGGTAAGCTTTTTCCTGAGCGTTGCCGAGTCCAGCGGTCTTGAAAGCGAATCCTTTTTAATTTCAACTCTGCGCTTTCCGCAAATATCAAAGAAATTGTCTCCGAAAATACAGTCTGCGTCCTTTAAATCCAACATTACTCCTTTGGCAAAGCTCTTGCTTTCAAGCTCAAGAATAAAGCTTGAAGGAGTTTCCTCTACCGTTAAATTGAAATTCGGAGGAAGGAATGAAAACGACTTGGGACGGACAAAGATTGTACAGCCCTCGGAGATTATTTTTTTGTCCACCTCCGCTTCATACTGCAAAAAACAGCTTCTCCTGTTCCTAATATCGGCAAGCTCTCCCGCAAGATTTACCGACAGCACCGAAGCTGCGGATAAGGGCGCTGCGTCAAAATCCACCGAGCCGCTTTTTATGATTTCCCCGTCGTTCCGTCTGAACCGCCACCTTATCTTTCCCTTTACATTTTCTACAGTGTCGTTAGTTATATGAAGCTGAACCTCCTTGTGATTTTCCTCAAGGCAGGAGAGAAGAACAGGCGCATAGAAGCGCTTTGTAGCATAGTAAAGCGCCTTGGGGCGGTCAAGGCTGTCCACCGCCGACCATGAAATAACGGGATTGCTGTCGTTGAACTGCCAATAAAGGCTGCCCATGCACTTTCCTCTTTTGCGGCGCATATGCTCCACGTTGAGACGTATAGACTCCGCCTGCACAAGCTGAGTTGCATATATGGTTTCCTCAAAGCTTTTGGGACAGCGGCACATCTGAGCAATGTAAAAGAGAAGCTTTTCATTTCCCAATGCGCATTTTTGATGCGCCTCCATTACAGGGGAGGAAAGATTTAAATCAGCCTCCTTAGCAAAGGTTGACACCGTTTTAATTGAAGGAATGGACTCGAAGCCAAATTCCGAGCAGAAAGGAAAGTCGTATTTTCTAAACTCCTCCAAGGGCTTAAAGCTGTGCCATACCGCCCAGAAATGCTGGTCGCCCCTTCCGTTGTCCGAGCTGCCCCTAAAGCATTTTCCGCCGTACTGATTTCCTCCCGACGAAGGAGAGGAGGGCCAGTAGAATATATCGGGAGAAAGCTCTTTGACCTGTTCGGGAATTATCCTTTCAAAAATATTAACATAGTCGTTTTGCGCTTCGGGGTCATACGGAACTCCCCAGCCCTCCCACATACTTTCTATCTCGTTGTTGCCGCAGAATAGACCGATACAAGGGTGATTGCGTATACGGACTATATTGTCTCTCACCTCCCTTTTGATTGAAGCGGCAAGGGCGGTATTCAGCTTATAGGCGGCGCAGGCAAACATAAAATCCTGCCACACTATAAATCCCATTTCATCGCATTTGCTCAAAAACCTATTATCGGGATAAACGCCGCCGCCCCATATTCTGAGACAGTTAAGCCCTGCCTCGACGCAGCGGTTAAGCATATTATCCGTTCTTTCCTCGGTGACAAGGGGCAGTATCTGGTCTCCGGGGATAATATTAGCTCCCATAGCGAATATTTCTTTTCCGTTGCAGACAAAACAGAACTTGCCTGTTTCAGCGTCATTGTTTACCGTAAGCTGTCTGAAGCCTATCCTTTCGGTGAAGGTATCAATTATTTTTTCTCCCTCGAATACGGTAAGGGTAACGGTCTGCAAGGGCTGTCCCCCAATGCTCCTCACATTCCACAAGGGAGGATTCTCAATCTTAAATTCCATTATTTCGCTTTGGTGCAGCGGTTTTCGTGATATAAGGCTTCTCCCGTCGGAAAGCGATATTTCCGTCAGCAATTCCAAAGGCTTAACCCCGTAAAGCTTAATTTCGGGAGCAACAGTTAAATTAAGCCGAGAGTAATCCTCGGAAAATCTCTGTTCATAGCGCACGCTTTTTATCTCGCAAATTGAACAGCCCACAAGCTCCACATCACGCCATATTCCCATATCGGGAAGCTGAGGACCCCAATCCCAGCCGAAGCTGTAATGCGCCTTTCTGATGTGCTGATAGCCGGGAACCGTTCCCTCCACGCCGTAGAGCGGACGGTTCCTGTATGCCTCCTCCGCAAAAGCAAGAGGCGATTTCAGCTTAACGGAAAGGCGGTTTGTTCCCTCTTTAAGAAGCTCCTTTACCTCCTTTTCGTAGGTGACAAACATATTGTCCGTATTTAAAATTATTTTGTCATTAAGGACAACTTGTCCCAACGTATCAATCCCGTAAAATCGTAAATATATTTTGTCCCGTGAAAATAAATCTCCCTCGGGAACAAAATCACAGAAAAACTCACAGTCCTCACGGCTCAGCTCCTTAGCCTCATACTGATTTTCTCCGTAATAGGGGTTGTCTATTTTTCCGTTAGCCATAAGCGTTTGGTACATCGACACGGGGAACGCTTTACAGGGCAGTATGCTGTTTCCCAGCTTTAATTTCCAATTTTTATTGAGCAGCATTGTTGTTCTACCTTTCTATGGTGTGTGGGCTTTGAAATTGCTTTTTTATATTATATAGCATTGGGTTGTCATAGTCAAGGATAGAAAATTGTGGAATTGCCTTCGGCAATAATTTTGAATCAGCTCAGCACAAAATCCAGCACAAACACATACGCCAGCACAACAACTGCGGTAGCATTTACAAGTCCCGACAACAGCAGTATAATCACCCCCACAACGGCGGCAGCCGTGAAGATTGTCTCTGTATATCGAATTAACCCTTCCCCTGTTTCAAAGCTCATAAATCTTAACGCTGCTTTTTTTAACAGTTGTTTTCCGTCTAACGCTCCTATCGGAAGCAGGTTGAATATTCCCACTGCTAAATTAGCTATTCCAAACAGCGTGGAATACAGGTCTCCCTTGCCTGTTGCAAAAAAGAAAATGCCGAACAGCAGGAAATTCACCGTACATCCCGCCGCAAGAACAGGTGCGCTTTGCTCGCCCCTGCCCCTTATGCAGATTCCTCCGCCGCTGAAAAAAATCTCCTTCGGCTTTTTCCCCGATATAAGCATAACAATAAGATGTCCCGCCTCGTGACAAATGCAGGCGGCAAGGCATATTGCTCCATAGCCGAACCTATCGAAGGCAAGAAACAAGCCTACTACCAAGAAAAAGGAGAAGTCAAAGCATATATCCGTTTCCCCTGTTCTGAGCCTTACCAACCTAACAGCCTCGTCAGATAAACGTGCAGATTTTCATAAAGCGGCGGCATTGTCAGCTTGCTGATAAGCATTACAAAACAAATTGAGGAACAGAACAACAATTGAAACAGGAAAATGCTCCTTTGAGTTTTTTTCTTTACACGCTTCGGTTCGCTGAAAAATGCAATCTCCTTCACCGGCTCCGTTTTGAGCGCTTCGGGGCTGCGGGCTTCCGAATTGTCTGCATTTTTGTATATTGCTGCTTTATCCGTCTCTCTGCTGTCGGGTGTACTTTTGTATATCTCCGTTATATTCGTATCCGATTTTGCTTTATCTGCGATTTCTAAAGTCGAATTTTCCCTTATTTCCTCAATAACCGAATTGCCTTTTCCCAAAACAACTCCTCTTACTCTTGTTCCCATAACAATTCCTTTCAATGTAGCTGTCCAATTGCTCTTATCTAATTTATATTTAGCTTCAACTAAAAAATGAAACCCAAATCCTTGAAATCAAAATAAAAATCGAATAAAAGAAAAAGGGGCTGTAAAAAAGCTAAAGTTGTAACATAATCATCTTTCTTGAAAGCCTGATTAAGTTTTCGTCCACCTTTTTCAAAAGGTGGTGGGTTT
>CAYMFX010000126.1:0-6493 GCA_964389845.1 uncultured Ruminiclostridium sp.
TGGTGTTTTTTGGATTTTGCTTGTCAATTTTTTGGATTTTGCGTGTCAGACAACACCGTACATACAGACGGCAAGGAATCAGGATTACTCCTCCACAGCTGATTAGTTGTTTCTTTCCTTATACCACCGAGGGGATATTAATTCTGCTAAACAACGAAATATGTTGCAAATTCACGCATATACTCATAACAAGTGAAATCAACATTGATTCCAACCCAACACCCCTTTGCGGGGCAATTTAGGAGGTTACTTATGGTAAAACTTACAACCGAATACACGGACATTAAGAACATTCAACACAAGGTTGAACATATTATTCCGAAAGATGATGAGAACGTCAAGGAGCGAATTGCTGAGGAGCTTTGCAACATTCTCTCCAAAACCGCAAAAATTCCCGCATAATTATCTTTAAACATTTTAACATAGAAGGGAGGAGGTGTCAAGATGATTGTTATTTATGCCAGAAAATCTGTTGAGAGAGAAAACAGCATAAGCTGCGAAACTCAAATTGAATACTGCAAGTCGATGATTAAGCCCGACGAACGGGAAGAAACAGTCAAAACCATTGTGGACAACGGCTTTTCGGGCGGCAATGTGAACCGTGAGGGCTTTCAGAAAATGATGAAGCTGATACGTCAGGGCAAGGTCGGCAAGGTTATTGTGTATAAGCTGGACCGTATGAGCCGCTCGCTGGCTGATTTTGTGGACATTTTGCAGGAATTTAAGCTGCACGATGTGAAGTTCGTATCCTCACAGGAGTCCTTTGACACCTCCTCGCCCTATGGTGAAATGATAGTGAAGCTGCTGGCGGTATTTGCCGAGTTTGAGCGCACCTCGATAATTGAGCGTGTTACGCAGGCCTACGCTCACCGCAGTGAAATGGGATTTTATATGGGAGGACGTCAGCCCTACGGTTTTGAATTAGTACCCACTGTAATCCACAATATCAAGACAAAAAAGTTAGAACCCATTCCCTCACAAATTGAACAAATTGAGTACATATATGAAGTTTACGCACAGGAAAGCGTTAGCTTGCGGCGGCTGCTGGATATTTTGATCGCAGAAAACAAAAAGCCTTTGGACGGCAGCGATTGGTCTACCGCTAAGCTTTCTGCTCTACTGAAAAATCCGATTTATGTCAGAGCCGATTCAGATGTTTATGATTACTATGAAAGGCATGGAACGCAGATGATAACGGATTCCTCAATGTTCACGGGAGAGTACGGAGCACAGCTTTACGGGCGCAGTAAGCATAAGCCCGACAATCCCGATTGGTCGGATATGAAATTAGTTTTAATGTCCCACCGTGGAATTGTGGGTTCGGATATTTGGCTGAAGTGTCAAAGAAAGCTCTCGAAGAATAAGCAGATCACCAACAGCTACAGCAACAGCACAAGCTGGCTTGCGGGAAAGGTAATCTGTGAAAAATGCGGGCACCATATGACCACCGTTAAGGGCGTTATCAACAAAAACGGGGAGATAAGGCGGTACTTTAACTGCACAGGCAAATCCCACCAAAAAATATGTACGGGTACTAAGGTGACGATTTACGCCGAGGATTTGGAGAACATGATCTACGGCTGTATCACAGAAAAGCTGTCGGATTTAAAGGAGGTAAAAAGAACAGGCAAGGTCACAGATTACTCGGAGATAAATGATTTGAAGCTAAGGCTTAAGGCAGTAGAACAAAAGGAAAAGCAGCTTATAGACAGCATACTTGCAGGCGGTTTCAATGCGGATTTGCTGGCGCTTGCCAACAAAAAGGCTGAACAGCTTAAGTTAGACAGGATAACCTTGCAGGACAGAATAGACTTGCTTAAAAGCAAAAATGAGGACTCGACTGTTATCGTTAATCTGGGCAGGTCGTGGAAGAGTGCGGATTATAGGAGAAAGAAAGAGGTTGCGGATATTTTAATTGATAGGATTTTGATTGGGGAGGAGGGGAATAGTAAGATTATTTGGAATATTTGATTATAATATGGAAAAATAGATTGCTTTAATGCAGTCTATTTTTTGTTTAAAATTTAAACTGCGTTTTTAATAATTTTTTTCTTAAATTTGCATTTTGCTATTGACTGTTGGGAATAAATATAATATAATAATAAATGAAAGAAGGGATAAATCATGCTGTGCCAATTTATTTTTAAAAATTTCTATTCATATAAAAACGAAACTGTTTTTGATTTACAGTCAGAAAATTCTCTTAATGCTGAAAACTCTCCCTTCGGTGAGTCATTATTGCAAGGGGCAGACGATAAAAAATTCCTGCCTGTTTCTGTTATTTACGGTCCTAACGGCGGTGGAAAATCAAATCTGCTTAAGGCACTGGAGTTTGCTATTGATATTGTAATGAAGCCGATTATGGTTTTAAAATCAAACATTGTTGACAGTGCAAGTGTGAAATTTTCTCCGTTCTTATTTGACAATGTCTCATTAAATAATCCAACGGAATTTACTCTGTTTTTTAGACCTAATAATGAATATGAATACAAGTATTCTATCTCACTAAATAACGAAATTATTATTTCAGAATGTCTTTATCGCCGTAAAACGAAATCGGGAAGCAGAATTACAAAAATTTTTGAGCGTAATGGAAATAATATTATATTGGGAGCAAGCATAAGGAAATCAAATATCAATACAGAAATTAATGATCTGATGCCATACATTTCTTTTTTGCACATTAATTACAATATTGAAGCAATAAATATGGCAATCAAATGGTTCAGTAACTGCGTGATTCGTAATTATGGAAATTACATTACCGAAAAGCGATTTGTTTTTTTTGAAGATGATAGTTATAAGGATAAAATCATTGCCCTTATGAATGACGCAGGTATAAGTATAAGCGATTATAATATTGTTAAAAAATCTGATACTAATCATTCTGTAGATATATTTTTACAGCACACCGTAAATAACAAAAACTTTCTTTTAGATATCAACAGTGAATCTGGAGGTACTCAAAAACTATTCAATATTATTCCATTTGTAATTATTGCATTAGAAAGAGGAAGTCTTCTAATAATAGATGAGCTGGACGCCAAGCTCCACCCAAAGCTGCTGAAATTCATAATAATGCTGTTTAAGAATCCTGAGATAAATAAGAATAAGGCACAGCTTATTTTTACTTCTCACGACATTTCAACCATGAAAAGCAGTGTTTTCCGTACCGACGAAATATGGTTTGCCTGCAAGCTTGAAGATGAATCCAGTGATTTGTATTCGCTTTATGAAATCCGTGATGAAAACGGTAATCACATTCAGCCAAGCGCCGCCTTTGATAAGCAGTATCTTGAAGGCAGATATGGCGCTGATCCGTATTTTCATAATATGATGAATTGGGGGTAATAAAATGTCAAACAAACCTCCTAAAAAAACTGACTTAAATAAAAGCTGGATGGCTCCCCGTCTTGACAGGAGAAGGGACATTGCACCTGAATACCATTTAATTGTCACCGAAGGAAAAAAGACTGAACCGAATTATTTTGAAGCTTTAAAGAATCATATCAACTCGAAATATCCCGGACGTTTATCCATAAAAGTTAAAGGAACCGGCAAAAATACAAAGGACTTGCTTAAATATGCGAAAAAGATTGCAGATCAGTCTGTCAACGAATTTAAGCATGTCTGGATTGTATTTGATAAAGATGATTTCCCTGCAAATGACTTTGATGAAACCTGTTCTGGGTGCGAAAAAATATCTGACGAATACACCTTATACCACCCCCTATGGTCAAACCAGTGCATAGAATATTGGTTTCTGCTTCATTACATTTATTTGGAAACACCACTTGAACGAAAAGACTACTTTTCAAAATTAACCAAACATATGAAAAGGAAGTATGAAAAAAATCAAACTGATATTTATGCGCTATTAAAGCCAAATTTACCAACCGCTGTTGAAAACGCTAAAAAGATAGCAAGACGGTATGCTGATGCTAATCCCTCTGAATGCGACCCATGTACAAAGGTTTATGAGATATTTGAAATACTGAAAAAATATTTGTAATATTTGATATTGTGAGCATTAATTTAGTCAACTGCGACCTTGTGTGCGTAGTTGACTATTTTTCTATTCTTTTTATCGTATTTTAAAATCACACCTTCATACAATAAGTTCTATGCACATATTTCTTCAACCATTTTTCGTCCCTTTCTCCCCCATACTCACTCATTTGGCAGTCGTTAAACAAGTCCTCCGCCAACTCCAAAAGCACATTGTGAAATTCGAGGTTATCTTTATATTTTTGAGGAATAGCCCTGTAGCCTAAATATGCTCCCAAAATGTTTCCGCATACTGCTCCCGTGGAGTCGCTGTCGCCGTTGTGATTTACGGCGGTGCAGATCGCTTTTTCAAAATCGTTTTGATACTTTATGGCACAATAGACGGCGATTGCAAGTGTTTCTTCCGCTACCCAGCCCTCGCCCAGTTGGTGAATTGCAGTTAGGTCGTCACACCCGCTTTGGGATAATTCTATCGCTTTTTTCATTAGCTCTATAAAATAATCCATGTGCTTACGGCTTTTAAAGAGGCTTTGGACGGCGATTAATGAATCATCAACCGCCTTTAAAATTGTGGCATTGTTATCTTTAATAATCCTGCTGATTATATGTACTAAGGCGGCGGCAGGGATATAGCCCAGCTCATGACCGTGAGTTATGGTAGCGGCTTCTGCGCCCACCTTGTCAATTTCTTCCTGCGACATATAGGGGTAATGGGGGAGATACAAGCCGATAGGAGCAACACGCATAACTCCGCCACAGCCCTTGCTGTTATTTATGGGGTTTTCTAATGTTCCAATTTCTCCCGAAGCTAAGGAGGAAAGACAAGTGTTGCCGGGAGCTCTTCTTTTAAATATTTCAGGCATATTCATTATCCAACTGAATTTCGCATAATTCTCTTCCCTGTCTATGGGGAAGGACTGAGTTTGGGTTAAGTACCAGCCTTGATACTCATAGCCCATATAACTTGAAGGGCTGCCTGATATTCCTCTCAGCTTACCTCTTGTTGCTCCGTCCAACAGCGCCGTTGCGGTGAACATAGTCATTTGGGTATCATCGGAAACTATTGCTTTACCGTTTTGCAGTTCATATTCGGTAATTCCCTTTTTACCGTATTTGCTTAAAATGGCACTTTCGGAGGAAAACTCCACTGCATAGCCCAAAGCATCGCCCACTGCGCCGCCTATCAGACAGCCTTGATATTTGTCCTTTGCTTCTATTGCCATTTTAAATTTTTTCCTTTCTCTGCGTTATTTTTAAATTATGGCACTAATATCGCCAAAAATCAAATTTTTGAAGTGGTGGATTTATAGGAAAAAATGTGGGGCTTCTGTCAATAAGTGCAAATAATTGTGTAAAGAATGTCTTAAATGGTGCAAATAATTAAAATAAAGGCTTGCAAATAGGATAAACTTATTCAGATACAAAACGCCGCATAGAGAGGAACGGTCTTTTTCCCCTCCTCAAATCCAAAATTTTTTGCGGAAAGCTTGATAGCATAGGCGGGCTTATACGCCTCCATATACACCTTTAAGCTCTTTGCTTTAGTGTTGTCAGCCGACTTTACTTCAATGGGGATAATCTTCCCCTCACGCTGAATAACAAAATCAATCTCAGCTCCCCGCTCGGACTCCCAATAGTAGGTGTTATATCCATTTATGGACAACTGCACATTTACATAGTTTTCCGCCATACCGCCCTTGAAGTCGTTCAACTCCTCCGACATATAAAGAATATCGTTTGCTGCCAAGTCTTTCTTGGCACAAAGCAGTCCTAAGTCCGAAACATAGATTTTGAATGCGTCAATATCACGGTAGTTTTCAAGGGGCTTCTTGATTTGCTCCACCTTGTACACTTGTGACACGATACCCGACAGACAAAGCCATTCAATGGCATTTTCAAATTCGGAAGCCCTGCCCCCTTTTTTAATCAGCTTGTATTGGAATCGAGTGTTTTTCTTGGAAAGCTGAACGGTAATATTGTCATAGGCAAGTCTGGTTTTCTTGATCTCGTTCAAGTTATTGTATTTGCTCATATCATTTAAATAGCTTGCAAGAATGGTGTCCTGAGTGTGGCGCACAAGGATATAGTCCCTTGTTTCGGCAAACTGCATAACGCACTCAGGCATACCGCCTACAATCAAATACTGACGATAGAGCTGCATTGCTGCTTCGTGCAAAGCGGAGGGCAGCGGTGTATCTGTCCGAAAGCACTTTTTGATCTGCTCCACAAGGGCGTTCTCGCCCATAGCAAGCATAAATTCCTCCATATCCATAGGGTACAATGTTTTCATATCCACCTTGCCCACAGGAAAAGAGAATTTTGCCCTGTTGACTGCAACTCCCAGCAAGCTGCCTGCAACGATTATATGATAATCGGGAGCGTCCTCGCAAAAGTATTTCAGTGAGGTCAACGCTCGTTCACAAAGCTGCACCTCATCAAATACGATCAGGGTTTTTTCCCGAACAATGGTCTGTCCTGCAATATG
>CAYMFX010000127.1:0-6482 GCA_964389845.1 uncultured Ruminiclostridium sp.
TTATCTTCTCGCCCACAACGCTGCCCATACTTGCCATAATAAAATTGCTGTCCATTATGCCTATTACACAGCGGTAACCGTGAATTTTGCACTCGCCGGTGACTACGGCTTCCTTAGTGTCGCATTTTTGCTGCATTTCCTTGATTTTCTTTTCATAATCGGGAAAATCTATGGGATTTTTGCTTGTCATATTTGCGTCAAATTCTCTGAACGTATCTGCGTCGGCAGTCTGCTTCAGCCTATCCTGCCACTTAAGCCTTGCGTGGTAGTTACAGGAAGCGCAAACCCGACGGTTTTTCTCAAAGTCCTCCATATAAACCACAGTACCGCAGCGCGGACATTTAAACAGCAAATCCTGAGGAATGTTTACATTATCCCCCGCCTCGTCGGCTTTAGACGAATTATCGTCGTTAAAGCGTGCTCTGACCACCTTAAAAAGATCTTCAAGCAATTTCTTATACCGCCTTTACTTTTTTGTCAAGTCCTTTCTGTTAAGAAAGCCTATATCGAAATCACCCTTTTCAAAATCAGGGTCTTTTAACAAATTAAGCTGAAAGTCAATATTAGTTGTAATTCCTTCAATAAGAAACTCCGAAAGCGCCACCTTCATTTTCTGGATAGCCTCCGTTCTGTCCTTTCCCTTAACTATGACCTTGGCAATCATGCTGTCATAATAAGAGGGAATCTCATAGCCCTGATAAACGGCGGTGTCGATACGAACGCCGAAGCCGCCGGGCATATGAATAGACTTTATCTTTCCGGGACAGGGTCTGAAGCCCTTTGAGGGATCCTCTGCGTTAATTCTGCATTCTATTGCGTGTCCGCTGAGATGAACGTCCTCCTGTGAAAAGCCTAACTGCTGACCGTCCGCTATCTTAATTTGCTCTTTGATTAGGTCAATGTCGGTTACCATTTCTGTAACGGGATGCTCCACCTGAATGCGGGTGTTCATCTCCATAAAATAAAAGTTTTTGTCCTTATCAACCAAAAATTCCACCGTCCCCGCATTGGTATAGCCGCAAGCCTTTGCAGCACGAACCGCCGCCTCGCCCATTTTCTTCCTAAGCTCACTGTCCATAATAACCGAGGGGCTTTCTTCAAGAAGCTTCTGATTTCTTCTCTGACAGGAGCAGTCACGCTCTCCCAAATAAACCGCATTCCCGTGTTCATCTGCCAAAAGCTGAATCTCAATATGCCGGGGATTCACGATAAACTTTTCTATATAAACGTCGTCGTTGCCGAAAAACTGCTTAGCCTCCTGCTTTGCGGCAAAAATCTTTTCTTCAAGCTCCTCCTCGTTCTCCACGTTGCGGATACCTCTTCCGCCGCCCCCCGCCGAAGCCTTCACCATAACTGGATAACCAATCTCGGCGGAAATTTTCTTAGCCTGCTCAATGCTTGTGATAATCCCCTCAGAACCGGGAACAACAGGCACGTTTGCTTCAATCATGGTTTTTTTTGCATTAGCCTTGTCGCCCATTGCGTCCATTGCCTTTGCGGTAGGACCTATCCATTTTATATGGCACTTGTCGCACAGCCGCACAAACCCGCTGTTCTCCGCCAAAAAGCCGAATCCGGGGTGAATCGCCTTAGCCCCCGTAACCTCACAGGCGGCAATAATAGCCTTAGTGTTAATGTAGCTGTCCTTGGTGGCGGCGGAGCCTATACAAATCGCTTCGTCCGCTATCTGAGCATGAAGGGAGTTTTTATCAGCCGTTGAATAAACCGCAACGGTCTTTATCCCCATTTCACGGCAGGCACGGATTATTCTGAGGGCAATCTCCCCTCGGTTAGCTATAAGTATTTTGCTGAACATCAGTTTACCTCGATTGAGTTATTTTATGGTACGTCAAACCGACCCTGTTAAAGCGTTCCTTTTCCATGGCACCAGCGGCATAAGGTATCCCCGTTGCAGGAAACACAAGTCATCTGACCTTGAATAGTGTATACAATGCCTCTTCCGTGACAGTAATAGCAAACGCCGCTGCCGCCGCAAAGCGAGCAAACATGGGGATCGTAATTATCGCCCACCTGAGCATTATTTATAAGCTGCTCCTCCATCTCGGCGTTGTAGTCAGCCGTTCCCGAAGCGCTGCATTTGTAGCTTTCTCCTCCGCTGTGGAAGTCACAGGAAAGCACCACCTGCAATTTACGGCTGTCGCTGTCGGAATAACAATCCTTTATCTCAACCACAGCGTTTTCGATATAGCTTTCTGTGGTGGAATCAACAGTGGTGCCTGCGCACATTGCCTGAGTATCAATATCAATAATAAGCGCCTCAACTATGGCATTTTGTCCGAAATCCGACTGAGAAATTTTTGAACCGTTATATACAAGCTGATCAGCTATTGTTGCCGAAAGCAAAACCGCCTCGTTGCCGTTAATCCCTCCAAACACAATGGCAGTCGCACCGTTTGCCGAAGCATAGGTAATTCCCGTGCCGTCGCTTTCGGGCTTGTAGGGCTGACCGTTTACCGTTATATCCAAAGGCAAGGAAACATTTTCGGAATCTTCCGATTCCGTTACCTGAGCTTCCGCTGTTTTTTCGGTTTCGGGATTGCCGTTTGTCTGTTCAGGCTTTTCCGTAACCTTATTTTCGGGCTGTTTTTCGCTTACGGATTCCGAGTTATTTTTGGTTTCGGCGTTCTCACTCTGCCACACATTTTCGATGTTTACGGTGCACCCCGAAAAAATCATCAAAGAGGCTGCAACAGCCGCCAAAATCTTAACCGCAGTTTTATTCATATCCTTCTCTTTCCCAATGGACTTAATTTACTTAATCGCAAAAGAAATCTCTCCTGAAACAGCCTTCTCACCGTAAACGGTGCAGATTCCTTTTCCAACGCCCACGGGACCCTTTACCTTAATAATTTCCACTTCGATTCTGAGAGTATCGCCGGGCTTTACCTGTCTGCGGAACTTTGCTTCCTTTACTCCTCCGAAAAAGCCTAACTTTCCTTTGTTTTCGGGCATGGAAAGCATTGCCACCGCTCCCGCCTGCGCCATCATCTCCAACATAAGCACTCCGGGAACCACGGGGTAATCGGGGAAATGCCCCTTGAACCAAAATTCATCGGGCTTCATATACTTGGTAGCCACAACCCGTTTGCCCACCTCCATTTCCTCAATGGTGTCGATAAGCAGAAACGGATCTCTGTGAGGGATTATCTTTTTAATCTCCTCCTGCGTCATTAAAGCCATAGTAAATTCCTTTCATATATCAATATTGAATTGCGTCAATGTAATTTTCAATTTCGCCGACTAAGTCCTGCTGATACTCATATTTTGTATAAACAGGTCGCAAAAGCGTTCTGTCCCCGTCCTTGCACCTTATATACAGCAAAGCAAGCTGTTCGCCGTCCTCAAGCTTCAATTCCCGAACCGCTTCTTCCGAGGAAACAATCTTATACTCGCCGACAAATTCGAGACGGCTGCCGCAATAAGAGGTATATGACACTCCGACATAATCTCTTTCTCCGGTGTCGTTATCTCTAAAATAAATCTCATACCCGTCAACAAAGCCGTTGTAATCCAACAGTCTGCCTCTATCCGACGAAATATCCTCTTTTGTGTACCGAAGCCATACGCTGTCGCTTCGCATAGAATATCCGCTGCCCTCACCCTGTCCGCAGCTCATATACCTGCACTTTTCTTTGAACAAAAAGGGAGCTGCTTCACTAAGCCTGTTCCAAAATTCCTCCAGTTCGGCTTTCGTATCATCGGAAAGGGGCTGAGCCTGAATTTCATTCAGCCTATTCACTTCCTCTATGAACTCTTCATCGCTGTCCCCGCTGATTTTCTTATTGTCTATCTTATCCAAATCCCTTTCAATACAATCTCCGAAAGTTGTATTCAATGAGCCGTTTTCAATATAAAAGTCCCACCTGTCCGCACAAATCTCAAATTCGCCCCCGTTGTCCTTCTCACCGGGAACATCGCCTATATAGTAGTTAATAAACTTCTCACCCAAATAACTGTTTTCTCCCTGATATTCATACCTTTCAAAGTCCGCACCAAGCTCCCGTGCTATTTCTTCAACCGACAAAGCATACTGTTCCCTGTCAGTCTCAGAAATAGAAGGATATTGGCTGCGGTTCACATAAGGCGTACAAGCCTCTTCATAAATAGGAAGTGTCTTTATCAAAGTAAAATCCAATGCCGGATACAAATTGCCGATATATACGCTGTCATCGGGAGCGTCGCTGACATAATGATATTCGAGCCTGATTCTGTCGGGCTTGGCAACACAGTTCTCATAGCCGATTACAATGTCATTATCCAACCTTGGCAGCTTCTCTTCGCTTTGACAGGAACACAAAAGCATTATTGTCCAAACCAAAGTCAAACCCACGGCAACTCTTTTCATAACAGCCTCCTATAAAAACAGCAGCCCCTATCAATCCAACCTGAACAGCGGCTGGTCAAACTCCACCGACTGTCCGTCGCTTACATAAACCTCGGAAACCGTACCTTCAAAATCGCTGGTAATCTCATTCATAAGCTTCATACTCTCAACAATGCACACCACGCCGCCCTTTTCCACCTTAGAACCAACGCTGACAAAAGCGGGCTTTCCCGGTGCTGCGGCGGCATAAAAGGTGCCGATAATTGGAGACTTAATAATCTTTCCCGAAGTCTCCGGCTTACTCTGCTTTTCATCGTTCACAGTGCCGCTTGCCGGCTGAGCATTGGGAAGGTTCATATTCATCACAGGCGGCATAGGAGGAACAGGCGGCATAGGCGGTCTTTTGGAAAGCTTAACTCTGAAGCCCTCCGTTTCGACCTCCAACTCATCAAGCCCCGCCTTGTCAACCTGCGCCGTCAGCGCTTCCACAATTTCCAAAAGTTCTTTCTTGTTCATACTTACTTTTTCCCTTCGGCAAATACTAATACTTATAATAACTGCACCCCGTGCATTGCAAAATAATTTCAATTATCAATTTTCCACTTTCAATTGTCCATTGTCAACTATACATTGTCAATTGTCATCAGTCAACAGGCAGGAAGCAAAGGCTGACATTATGTCCTCCGAATCCCAAGGAATTGCTTAAAGCGCCCGTAATCTTCATCTTTCTGTTTTCGCCCTTACAGTTGTCCAAATCACATTCGGGGTCGTCGACAATAAGTCCCTTTGTGGCATGAACCAAGCCGTGCTGCATCTGAAGACAAACCGCAACCGTTTCAACGCCTCCTGCCGCACCCAACAAATGCCCCGTAAGAGACTTTGTGCTGTTCATAACAAGCTTATGCGCCTGCTCGCCCAGCGCCGCCTTCACCGCCGCCGTCTCGGTCTTATCATTCATCGTGGTAGATGTGCCATGAGCGTTGATATAATTAATCTGCTCCAAAGGAATACCCGCTTCCCGAATTGCAAATTCCATTGCCTTAGCTCCGCCTGTACCCTCGGGGTCGGGAGAAGTCTCGTGATATGCGTCGCAGGTAGCGCCATAGCCCGCCAGCTCCGCATAAATCTTAGCGCCTCTTGCCTTTGCGTGCTCATATTCCTCGATAACCACAATACCAGCCCCGTCGCCTAACACAAATCCGCTTCTTTCCTTATCGAAAGGAATGGAAGCCCTGTCGGGGTCGGTGCTTCTGGTAATGGCGTGCATATTGTTAAAGCCCGCAAAGGAAAATCCAATTCTGCAAGCCTCCGAGCCTCCTGCCAGCACTACGTCCGCATTTCCGTATTTAATCGCATGAAAAGCCTCTCCAACCGCATGAGCGCCGCTTGAACAAGCCGAAACGGGACAGTAGTTCACGCCCTTAAAGCCTGTCTTGATTGCAACAACTCCCGCCGCCATATTGCCTATCATCATGGGAATAGTGAAAACGCTTACTCTGCCGTTTCCTTTATTATGATAGGTTTGTATCTGCTCCTCGGTGGTGTGAATGCCTCCGATACCGCTGCCGATAATCACACCGCAGCGATATGGGTCTAAGTCCTTAAAATCGCTTCCCGAGTCCTCCAAAGCTTTTTTTGCGGCAAATACCGCATACTGAGACATAATGTCTACCCTTCGTCTTTCCTTTTTATCGATATATTCCGAAGGGTCAAAATCCTTCACATCCGCAAAAACATTAAGCTCCTCGCTTTGTCCGGGAAACCAGCTTCCCAAAGAAAACCCGTGATTTCCCTGCTCCAAGTTGCTCCAAAATTCCTCTACAGAATTACCGATAGGACTTACAACGCCTAAACCCGTTATTACAGCTCTTCTCATTTATTACCTTTCCTTTGTCTAAATCAAAACTTATTTTTTATCGCAATTACATAGACAGCCCGCCGCTTATCTCGATAACCTGTCCCGTAACATAAGAAGAATCCTTCCCCGCAAGGAAAGACGCAACCCCGGCGATTTCCTCAACGCTTCCGTATCTCTTCATGGCTATCATATCAAAAATTGCCTTTTTCTGCTCGTCGGTGAGGGCGTCGGTCATTGGCGTGCTTATAAATCCGGGAGCAATGGCGTTTACGTTAATAT
>CAYMFX010000128.1:0-6463 GCA_964389845.1 uncultured Ruminiclostridium sp.
CCGAATGGAGCGAATGTAATGAGCGGAGAGAGTGGGGGTAAGCGAAAATCGCTTGTGGGCGGCGGGATTGGGTGGAGGGGTGCAGGGGTGAGGGCGGCGTGTGAGCGGCGAACCCCTTCGGCTTTGCCGAAGAGGACGGCGCTTGCGCCGTCGCTCCGCCGTAAGGCGGAGCGGGTTCGCCCCTGTTGGTGGGTAGTTTTTTTGTAGGAGCGGCACGGGTCGGATAGAGCGGTGGGCGGTGGGCTGTCGGCTAAGGTGGGGCAGCTTTAAAAGTGTTAGTTAGGGAAGAAATTGTTTTGTGAAGGAGCAGTGGGTTTGTGAATGATAAAGCGATTTACCTTCCCGATATTGTTGGGGGAGGATATGGAAAATTCTGGGAGTGGAAGGGAAGATACAGAGTATGTAAGGGCTCAAGGGCTTCTAAAAAGAGTAAGACGGCGGCGCTGTGGTTTATTGTTAATATGATGAAATATAGGGACGCTAATTTGTTGGTGGTCAGGAAGGTTTACCGTACGCTTAGGGACAGCTGTTTTGCTGAGCTTAAATGGGCTGTCGAGAGAGTTGGAGCGGGGAAGCTGTGGGAGGCGAAAGAAAGTCCTCTTGAAATGGTGTTTAAGCCTACCGGGCAGCGTATTTTTTTCAGAGGACTTGACGATTCCCTAAAAATTACTTCAATCGCAGCGGAGAAGGGGTGCTTGTGCTGGGTTTGGATTGAGGAAGCCTATGAGATAAGCAGCGAAAATGATTTTAATATGCTGGACGAGTCTATCAGAGGAGGCTTGCCGGAAGGGAGCGGGCTGTTTAAGCAGATTACCTTGACCTTTAATCCTTGGAACGAGCATCACTGGATAAAAAGCAGATTTTTTGATTCTCCCGATAAGGAAACGTTAGCTATGACTACCGACTACCGATGCAACGAGTGGCTTGATGAAAATGATCTTCGTTTTTTTCTGAAAATGAAAGAGAGGGAACCGAGAAGGTACAGAGTTGCGGGACTTGGAGAGTGGGGAGTCAGCGAGGGGCTTGTATTTGAGGATTGGGAGGAAAAAGCTTTTGATGTGGACGAGATTCGGAAGATTGCTTCGGTGAGGAGCGTGTTTGGGTTGGATTTCGGGTATACAAATGACCCTACGGCGTTGTTTTGCGGGCTTGCGGATATGGGAAGCAGGACGCTTTGGGTGTTTGACGAAATATATGAAAGAGGTATGAGCAATGAGGCTGCCGCCGAAAAGATAATAGGGCTGGGGTACGGAAAAGAGAGGATTTTTGCGGATTCCGCCGAGCCTAAGAGTATTGACAGATTGAGGGAGCTTGGGGTTTCTCATATTAAGGCGGCTCGTAAAGGCAGGGACAGCATTAATAACGGTATCGACCTTGTAAGAGGGTTTCATATCATTATTCATCCGAGATGCGTAAACTTCATTACCGAGATTTCCAACTATGTCTGGGACAAGGACAAAATCAGCGGGAAAAGGATAAATGTTCCGCAGGACGGGTTTAATCACTTAATGGACGCTATGAGGTACGGTATGGACGGCGCTGCAAGGGGCGATACTTTTAGCTTTAAATAATACTATTTCAGGAGGGGTTATGACCGATAAGGAATTTTTTGAAAAGGAGATACGGATTTGGAAGCGCTCCGATAACAGAAGGCTTCAAATTACCGGGCAGCTTTACTATCATGGACTCCATGATATTCTGTCCCGTAAGCGAACCGTTATCGGCGAGAACGGGGAGCTTTGCAGTGTGGATAATCTTCCCAATAACAAAGTGGTCAATAATCTTTACTGCAAGTTAGTCAATCAGAAGGCGGACTATTTGCTTGGGCGGCCTTTTGTGCTTCGGGGCGATAATCCGAAATATATATCCCTGCTCAAAAAGGTTTTTGACAGAAGATTTATGAAAACGGCGTTAGGAGCGCTGAAGCTTGCTTTAAACGGCGGGATTACTTATTTTTATCCTGTGTTTGAGGGGAAGAGTATCAGATTTAAGGTGTTTCCCGGTTATGAGATTTTGCCTTTCTGGAGAGATAGGGAGCACACCGAGCTTGATGCGGCCGTTCGGGTGTATAAGGTTTATCGGTATGATGAAGCGGGTACTCCGAGGGCTGTCGAAAAGGCGGAAATTTACAGCGCCGACGGGGTAAAGCGGTTTCTTGTCGATAAGTCCGGACAGCTTATTCCCGACGGCGAGGGCAATAAATTTTGTCATATGGAGCTTTTTTCGGGAGATACGGGGAAAAAAACGGGGTATAAGCTTGGACGGGTACCTCTCGCTGCCCTTAAATATAACGGGGAGGAGATTCCGCTTATTAAACGGGTCAAGGGGATTCAGGACGGGATAAACTCAATGACGTCCGATTTTGAAAATAATATGCAGGAGGATCCTCGCAATACGATTCTTGTGCTGAAAAATTACGACGGTACTGACTTAGGTGAGTTTCGGCGGAACCTTGCGGCTTATGGGGCGGTCAAGGTGCGCTGCGACGGGGATTCTCAGGGCGGAGTTGATACCATTGAGGTCAAGGTCAATGCGGATAACTACCGTGTTATTTTAGAGCTGCTGAAAACCTCGCTGTTTGAAAACGGAATGGGGTATAATGCGGAAGGACTTGCTAAATTCGGGGGTTCCTTTTCAAGCCCCGGGCAGATGCTGATAAAGGCTATGTATACGGATATTGACCTTGACGCAAATGAAATGGAGACGGAGCTTAAGGTTACCTTCGGAGAGCTTTTGGAGATTGTGAACCGATTCTTTTCGGCGGCGGGCTTAGGGGACTTTGAGGGGGAGGAAGCGGAAATTATCTTTAACAGAGATATGCTGATGAACGAGTCGGAGGCTATTGACAACTGCGTTAAATCTCTTGGGACTATTTCTAAGGAAACGGTTGTTGCTCAGCACCCTTGGGTCAACGACGTTGAGAGGGAAATGAGGAAGATTAACGGCAATTGACAATGTATAATGGACAATGGACAATTGTGGTATCTCCTGCGGAGATGGATTTGAATTTGGGTGTAGAGGGAATCTTTTCTATTTGTTGAAAAAATTAGGAGGGTTTAGTTATGGATAGGATTGAAGAGCTTAAGGGGCTTGGGCTGTCGCCTGAGCTGGCGGAAAAGGTTATGGGTGTTTTCGGGGAAGGGGGTGATTGCGAAAAAATAAAGGAGGAGTATGAAAAGAAGCTTGAAAAATGCAGGGTTGAGACGGCTTTGTTGGAAGAGCTTTACAAGGCGGGGGCGAGAAATCCCCGATTTATCATGGGGGCTTTGGATTCCGGAAGGGTTACTGTTGACGGGGAGGGAAATGTTTCGGGAGTCCGGGAGCTTATTGAGGGGCTAAAGGAGAGTGATAGGTATTTGTTTTCGGAGGATGTTCCCGTTATCAAGGGGTTTGTTCCCGAGGAGGAAGGCGATTTTGAGCTTGGGGAGGGGTTTACGGGAAACGAGCCGACTTATTCGGAAATCGTGGATAAGATGAGTTTTTAATTTTTACAAAGTGTAATGAAAAAATAATTTTCAATTGTCAATTTTACATTGTCAATTGGTCAATCGGGGGTTTTTATGGCTAAATTTGATTCAAAAAGTTTTAATCCGCAGGCGTTTGGCGCTTATGTGGAACGCATTCCAAATGTTAAGAAAAATGAGCTTGCAGGTTCGGGGGCTGTCGGGGGCAACGAAAACGCCAAGAGAGCGCTTTCAAGTCAGACAGGCTCCCTTTACTGCCGTATTCCTTATGCGGGCAGAATTAACGGTTCTACCTCTCAGAATAACGACGGGAATACCGATATTGTTTCAAGCAGCACTACTGCCTTTGAACAGGGGCTGGTGGTTGCTTCAAGAATGGACAGCTGGACCGAGAAGAGCTTTAGCAGAAACATTACTGCAGGCGTTGATTTTATGGATAATGTGGCTCAGCAGATTGGCGACTACAAGCAGGAGGTTAAGCAAAATATTCTGCTCTCTATTCTCGAGGGCGTGTTTAAGATGAAAACCTCGGGAAATCTGCCTCAGAATAAGGCGGCTAAAGATTTTGTGGAAAAGCATACCTTTGATATTTCCGCACTTGAGGGCGAGGAGGCTTTTGTGGGCGCCGATACTCTTAACAAGGCGGTGCAGAAGGCTTGCGGCGATAATAAGTCGGCGTTCAGTCTTGTTATTATGCACAGCGAGGTGGCTACCAATCTTGAGAATTTGCAGCTGCTCAAATATCTGACCTATACGGATAAGGACGGGATTACCCGTGACCTTGCCATGGGTTCATGGAACGGGCGCAGAGTGCTGGTTGACGACGGTATGCCCGTTACCCAGGTTCAGGTTCCCGAAAGCGGGGAAGGCAAGGGGGACGGGTACAGCTACAATGCTTACACCACCTACGTTTTAGGCAAAGGGGCGATTATTCTCGACAATATCGGGGACAGCGTGCCTTATGAGATGAGCAGGGACTCCAAGACCAACGGCGGCGAGGATACGCTTTATGTTCGTGACCGCTATATCTGCGGTGTGGACGGTATAAGCTTTGAGAAGCCTGCCGACCTTGTTGGCTCCGCTTCCAACAATGACCTTGCCAACGGCGATAACTGGAATATCATCAACGACGGCGCCGATGTTATTCCTCACAAGGCTATCGCTATTGCGCGGATTATTTCTAAGGGCTGATTATTATGATTAATTTGGTCAGAGAAAGATTAGAGGCTTTCGGGTATGAGTTCGGGAAAAGGGACGAGGGTATTTTAAAGGCTGCGGTTCGCAAGGCGGAAAATAATGTTCGGTGCAGGTGCGGCGTTTGTTATCTGCCCGAGGAGCTTCTTGACGCCGCTGTGGATATGGCGGCGGGGGAGTTTTTGTTTATAAAAAAAGCGTCCTCTCCGGAGGATATTAAGTGCGTTAAGCTTGACGCTGCCGTTAAAAGGCTTGATATGGGGGATACAAGCGTTGCCTTTGCCGTGGGAGAGGGGTGCCTTACCGAGGAGCAGAGGCTTGACGCTTTTATTGATTACCTTTTGAACAGCGGTAAGGAGCTTTTTCCTTGTTTCAGGAGGATACGGTGGTGATTGACGAAAGGCTGATATGTTCGGCAAGGGCGGCTTTTGAAGGCTTGTACGACGGGGTCTGTGATGTTGTTGAATACGGCGAGGTTTTTGATAAGGGCAGCGGAATCACACGAATGAAGGAGACTGTTGTTTATGAGAACCTGCCTTGCAGGCTGTCCTTTGAAAGGGGACAGGCAGTTAAGCAGACGGAGGACGGAGCGGAAATCGGGGGAGAAGGGAAGCTGTTCGTTGCCCCCGAAATCAATATTAAAAGCGGGTCGAAAATTATCGTTAAGCAGTGTGGGCGGGCGGCGGAATACGGGTTTTCCGGAACCGCCGCCGTTTATCCCACGCATCGGGAGATTTTGGTTTCTCCTTTTGGCAAATGGGCGTGAGGAACAATTGATAATGGACAATGGATAATGGACAATTGTGGAATTGACTTCGTCAATGGATGAAGAACAATTGATAATTGATAATGGACAATGGACAATTGTGGAATTGACTTCGTCAATGGATGAAGAACAATTGATAATTGATAATGGACAATGGACAATTGTGGAATTGACTTCGTCAATGGATTTTGAATTGTCGGGTGATAAATTTTTTGTTTATTCTTTAAAAGATGACAGTGAATTTTATTAAGTGAATATCGGATCGTTTTTTCAATGAACCAACATAGATTTTCTCACAGCACAAATTCAAAATCGTCCCCGAAGGGGACACCTCAATTTTCCATTGTCAACTGTACATTGTACATTCTTAAAAGGGGACACCACAATTGTCCATTGTCAACTGTACATTGTACATTCTTAAACGGGGGGGCGTTTTATGATTGAAGAGATTACCGACGCTGTGGGGCAGGCGGTGTACGGGGAGTTCGGCGATAAGTGCAGAATTTACGATGAAGAGGTTAAGCAGGGAGTTAAGCCGCCCTGCTTTTTTATTCGCTGCGATAAGCCCTCGGAGCGGCATTTTCTCGGAGACAGGTACTTTAGGGAAAATCGGTTCTGCATTTCTTATATCCCCGAAAATGATAACGGGAAAAGGCGGGAGTGCGAGGAAACGGCGGAAAGGCTTTTTGAGTGCCTTAAGTGGATTCGGGCGAAAGAGGATATTATTATGGGGCGGAATATGAGTTATGAGGTTAAGGATGGGGAGCTGAGGTTTTTTGTCAGTTATGATTTCTTCGTTTATAAGGTCGGGGAGAATAAGACGCTTATGGGGAAGATTGAGAAGTTTGGGGGGAAGGTGGGGTGAGTGAGGAGGGTGGTTAGTTGATGATGTGGGGGAGGGGCGGCGAGATTGGTTGTGGGGTTGTGAGTGTAGGGGTGCGTGAAGGGGCGATTTTCGTGTTCCCCCGAATGGAGCGAACGCAGTGAGCGGAGAGAGTGGGGGTAAGCGAAAATCGCTTGCGGGCGGCGGGATTGAGGG
>CAYMFX010000129.1:0-6434 GCA_964389845.1 uncultured Ruminiclostridium sp.
CACCACCTTTTGTAAAAGGTGGACGAAAACTTCAATATTGTTTTTTTACAGCCCCTCGATTAATTTATAAAATATAGTATTACAATCTCTCGGTTATTCTACCCCCGGCACAAAAGGCTCAATAATTCCCGTGCCCTCTTCAGGAGTGTAATAATACAAGCTGCTCTTCTCCCTTTCATCCTTCAAAATCTTTTCAATATCCTTTTCGCTATTTCCCGCCAATCTCATCGCCGCTGCCCTAAATTCAAACGTCCAAGGCTTATCAACCCAGCTTTTGGGATATTCACCGATGCGCTCCCGCTGTTCCTCTGTTAATTCCTTTTCGGCAACCGCTTTCCCATTGATCCAATAAAAAAGCTCCGCCCCATACTTCACACCAAAGGAATACCCCTTATTCCCTTGTACTGCGCCGTACACCGCCTCGGCATAGCCCATATTTTCAGGGTCGCCCCCTATTGCGAGAAGACAGATGTGTTCATTCCCCCGCGAATCCTCTTGAACATATTCATAAATAAAGGCTCTGTCGCTGCATACCGTATCGGTAACATCAATCGCTTCCTCGCCCTCGTCAACCGCCGTAAAATAAACCCTGCCGTCAATCACCTCGTAAGGCTCAACCTCGGTTGCAGCTTCCACACGGGTTGACGAACCTAATACGCTCCACTCGTTTATCTCCCCTGTCCGAGTGATCAAAACCGTAGAAGAAAAGGTCCAGCCCGTAATCGCAGAAACTCCCAAAACCGCAGCAGCGGTAGCAGCAATAATTTTGGTGCGAAGCTTTAAATGCTTCCTCGGCTTTGCTCTTGCCGATACGTTCTTAAAAACCGTTTCGGCATTCGCCTTGCCCTCACCGCCTATAAAAAATTCATCGTCGATATAATTATCCATAAGTTCGCTGATATTCATATTGTTTTTACCTCCCTGATTACTTTTCTGCATTTTACGATTTCTGAACTGCCTTGCTCGGTATAATTTTTAGCCCCTTTTTCGGTGAGAATTTCTTTTAGCCTTTCACGGCCTCTCTTAAGCCACGATTTGGCAGTGGACACATTTATGTCCATTTCCTCGGCTGCCTCCACAACCGTCTGTCCGTAATAGTAGTGCCGTACAAAAAGCTCACGTTGAGCGGTAGGGAGCGATTGCAGCGCCTCTTTAAGAAGCTTGGACAGTTCCCTTTGCTCCACCTTCAATTCTATATTTTCGCTGTCATATATCAGAATATCTTCTTCCAAGGGCAGCTCCTCCCGCTCTCTTCGCAGCAAGCTGAACGCCTTGTTACGAGCAATCACGCCTAAGTAGGATTTAAGCTTCCCCGCTTCAAGCTTTTTGCGGTTATCCCATGCAGCCATAAAAACATCTGCGGTAAGCTCATCGATGTCCTGCTTCATATTCTTAAGTATTCGTGCTAAAATTGATGAAACGAAAGGCGTATAGCTTATAATCATCTCCCGTAAAGCATCAAAATCGTCTTTCTTCAAAAGCTCGATCATTGTTTCTTCCTTCATTGCGGTCACATTCCCTCCTTTGAAAATTTATTGAAATCGACTTCATACATTATAACGCCAAAAATCAAAAAACGGTTGCAAAAAACGCCAAAATTACCTTGAATCGACGGCTTGCACTTGTACGAAAATTTTCATCAAGATACTTTTCCTTGAAAAATCCGGCGAACTGTGCTATACTTATAATATAGGCTATTTGAAAAGCCGCAATTTACACAATTTTTAATAATTAGCGGCAGAATGGAGATTATTATGGAACAGCAAATATTAAGACTACCCGCAGAAAAGCTCTTTGAAGAAGAACTGAATGCTCTTATAAAAGCGGAGAAGGATCCAATTCCCCAAGGCTGGAGAATGTCTCCCCGCTCCGTGAAAACCTACATTTGCGGCGGCAAGGTGGGCAAGACCGTTATTACCCCTAAATACATAGGTCACGAGCGGCTTGTGGAGATAGCTATTTCTACCCTTGTCACAGACCGTGCGCTTTTGCTTATCGGCGAGCCGGGAACGGCAAAAAGCTGGCTTTCGGAGCATTTGGCGGCAGCGATAAACGGCAACTCGGGACAAGTGATTCAAGGAACGGCAGGCACTACCGAGGAACAAATTCGCTATTCCTGGAACTACGCCATGCTTATAGCTCAGGGACCTTCCGAGGCGGCAATGCTGAAAAGCCCCGTGTTTACTGCAATGGAAACGGGGACTATAGCCCGTGTGGAAGAGATTTCCCGCTGTGCCTCCGAGGTTCAGGACACCTTAATCTCGCTTCTTTCCGAAAAGCGGCTCTCCGTTCCCGAATTATCCCTCGAGGTTCCCGCTAAAAAAGGATTCTCAATTATTGCAACCGCAAATACCCGTGACAAGGGCGTAAACGATATGTCGGCGGCACTTAAGCGCCGTTTCAATATTGTGGTCCTTCCTGCGCCCGAAACCATCGAAGAAGAAATGAATATAGTAAAAACACGTGTGGCACAGCTTTCCGAGAGCCTTGACCTTAATGCGGCTCTGCCTAAGGAAGCTGTTATCGAGAAGATTTGTACAATCTTCCGTGAGCTGCGGGGCGGCGAAACTCTTGACAAGAAGCAGAAGGTGAAAGCTCCCGGCGGCGTTCTTTCAACTGCGGAAGCTATTTCCCTGCTTTGTAACAGTATGGCATTGTCGGGCAGCTTCGGAAACGGTGAAATCTCCGACGAGGATATAGCGGCGGGACTTCAGGGTGCGGTAGTCAAGGACGACCAAAACGATTCAATTGCCTGGAAAGAATATCTTGAAAACATTATGAAAAAGCGCGGTTCCGCATGGAGCGGCTTATATAAGGCGTGCAAGGAGCTGAACCAATGAGCGTGCATTTCTTCGGAATACGTCACTTATCCCCTGCGGGCGCATATTATCTGCGAGGTTTTTTGGACGAGATTCGCCCGAAATTAGTCTTAATTGAAGCGCCAAGCGATTTCTCCGACGTTTCCTCCGATATAGTCCGCCCCGAAACAGAGCCGCCCTTCGCAATTCTCGCATACACCAATCACGCTCCCGTACAAACTATTCTCTATCCCTTTGCGGAATATTCGCCTGAGTATCAAGCTATACTCTGGTGCAGCGAGCATAAGGCGGAATTTCGATTCATGGACTTGCCCTCCGAGACGTTCCTTGCGCTGTATGAGGAGCGTATCGCCGAGGATAGAAGAAAATATGAGAAAATGAAGGATAAGCCCAATGATGAGGACGATTCTTCCGAGTACAGTGAGAACTCCGACAACAGCAGCAGGCGGACAGAGGATAAATCCGAATCGGTATACGAAAAGCTTGAGCGGTTAGACGCCGAGCATTCTCATGAAACCTTTTGGGAACGTACCTTAGAGCATTGCGGGGATATTTCCGCATATAACGAGGGGGCAAACCTTTTCGGAAAGAATATCCGCGAGTTTTCCGACGAGAGAGAGGATAGGGAGGAGACGCTTCTCCGTGAAAAGTATATGCGGGACTGCATACGAAAGGCAGCCGCCGAGGGCAAGGGTGATATTGTGGTCGTTACGGGCGCATATCATGTTGAGGGCTTAAAGCAGTGGGAACAGCAGGAGGATTCGCCTATACTTCCGAAAACCGATTCTCTCCACACCCTAATGCCCTATTCATATTACAGGCTTTCCACCCGTTCGGGGTATGGTGCGGGAAATAAGGCTCCCGGCTACTATGAGCTTATATGGGAGGCATACAAGCGCAATGAGCCGTTCTATACGGCAAATGCCTATCTCACTAAGATTGCGGAGGCTCACAGAAATAACGGAAATGCAGCTTCTTCGGCACAGGTCATTGAAGCGGTGCGGCTTGCTGCGTCCTTAGCGGAATTGCGCAGCGGTTCATGCGGTGTTCCCACACTCCGTGATTTGCGTGACGCTGCCGAGACCTGCATAGGAGAAGGAAGCTTTGCCGCCATAAGCATTGCCGCAGCCGATGTGGAAATCGGCACCAAAATAGGCGCACTTCCGGAGGGCGTTTCAAGAACCAGTATTCAAGATGACTTTTATCGTCTGTTAAAGGACTTAAGGCTTGAAAAGTACAAGAGCATTACCGAACAGGAGCTAAATCTCGACTTAAGAGAAAACCGCCGTGCTTCCGGCGAAAAATCGGCGTTTCTCGATTTGAACCGCTCGTTCTTTCTGCATAAGCTGCGTATTTTGGGGATAGGGTTCGCAAGGAAGCTCGCCGCCGGGCAGGACAATGCTACCTGGGCGGAGAACTGGGCTGTCCGCTGGACGCCGGAATGTGAGATAACGTTAGTGGAATCTGCGCTTAAGGGCGATACCGTAGCCCTTGCGGCTTCCTTCGAGCTGAAGGAACGTGTGGAGAACGCCGCCGATATGTCGGTGATTGCCGAGGCGATAGAGGACGCATTTTACTGCGGAATGTCAGATTCGGCAAATTACGCCGTGTCGGCATTGCAGGCTATGGCGGTGGACTCCGTCTCCTTTGAGGAGCTTGCAAAAACTGCTCAAAGGCTCTCCAATGCCGTAAGCTACGGGGATATACGCAAGGCGGACAGCAAGCCGCTTATTCCCATAATACGCCAGCTGTATTACCGTTCGTGCCTTATAATGACCTCTGCCTGCGTGTGTGATGACACAGCGTCCGGTGCTGTCGCCGACGCTGTCAATATGCTTAATTCCGTAGAGCTTGCGCAGGATTTTCTTGATACGGAGCAATGGGTATCAGCCCTTAATGAGGCAGCTCACCGTGACGATCTGAACACCAAGCTCTCCGGTTTTGCGGCGGCTGTTCTGTTGGAGCGCAGCCGAATGACCAATGAGGAATTGAAAACCGAAGTGTCACGCAGACTTTCTAAGGGTGTTCCTCCTGAGCTTGGGGCAGGGTGGTTCGAGGGGCTTACCATGAAGAACCGTTACGGACTGATTGCCCGTCTGTCGCTCTGGGAGAGCATTGACGAGTATATAAATTCCCTTGACGATGAGGAATTTAAGCGTGCGTTGGTATCACTCCGCCGTGCCTTTGCGGACTTTTCCTCGGCTGAAAAGGACAGCATTGCCGAAAATCTCGGTGAAATATGGGGACTTAACGGAGAAGAAATCAGCGAGGTTATAAATGCGGAGCTTGATACCGCCTCTAAGGAGCAGTTGGCGGAGCTTTCCGATTTTGACTTTGATATATAGGAGCAAACATGGAACAAACAAAGGAATTACAGCGCTGGCGGCTTATTCTCGGTCAAGACAGCAGCGAACGCTTTTCAAGGATGAATATGCCCCCTCTTTCCGAGGAACAAGACCTTATGGATAAAGCTCTTGCGGCTATTTATAACACAAGCGGGAGCGGCGGCTTCGGCAGCGGCAAGGGCGTAGGACACGGTCCCTCCAGTCCGCAGATTTCACGTTGGTTAGGCGATGTGCGCACACTATTCGACAAGGATTTGGTGAAGATAATCCAGAATGACGCAATGACACGCTGCGGCTTGAAGCAGCTTATCTTTGAACCCGAGCTTTTAGAAAATGTAGAACCCGATATAAACCTTGCTTCCACCATACTAACCCTTAAAGAAATGATTCCCAAGCGCTCTAAGGACAGCGTGAGGGAATTTATCAAGAAGATTGTGGAGCAGATAAATAAGATGATGGAGCAGGATATACGTCGTGCAGTGACAGCGGCGGTGAACAAGAGGGCGCATTCTCCCATACCCTCCGCATCGGCGCTTGATTATAAAATGACCATAAGCCGCAATCTTAAGCATTATTCGCCAAAGCTGAAAACCATTGTTCCCGAACATTTTTATTTCTTCGAGCGCTCCACCGCCTCCGCCGCCAACAGGTGGACGGTGATTCTTGACGTCGACCAAAGCGGTTCTATGGGTGAATCAGTGATTTATTCTTCGGTAGTCAGCTGTATTCTTGCAAGTATGAGCGCCTTGAAAACGCATGTTGTAGCGTTCGATACGAATATTATCGATCTCAGCGACAAGTGCGAGGATCCCGTAGACTTGCTGTACGGCTTTCAGTTAGGCGGCGGCACCGATATAGATAAGTCGGTAATTTATTGTCAGAAATATATTGAAAATCCCAAGAAAACGCTTTTCTTTCTGATTTCGGATTTGGAGGAGGGCGGCAACCGTGCAGCCTTTGTCCGCAGAATGGGAGAGATGAAGGCGTCGGGAGTGACGTTGATATGCTTGCTTGCGCTGGCTGACCGAGGCAAGCCGTATTACGACGCACAAATGGCACAGAAGCTGTCGGGAATGGGAATACCCTGCTTTGCGTGCAGTCCGCAGAAGCTTCCCGAGCTGTTAGGAAAGGCGCTTAAGGGTCAGGATATTTCCGATTTTGCCAAAGAAGATAAGAAAAAATAAAGGGATGAATGGGGCTGTAAAAAAACAATATTGAAGTTTTCGTCCACCTTTTTCAAAAGGTGGTAGGGTTTCCAAAGGGACAAAGT
>CAYMFX010000130.1:0-6382 GCA_964389845.1 uncultured Ruminiclostridium sp.
GTACTTATCGAGAACACTGTTTCGGCAATTGAAAGAAGCAGCGAGCTTGCAGAAAAGGCTGTTTCGGAAATGGACGCTACCAACGAAGCGGCTTCAAGCGTTGCGGTTCTCAACAACGAGATTGCAAAGAGCTCTCACGAGGCTACCGAGTCTATGGCTCAGATTTCCGCAAGTGTGGATCAGATTTCCAGCGTAGTACAGACCAACTCGGCTACTGCGGAAGAGTCTGCTGCAGCTTCTGAACAGCTTTCCGGCCAGTCTCAGATACTTAAGGATCTTACTGCTCAGTTTAAGTTCTTGGCTAACTAAGCAAGAGACGCAGGCGTAATAATTGAGATTTATATATACCCGCTGAACCTTGTCTTTATCGACTTGGTTCGGGGGGTATATTTTTATTACTGCGTTAATGTCTGTGCTGACGTTTGCGCTGACGTTTGTGATGACGTCTGTGATGACGTCTGCGCTGACGATCGAAGCGTGGCTTCGCCGCTTCTGTTAGCTGCTGTTTTTTCACTTCGTGGGGCTTTGCCCCACACCCCACTTCCTTTTGTGACAAAAGGAAGCGAAAAGCGGCTGCGGCTTCGCCGCCTTTTTATTTTTTCCTTTTTTTCCTTTTTTCCTTTTTTTCCTTTTTTCCTTTTTTCCTTTTTTCCTCTTTTCCTCTTTTCCTTTTTCTTTTTTCTTTTTTTAAATTACTGCTATAACTGCGGCGGTGCCTCCTGCCAATATAGCGGCTCCGCACATTGCCGAAACCCAAATCCACCGCCTCCGTCTTTTATTCCTGCCGTCTTTAACCTCCTTAAGCAATCTCTCCGCACCCAAATTAATTTCACTCTGTTCTACGGTAACCTTATTGGGCTTCAGGAAAAGAATGGCACGGTCGAAAAACTCGTTCTCGGTATCCTTAATCTCAACAACTAACTTATTAACACCTCGCATACGTAATGCCCCCTCGAAAATTTTATTGGGAAAATCCAAATATACAGTGGGTATTATTGGAATAAATTGCCCGGTTATTCATCTTTTAACAGGTTTTCCTGTTGAAAATGTGGAAAACTCAAATAAAATTCACTTTTCAATCAAAAAAACGGTGGAAAATTCAGTGGAAAATGCTGAAAACCCTCTTTTAACCCGCTTTTGAAATTTTTTGTTTTAACCCAAACGGTTGAAAGGAATTTTACTTAAAATTGAATATGTACGGTTTAAGTTATCGGTTACATAATGTAATTGTAAAAGGAGCAAGCCTCGATTTCCAAAAAAGTCAAATATAAAGCCAATTTATATTTTTGTATAATTTTGGGGGTTCTCTTCAAAAAGTATATTTAACTTTTACAGGCTGTAAAAAAGGGGTTTTCAACAGGGAAAACGTGGAAAGTGTTGAAAACTTGCCTGTTCTTTGCCTTTTGGAGTTAAAAAAAGTTGAAAACTCTGTTGAAAATGTTGAAAATGGCTTGGGAAAGCCTTTTGCCGGTTTCATATTTACAGGGGATAATTTAAGGCTTACGGTGAGGCGGATCGTAAAATTTTTAGGGTGAACGGAAGGGCTTTGGTGGGGGATTTTATATTTGACCAGTGGATTGACCGGTATTTTTTGTGTTTTGGGCGGGGGATTTTTTTGGATTTTGGGACGAATAGGGAGTTATTCCGCATTTTTATGGAAAAAAATTTTAGGAAAATTTTTTGTGTTTGACCATTGTAAGCCGGTTGGCAAGTGTGGTATAGTGTATGCTGGGAGGAATGGGAGAGAGGCGGGGGCGTGCGGCGAAGACGCAGACGGGCTTTATACCAATAACCGTTTTGACACAGGATAAAACAAAGTCAAAATGGTTATTGCACCCAAAGCACTATTAACCAATTAAAAACTATTTTTTTATTTTTTAATTGGTTAATAGTATTACATACGAATTTCTGCACCGATTTTTTGGGAAAGCCCCTTCATTACGCCATTTGCAACCTGTTCGATCTCCTCACTGGTAAGAGTTTTTTCGTTTGAACCAATCACGAGGCGGATGGTAACGGACTTCTTGCCTGCGGGAATCTGCTTACCCTTGTATTCGTCGACGAATTTGACATCACGGAGAAGCTCGTTCTTCTTTGTCATAACATTGTTATGGATAGCGTCCCACTTGACCATTGAGTCAACAAGGAATGAGATATCATAATCATTCATCGGGAACTCGGGCACATGAACGAAGCGGTTGGTTCTGGACTTAAATGGTACGAGGGCATCCATATCAAGTTCAACGAGAATCGCGGAAAGCACCTTGATTCCGCAAGCGAGAGCCGCCTTCTTGGAAAGGAGAGCAAGATTGCCAATCTTCTTGCCGTCAAGCGTAATATTGAGCCATACGGTCTCATCCGCCCAGTAGGGCTTTTCTACCTTCTCAAAAGTAAAATCTTCCATATGGGTGAAGCGAGGCATGTAACCGATAACGCCCTTGGCACGGCGGAAAAGCTCAGAGATATTGTCAGAGGAGCCAACGAACGCACATCCGAGATGCTTCTTTTGTGCAGGAAGCTTCTCGCCCTCATAATTAGAGGTGTAATCGCGATCAAGGAAAATCTGCGCTTCCTCAAAGATATCAAACTTGTCGAAGTTATGCTCGTTTTTGACTATCGCCTTACAGATATTGGGAAGAAGCGAGGAACGAACGTACCTCTCATTTGGAGAAGGAGGAGTAGCAAGGACGAGAATACCATCCGTAGAAGGCATAAGTGCATTCACGAACTCATCGGTCATCCAGGGATAGGTAAATATCTCCTGTATATTGCAACGGAAAGCAAGATATTCCTTAACTCTACGAACAAGGTCAACATCAAGCTGATTGATGGCACCGTCGAAAGAGGTAGTGATGGTAGTGGCCTCGAAATTCTCGTAGCCATACATACGAGCAACCTCTTCCATAATGTCCGCCTTGATGGATACGTCGCCTGTAGAACGCCATGTAGGAACCACGATATGCATTCCCTTCTCTGTGAAAGTGACCTCATATCCCATGGTGCCCAGTTTCTTTGCTACGATTTCCTGAGGGATACGCTTTCCAAGACGTCGGTCAAGCCAATCAAACTCAACGTCTATCTCTTTTCTCTCAAGCTTCTTTTCATAAAGATCCTTGAAGGCGGTTACCTTCATATCGGGATAAAGCTCTGCGAAGAGCTTCATAGCAAGCGAGAGTGCCTGATCGCAACGCTCGGGGTCAACTGCCTTCTCGTAACGGGAGGAGGCTTCAGTACGGTTATCATAACGGAGAGCAGTACGACGAACGCTGCGAGACTCAAAGTTCGCTACCTCAAGGATTACGCTATTTGTCTCGGGGAGAACGGAATCTTTTGCTCCTCCCATAACGCCTGCAAGAGCGACTGCTCCCTCTGCATCGGCAATTACAAGGTCATCGGTCGAGAGTGAAAGTTCCTTATCGTTAAGAAGCTGAAGCTTTTCTCCTTCGTTTGCGCACCTTACCTCGATGTGATCGATTATGCGGTTTGAATCAAATACATGGGTGGGCTGACCAGTCGCGAGCATTACGTAGTTTGTAACGTCAACAAGCGCATTGATAGGACGTATACCTACTCTCCAGATACGGCTCTGCATCTTGAAGGGCGAGGGCTTTACCGAAAGTCCCTCAACTCTTGCTCCGATGTAACGGGGGCAACGGTCAATATCCTTTATTCTTATGTCGTACTCCTCGACAGAGTCGGGAACGTACTTATCAAACGTCGCGAGAGGAAGATCGTAAAGAGCCGCAAGTTCGCGCGCAATTCCGTAGTGTCCCCAAAGGTCAGGGCGGTTGGTCATAGACTTGTTGTCTATTTCAAGAATAATATCGTCAAGGTCAAGAGCCTTTGCGATAGGTGTACCTGCGAGAACGTCAAAGGAAGAAAGATCCATTATCTCATGCTCTTCTGCCGCGGGGAAAAGATCGGCGAGACCTACCTCAACAGAGGCACAGATCATACCAAAGCTCTCAACTTCGCGAAGCTTTGCGCTCTTTATCTCAACAGGCTCGCCCTCACCGTGCCAGCGCACCATAGCACCGGGGCAAGCAACGACTACCTTCATTCCTACCTCAAGGTTAGAGCCACCACAAACGATGTCCTTAATCTCCCCTTCTCCAATATCGACACGGCAAATGCGAAGCTTGTCTGCATTGGGGTGAAGGAGAACCTCCTTGATATCACCGACAATGATCTTTTCAAAACGCTCTGCAAGATTCTCTGCCCCCTCAACCTCAACGGTAGACATTGTGAGGTCATACACGAGGCGCGAAAGTTCCATATCTTCGGGGAGCTTAACGTAATTCTTTATCCAATTAAGTGATAATTTCATTTTCTTTTCTCCTTTCACTCCGCATCAATGGAATTGCTTCAAGAAGCGGAGATCGGTGCTGTGGAAAAGACGAACGTCGTCAACACCGTAACGCATCATAACAAGTCTGTCAAGACCGATATTTACGTAAAATCCCGTGTATTCGTCGGGATCAAGTCCTGCCGCGCGAAGTACATTGGGGTGAGGAGTTCCACCGGGCATGATCTCGATCCAGCCTACGTGCTTACAAACGCTGCATCCCCTGCCGCCGCAAACGAGACATCCCATATCGATCTCAAATCCGGGCTCAACGAAGGGGAAGAATCCGGCTCTCATACGAACAGGAACATCCTGACCGAACACCTTGGAGAGAATGCTCTTGATCATAACCTTACCTGCGGTATAAGTGAAATCCTTATCGACGATAAGAGCTTCGTACTGGAAGAACGCGCGCTCATGGCGGGCATCGGTAGTCTCGTTTCTGTAAACTCTGCCGGGGTAAACGAAACGGTAGGGGGGCTTATGAGTCTGCATATAGCGCACGCTGTCACCCGTAAGGTGAGGACGTAGACAGAGCTTATCGTTTGCCGCGCCCGAGTTATGTCCCTCAAGCCAATAAGTATCCATGCTCTCTCTTGCAGGGTGGTTGGGCGGGAAGTTCAGATTATCAAACGCATAGTATTCGCTTGTGATTTCAGGACCCATGAATACCTCAAAGCCCATAGAACGAAACGTATCGTTTAGGTCGTAGCACATCTGTGTTATGGGGTGCAGACCACCGATCTTAGGCTCAACACCGGGGACGGTGCAGTCAAAGTCTGCAGGAATCTCGGATGCCTTGAGCTTGAGTGTCTCGCGTCTGCCTTCGATCTGCTTGGTGAGCAGTGCCTTAACGTTGTTTACCGCCTTACCCATCTCGGGACGGAGAGAAATGTCCATCTTGGGAATTTCCTTGAGAAGCTCGGTGATACTTCCCTGCTTTCCGAGAAGCGTGCCCTTTACCTCTTGCAGTTCGGCTTCAGACTGTGTGCCTTCAATTTTCGCAATACTTTCTTTAAATAATGCTTCTAATTTTTCTTTCATTTTTCTTTCCTCTTATACTTTTGAATATTTTTGACAATAAAAAACTGCGTTTTCCCGTAGAAAAACGCAGGGACGACATATGTCGTGATACCACTCTGCTTCACCTTTGCCTCACAGCAAAAATCTCATTAAGTGCATATACACTCTTGTGATATAACGGTCACACCCCGGCAAAATCTACTCATCAATCTATTATAAATCAACTTTAAATCCGCAACTAACAAGAGGAATTCACCAAAGCCAAACAATTGTCTTGCACCTTCCGACAACTCTCTGATATTCGGGATTTTGGTTACTGGTTCTTGATCAAACGTTATTATGAGTATTGTATCACAAATCATTGCGTTTGTCAATAGGTTACTTTTTTAATTTTCCCCATTTTTTCAACCGTAAAATTTATATTGCTGAAATTACAGTTGGAAAGCGAATTTTGCAGTTTGCTTCATCTAACTCCAATTTTCAAAATTGCATGACTGCTTTTTGCTGTTGTTATCAAATTTATTAGAGTTTTAGCTTTAATTTTTGGGAAGCTTAAGGTTACTTTTTTAAGTTTCTCAAAAATCACCTCATTTATATTGGAGCAGCCTCTTAATGTTAAATGCAGTCTTATTTAAATTACTGCCTCAAACTCTGGCTCCCACATTATAGTCGTACTCCCCATAAAATCGCCATTCATTTCAAAATGCACATCAATCGACTTATCCTCATTCTGATGAATAGTCACCGATTTCACCAACATTCGCAGATTTGCGTCGGATATTTCACCTTGTGATAGCACCTCATCAAGCAGCATTGAAGTGCTTTTCAGTAGCTCCTGCCTTTGCTTACACACCTTGTTATACTCATGGCATTCAGAGATTTTATTTTGCAGCACATCTATTTCCCTTTCCCGTTTTTCGATCATACTGTTGTAAAATTCCGAGCGTGTTTTATCGGTAATCCGCTCCATAATCAAATCCTCAATCTGTTGTTTCAGTGCGAGGATTTTTTCAT
>CAYMFX010000131.1:0-6370 GCA_964389845.1 uncultured Ruminiclostridium sp.
CGCTGCCTTTGTTCAAAAAAACGCTTTGAACATTGTTAAATACGGTGTTCTCATAGTAGGACCCATTGCCATATTAATTTCGGCGATAGTTATTTTGTCAGTTATGGCTCAGACAAGAGGTTTGTTCAGCGGAAAGGCTATTCGCCCCAAGTTTTCCAGATTAAGCCCAATTCAGGGATTTAAAAGGCTGTTTTCTTTACAGTCGGCGGTCAATGTGGTGAAGGGTATCATCGAGCTTACAATAATCGGAGTTATCGTTTACTTTCAGATAGAGGCAAGGCTTGTGGAATTCGGCAAGCTTACGGATATGGAGCCTATTCAGCTTGTTATTTATGTGGCAAGCTCGGTTTTCGACATAGTTATGTTAGTGTTTATCGTGTTAGCCTTTGTGGCGGCGGCGGACTTTGTATTTCAGTGGTGGCAGTACGAGAAGAAGCTGAAAATGTCTAAGCAGGAGGTTAAGGACGAGTACAAGCAGATTGAAGGAGACCCTCAGATTAAGAGCAAGATAAAGCAAAAGCAGCGTGAGATTTCTCAGCGGCGAATGATGCAGGACGTGCCTACGTCGGACGTTGTGGTAAGAAACCCCACTCACTATGCGGTAGCTTTGAAATATGAATCGGAAAACGCTTACAGTGCGCCAAGAGTTGTTGCAAAGGGAATGGACGCTTTGGCGCTTAAAATAGTGTCGGTAGCGGAGGAAAACGACGTTTACATTACCGAGAACAGACCTCTTGCAAGAAGTCTTTACGATAGTGTAAAGGTGGGAGCGGAAATTCCTCCCGAATTTTATTCGGCGGTGGCGGTAGTGCTTACCGAGATGTTCAATGCTAAGGGAATAAAGCCGGTTATAAATAACAGCGTTCCCGACAGCAGCAGCAGACTGAGACGCAGAAGGAGACAGGCTAATATTTCCGAATAAGGATTTCGGATAGTCGGCGCTTCGGCAAAAAATAGACCTCCTCGGAAACCGGAGAAATGACGTATGACGCAGCAATTTTGCTGTCAGGCGAAGTTCGGTTTCCGCAGGAATACTGTATGTATTTCAAGGGAACCGGACAAAGCATGACAGTAAAAGGGCAAGTCAGACGGCGTTTTGGAAGTTTCCGAGGAGGTCAAATATAAAGGAGGTATGCGTAAATGTTAAAAAGAATCGGCGGAAACGTGTTCGCTGTATTTGTAATATTTATCGTTATGGCGATTATCATACCTCTCAATAATATTGCAGGCGGCGCACTGCTGGATTTTCTGCTTTTGCTTAATATTTCGCTTTCGGTAATTATTCTGCTGATTACAATGTATATAAAGGAACCGTTGGAGTTTTCGGCGTTTCCCACGGTTCTGCTTATTACCACGGTGTTCAGGCTGTCACTTAATATTTCCACGACAAGAGGAATTTTAAGCAACAACGGCGATGCGGGTTCGGTAATCGAGACCTTCGGCAGCTTCGTAATGGGCGGCGACCCGGTAGTCGGATTCATTATCTTTATCATTATCGTTTTGGTAAACTTTCTTGTTATCACAAAAGGCTCGGAAAGAGTCAGCGAGGTAGCGGCACGTTTTACCTTGGACGCTATGCCGGGTAAGCAAATGGCGATTGACGCAGACCTTAACACGGGCGCAATAACCGATGAGGAAGCAAAGGTACGCAGAGCAAACGTACAGCGTGAAAGCGACTTTTTCGGCGCTATGGACGGTGCTACCAAGTTCGTTAAGGGCGACGCAATCATTTCGATAATAACAGCTCTTGTAAACCTTATCGGCGGCGCCGTCATCGGACTTATAAACGGGGGAGATATAAACACCGTTATGTCCACCTATTCTTTGGCGACAGTGGGCGACGGTCTTTGCTCACAGATTCCCGCTTTGCTTATCTCAGTGGCTACAGGTATGGTTGTCACCCGTTCGGCGTCTACGGGGAGCTTTAACGAGGACATCAAAAGGCAGTTTACACGCAACTCCACGGTAATGTTTATCACGGGCGGAGTTTGTCTTGTTCTTATGCTTGTGCCGGGATTTCCAAAGCCCATACTGTTTGTCTTAGGTGCGGCGCTTATTTTAGGCGGCTATGCGATTTCACGCAGCAGGAAGAAAGCAATGGCGGCGGAAGCAGAGGCGGAGGAGCAGAAGCGTATTGAGGAGATTAAAGCCGCCAATGCCCAAGGAGACAGCAATTATTACAGAGATATTGACAATGTGTTCAAGCTTCTTAATGTGGAGCAGATAGAAATGGAATTCGGGTACAGTCTGCTGCATTTAGTTGACGAAAAGAGCGGCGGAAACTTTATCGACCGTGTGGTTTTGTTCAGAAAGCAGTTTGCGGTGGATATGGGTATGGTCATACCCTCGGTTCGTATGAGGAATAATCCCGAAATCAACCCTAACCAATACATAATCAAGATAAAGGGCGAAGAGGTTGCAAGAGGCGAGATACTGGTTGATCACCTGCTTGCCTTGGATAACGGCGAGGTCACCAAGCCTGTCGAGGGTATCGATACCATAGAGCCTGCCTTCGGCATTCCCGCAAAGTGGATAAGCGAGGATAAGAAGGTTATGGCGGATATTGCAGGCTACACGCTGATAGACCCTGTGTCGGTTATGATTACCCACCTGTCGGAGGTTATCAAGGCGCACTGCTCGGAGATTCTCAGCCGTCAGGACGTTCGCACCATGGTGGAGAATATCAAGAAAACCGATTCCACCATTGTGGAGGATTTGGTACCCAATGTGGTTTCATACGGGTATTTGCAGAAGGTGCTCTGTATGCTGTTAAGCGAGGGCGTGCCTATAAGAGATATGGAGACTATATTGGAGTGTCTCGGCGACCATGCCAATACCCTTAAGGATATTGAGGTAACGGTAGAGTATGTAAGGCAGTCTCTTAAGCGCACCATTACAAGAAGGTTCACCGACGGAGGTTCATTGAGAGTTATTACTCTTGACCCCAAGGTTGAGGATATTATTTTGCAGGGGGTTAAGAAGAGCGGAAACGGCGGAAGCGTGCTTTCCATAGACCCCGAAACCGTCAACGCAATTATCGCCAAGACCGGCGACGAGATTGACAAGGTAAAGGACGTATTGCCTTCAATCGTTATACTTATGTCGCCTTTCACAAGAGTTTATTTCAAAAAGCTGTTGGATCAGTTTATTCCCGGAATCACGGTGCTTTCTTACAGTGAGATTGATAATAATACTCAGATTCAGGCGGTTGGAAATATTACAATATAACAATAATTAAGGCGGCAGAAAATGTCGCCTTAATTAGGGGCGTATCTGAAAAGTCGCAATTTGCACAATTTCTACTAACTGCGGACGCTTTCTGCGTCAAAAATGCTCGGAATACTTTAGTATTCCTGCGCTTTTTTCCTTGAAATCGCCACGCATTTAGCGAAATTGTACAAAATTGCTTAGTTTTCAGATACGCCCCAATAAGCTGAGGGGATTTTTAAAATGGCAGCAGCAAATATAAAAGCAGTTATCAGCAGCGATATTAATAGGGTCTGGGATATTGTTTATGACGTTGAGAATTACAGCAAATGGAGAAGCGATTTAAGCAGGACGGAAAGGCTTAACGAAAGGCAGTTCGTTGAATATACTAAGGACGGGTATGCTACAACGTTTACCGTTACTGTAACAGAGCCGTGCAGACGCTGGGAATTTGATATGGAGAACAGCAATATGAAGGGTCACTGGGTTGGGGTTTTTACTCCTATTGGCGATAAGACGGAGGTTGAGTTCACGGAAAACGTGACGGCTAAAAAATTTTTTATGAAGCCCTTTGTAAAAGGGTTTTTGAAGAAGCAGCAGGAGAGGTTTGCCGCCGATTTACAGAGGGCTGTCAAATAATAAATTAGCAAATTGTGATTTTGAGAAGAAGCTGCAAAAGGAAAGGTGACATTATGCCCTTTTATCACGGCAGTCCCATTGGCGGACTTAAAGAGTTAAAGCCCTTTTTATCGGAACACGGCAAGCCTTATATTTACTTTTCCTCAAATCCCGACGTTGCTCTGTTATATGCGGTAAAGCCTGTTCCAAAGCCCTTTAGCTTTTATCCCTACGGTTTTGACAAAAACGGAGGTATCGTTTATTCGGAATATTTTGAGAACGCTTTTTTTCATTTATACGGCGGCAAGGTAGGCTACCTATATGAGTGCAGTTCCTTGAAGAATTTGGATAACCCCACTCAAATAAATTGCGCTTATACCTGCACAGAGTCGGTTAAGCCCGATAAAGTGACGGAGATTTCGGATTTATATGCTTTTTTCAGAGAACGGGAATCAAAGGGCTTGTTTAAAATAAAAAAGAGAAACGATATTTCAGAAAGGGAAATGCAATTTGCTCTCGGAGCATTGAAAAAAGATGTTGATGACAATGATTTAAGGCGTATTCCTCAGCATCCTATGAGCATTTTTATTAAAGAGCATTACCCTGATGTTTGGAATGAGAAATGAACAGGTTGATTTTGTTTTCGGGGGTGTTGATATGCTTGAAAAAATGGACGTGTTTTTTGAAAATAGGTTAGGCGCAGAGTTGATAATTTACAATTTAATGATTGTGACCGTGTTCGTGGCTGCCGCCGTGATGACCGCCGCCACCGGTTGAAGGCGTATTCTGGCTGTTGTCGGCTTCCGTTTGGTTGTTGTCGGTATCCGTTTGATTATCATTGTTTTCCGATAGGGACGATATTAGGTCGCGAATGCGGCGCATTGACATATTATTAATTTCTTCGGGAGTAATGTCTGAGCCAAGCTTAAGCAGCTGCTGATACATTCGGTATTTCCCGCAGGACAGTCCAAGCTCGTGAGCGGCGGAAAACTCCTCGGAGCTTGCGGAAAGGCAGTGTATGTTGCCGTGACCGCTTACACAGGCTTTGACCTGCGAGAGAACCTGGGAGGATTTCTCGCTGCTTGTTTCAATGACGGTTACTGTCATAACTTCTCTTCCCGAAAGCATTTTTTCAATGCTGTCATCGTCGATTATCCTTTCAATTGCCTCCTCGTAATCCATAAACTTTATATCGAGAGATTCGGCAAGCTCTTTTCCGTCGTCGTTTAATGGGGTTACGGAAATCACCTTGTCAAAAGTGTTTATTGCTAACTCTATGGACGGGTTTATGTCTATATTTATTCGTACTGTGGGGGAGAAGAAAAGACCAACGCCTATAATAAAAAATAAGGTAAAACAAGCGGCTGCGGCGGGAATTAATTTCAAGTACCTCGGCGTTTTACGGACAGAGTAGTTATTGGTTTGCTCTTTAACATACGCCAGCGCTTTGCTTTTCAGCTCTTCATCGGCTTTAACTGCGCCGAATGCCGTTTTAATTTTATTGTCCATAGCCTTCACCTCCCAATTTCTCTTTAAGCATATTTTTTGAACGTGTCAAGAGGGTATAAATCGTGTTGACGTTCTTGTGAAGAATCCTGCTTATCTCAGGGGCTGTATATTCTTCATAATAGTGCAGATACACTACGTTTCGATATTTTTCGGGCAGTGAAAGAACTGCTTTCAGTATGTCACGATTTTCCTCAGGGGCTTCATAGGGAAGCTCGATAATTTCATCAAGAGGCACGGTTTTTGAGCGAAAGAAGCTTTTTAATAAGTCCTTGCAGGCATTTATCGTAACACGGATAATCCACGCCTTTTCATGCTCGCCGCTGTCAAAATCTTTGGAGCTTAGGCAATATTTTAAAAATACGTTTTGAAAAACATCCTCTGTATCGGCGTGATTTTTCAAATAAACAAGGCAAATCCGCCGAACGGTGTCGGAATACCGTTCGACAGCATTATTCACCTCCTGTTCGCTTCGCATATGTATTGCCCTCCGTTAGATACTTAATGATGACCGCCGTTTCTGTGATGATGTCCGTGTGATGTTGAGTTTTGGGAATATCCGTAGTGATGACCGCTGCCCGAATTGGAGGGCGTGCAGCTGCTGCCGGAGCAGATATTGTTGGAGCAGTTGTCGCAGATACCGTCGTTGTCGGTGTCTATGAAATTGCAGGCGTCGTTGTGATGACCGCCGTTGGGGGCGCAAATGTTGTTGGAGCAGTTGTCGCAGATACCGTCGTTGTCGGTATCGGTGAAATTGCAGGTATCGTTGTAGTGAGTGTTGTCGGGGGTGCAGATGTTGTTATGGCAGTTGTCGCAGATACCGTCGTTGTCGGTATCGGTGAAATTGCAGGTATCGTTGTAGTGAGTGTTGTCGGGGGTGCAGATGTTGTTATGGCAGTTGTCGCAGATACCGTCGTTGTCGGTATCGGTGAAATTGCAGGTATCGTTGTAGTGAGTGTTGTCGGGGGTGCAGATGTTGTTATGGCAGTTGTCGCAGATACCGTCGTTGTCGGTATCGGTGAAATTGCAGGTATCGTTG
>CAYMFX010000132.1:0-6347 GCA_964389845.1 uncultured Ruminiclostridium sp.
ATGATATTAATTATTATCAGGTAAAGGTAGTTCGCATTGGAAATTGGGAAAATATACACGGCATCGTAATAGGCTTCAAGTGTGTTGACGAAGAGAAAAAGTTGGAAATCAAAAAGAAGAAGGAGCTTGAAAGCGCTTTAACGGAAGCAAAGAAAGCCAATCAAGCTAAAAGCACCTTCCTTTCCAATATGTCACACGATATTCGTACGCCGATGAACGCCATTGTTGGTTTTACAACCCTTGCAATAGACCATATTGAACAGAAAAGCCGTGTAGAGGAATATCTGAACAAGATAATGCTGTCGGGAAATCATCTTCTGAGCCTGATTAACGATGTTTTGGATATGAGCCATATTGAAAGCAATAAGATGAAGCTTGAAGCGGCAGACTGCAGTCTGTCTATGATTCTTCACAATCTGTACAGCATTATGCAGTCCGACCTTCATACAAAAAAGCTTTCCTTTGCCATCGACGTTATTGAAGTAAAGCATGAAAAGATACACTGTGATAAGCTGAGGCTTAATCAGGTGCTTTTGAATATTCTCAGCAACGCAATAAAGTATACCTTGGACGGCGGAGAAATATTGCTTTCAATAACGGAAAAGCCCCTTGCCAAGAACAATATTTCCGAGTATACCTTTACTGTCTCCGATACGGGAATAGGAATGAGCGAAGAATTCCTTAAGCACATCTTTGATCCTTTTGAGAGAGAAAAGAACACCACCATGAGCAAAATTCAGGGTACCGGCTTGGGAATGGCAATAACGAAAAAGATAGTGGAAATGATGAACGGCACTATCAGCGTAAAAAGCAAGTCGGGAGTAGGTACACAGGTGACATTTGTGCTTAACTTCCCATATCTTCAAGATGACGAGGACTATGTTATTCTGCAGTTCAAGGGCAGCAGAGCGCTTATAGTAAACAAAGACAAAATATTCTGTGAAAGAACTGCCGAAATGTTGGAACAGGTGGGAATGATAGCCGACTGGACATTATCGGAAATAGATGCGGTCATTCGCACACGCCAGGCTCAGAAGGACGGAGAAGGATTCCGTATTTACTTTATAGACAATTCCAATGAAACAAACGGTATTCATATTGCCAAAAAAATTAAGCGGGAAATAAATGCCGACGATTCCATTTTCATTCTCACCGCATATGATACGGCGGAAATTGAAGAGCAGGCTTTGAAAGCGGGCATTGACGGCTTCTGCATAAAACCTGTTTTCCTCCCTGAAATCAGGAACTGCCTTCTTTCCGTCTTAAACAAGGATAATGCAAAGTCAAAATCCAAGCGCAGCATCATATCCAATTGCAGAATACTGCTGACGGAGGACAACGAATTAAATTCGGAAATTGCAATAGCAATACTTACCGATGCGGGATATACTGTCGAGGTAGCGGAAAACGGAAAAATTGCGGTAGATATGGTCAAAAATTCTAAGCCCGGTTATTACAACATTGTTCTTATGGATATTCAAATGCCTGTGATGAACGGATATGAGGCGGCTACGGAGATTCGTAAGCTTGAGAATAAGGAATTAGCTTCCGTACCGATTCTTGCCATGACTGCCAACGCCTTTGAGGAGGATAAACAGGAGGCACTGAAATGCGGAATGAACGGACATATCTCAAAGCCGATAGATGTTGATAACTTGTTTGACGTATTGGAAACTATATTGTAAAATCATACTTCCCGTTATTGCAAATTGCAAATTACTTTTTGCTTTTTTATGATAATGGGAAGTAATTTTGTTTATTAAAAGCAGGTACAAGATGAAAAAAATAATAAAGGTTCTTTCCGCATTAATTGTATCAATGGCAATCCCCTTCCCCATTTTTGCCGAATCCGAAAAAATAACTTCTGACAATTTTTCGGATATTTTGGTCAGCTTTTTGTACTTAGCGGCAGTATTGGCGCTGATTTATGTGATTTTATTGTTAGTTGACAGGTGGGGAAGAAAGAACGCCCGAAAGAACAGCAAAGATTCCGAAAACGGCAGTCAATCGGAAATAAGCTCCGACAATGATTCCGAAAACGATTCCAATAAGGGAATCAAAAAAGAGAATACCGACGGTGATAAAGAAGATGAATAAAAAGGTTATGCTTGCAATGAGCGGCGGGGTGGACAGCTCCTGCGCTCTTATGCTTTTACAAAAACAAGGCTATGAGGTTGTAGGAGCCACTATGTATCTTTACGGCAAATCTCCTCAAACAAAGGATATTGAAGACGCAATGGCGGCGGCGGCACGGTTCGGAGTACCTCACTATGTTTTCGACCTGAGAGACAGATTTAAACAAGAGGTTATAAACCGTTTTACCGACGAATATTTAAAAGGACTTACGCCAAATCCATGCGTTGACTGCAACAAATATCTTAAATTCGGCGTACTGCTTGATAAGGCAAGGGAATTAGGCTGCGATTACATAGCCACAGGTCACTATGCAAGAGTTGTTTACGGCAGTGAAAAGAAAATTAAGCTTTTGAAAAAAGCGGTAAGCAAAAACGGAATAAACCTAAAGGATCAATCCTATGTTCTGTACAATCTGACTCGGGAACAGCTAAACCATGTTCTTTTCCCTTTGGGAGAGCTTGACAAAAGCGAGGTGCGAAGGCTTGCGGAAGAAAACGGACTGATAAATTACAGCAAATCCGACAGCCAGGACATTTGCTTTGTTCCCGACGGAAGGTACGGAGAATTTATAACAAGCCTTACGGGAATAAATCCAAGATCGGGCAATGTCACCGACAAGTATGGCAATATTTTAGGAAGACACAGCGGAATAATCAACTACACCATAGGTCAGAGAAAGGGTCTCGGCATTGCATTCGGAAAGCCCATGTACGTTATCAATAAAAATGCGGAAGAAAATACCGTTACCGTAGGAGAAAACAACGACTTGTTCTCTGACTGTCTTATTGCGGAAGAAATTAATCTTATATCATTGGATTATTCCGAGCTGCCCATAAAATGCAAAGCAAAGACGCGATATAAGCAAGAGGAACAGCCTTGCACCGTATATCCCGAAGCAGGCGGCAAGGTGAGAGTAATATTCGATAATCCCCAAAGAGCCGTTGCCAAAGGTCAGCATGTGGTTTTTTACGACGGCGATACGGTAATAGGAGGAGGGAAAATTATTTAATCCCTCCCATGTAAGAAAATCTTAATAATTTTGTAAATAATTCTTTATTGACTTTTTGCATTAATAGATTATACTATTCAATGCAGAAAGAAATAATACCCCGTGAAAGAAAAGGAGAAAAAAGTGGCTGCTCAAAAAAGAAAAAAGAAAAGGCAAAAATACATTCCCGCCTATGCGGTAATGTATATAATTATTTTTATAATTGTTGCTTTATTTATCGTTATTTTTTACAACTGTGCAGGCTGCGGCGGAAACAATTCGGAACAAAATCCGGGAGTCGACATTACCGAAGCTGAAATTACAACTACACCTTCCATTACAACCACCGATACAAGCGAACCCACAACCGCCGACGTTACCTCAAATGCTGCCAATAAACCTGTAAACAACGAAGATGATTGGGCGCTGTACGTTATCGGAAACGACAATCCCCTTCCCGACGACTTCACCGTTGAAACCAAAACAATAGCGGGAGAGAGACAGCTCGACGTACGGTGTGCGGATTATGCGATAAAAATGCTTAACGATGCGGCGGAACAAAAGGTAGGACTTTATGTGACCTCCGCCTACAGAAGCATTCAGAAGCAAGCGGAGAATATGGAAAGCTACATTAACACGCTTATGACCCAGGGCTATACAAAGGAACAAGCCACCGAACAGGCGCATAAGGAAATAGCCCTCCCGGGACACAGCGAGCATAATGCGGGACTTGCCATGGACATTGTATCCGACAACTATTGGAGCACTCACGAGGACTTGGAGGAAAGCTTCGATCAGCTGCCGCAATACGATTGGCTTATCGAAAACTCCTGGAAATACGGCTTTATACTGAGCTATCCAAAGGGCAAGGAGGACATTACAGGCTTTATCTACGAGCCTTGGCACTACCGCTTTGTAGGACTTGAACACGCAGAAACAATTCATAAGGTATATGAAGAAACAGGGGAATTTCTGACTGTAAACGAGTACATCGAAAAATATATTGAGCAGTAACTTATAACAGCTATGCTGAAAAGAATTTATAACTACTTTTTTTCCAATAATATAGTAGACAGTTCCATTCTCGAAATATTACCCTTTACAATGTTGGTCGTGCTGATTTACTTTATTGTCCGATTTATAATCCTGAAAATCAGCGGCAAAAAAAGAAAGCCCATATGGAAAGAAATTACATACGGACTTTTCGCTGCCTATATTTTCTCGCTGTTTGCGCTTGTGTGGACACCCGAACCGTTCTGGTACGAGCTGTGGCACGGTATGAATTTTGAAGGAAGCCGTTATCTTATGTTTAAAGGCGGCTATACCTTCAATTTAATGGTGTACTACTGTTTGATTGAAAATATTGATCCCTCGCAAAGATATATGCTGATAGCAAACATTGTCTTGTTTATACCCTTGGGATTTTTCCTTCCCATACTGTTCAGGAAAATCAAATGGTGGGCGGTAATACTTATCGGCTTCGGAACCACCTGCATTATTGAAATAGTGCAGCCTGTTTTTGGACGAGTGGGAGATTTGGACGACATAATTACAAATACTTTAGGAGCAATTATAGGCTGCATTGCCGCAAAGCTGCTGATATTAATTGTTAAATTAATATCAAAACAAATCGGTAGATAAATACCTGTCCCCAGTATCAGGCAAGAGAACAACTATATTCTTCCCCTCATTTTCGGGACGCTTCGCAAGCTCTATGGCAGCATGTGCAGCAGCACCGGAAGAAATACCCACTAAAACCCCTTCCCTTTTTCCGATTTTTCTTGCAGCATCATAAGCCTCATCTCCGGTAACAGCAATAACCTCGTCATAAATCTCGGTATCAAGCACTTTTGGAATAAACCCTGCGCCAATTCCCTGTAAAGTATGCGATCCCGATTTTCCTCCCGAAAGCACAGGGGAATCCGAAGGCTCCACGGCAACGATTTCAACATTGGGATTTTTCTCTTTAAGGTACTTACCCGTTCCCGTCAAGGTTCCGCCTGTGCCCACTCCCGCAACGAATATATCGACCTTTCCCTCGGTATCGTTCCATATCTCGGGACCGGTAGAATCATAGTGAGCCTTAGGGTTTGCGGGATTTACGAATTGTCCCGCAATAATGCTGCCGGGAATCTCCGCCGCAAGCTCCTCCGCCTTTGCGATTGCGCCCGGCATTCCCTTTGCGCCGCTGCTTAATACAAGCTCGGCGCCGTAAGCGGTCATCAGCTTTCTGCGCTCCATAGACATTGAATCGGGCATAACGATAATCAATCTGTATCCCCTTGCCGCCGAAACTGCCGCAAGACCGATACCGGTGTTTCCAGAGGTAGGTTCTATTATTACAGAATCGGGAGTTAATCTCCCGTTTTTTTCCGCCTCGTCAATGATAGCCTTTGCCACACGGTCCTTGACCGAGCCGGCGGGGTTGAGATATTCAAGCTTAGCTAAAACCTTTGCTTTAAGATTAAGCTCTTGTTCAATGTGAGTAAGCTCCAAAAGCGGGGTTTTGCCTATTAATTGTTCTGCCGAAGTATAAACGGACATTTCTGTTCTCCTCATTACATAGTGATAATCATATTGCAAATCTCGGAAATATTAAAGGCTGAAAAATACTTCTCCTCTAACGGAATCCATTTGTTTTTGAAATTCTCCGCCTTTTCCTTTCCGTTTCTCTGCAATATTCGTTTTATTTGTTCATCTTGTTCAACGTTCAGAAAAATGCTGAAATCATAGTAATTAAAAAGCCTTGGGTGACAGCTGTATGAACCCTCTACAATCGTCAAGGGAGCAGAGCTCACAACGATTGAATCATCGCAAAGGCTCATTGTCCCACAGTCAAATCTTCTGTATCGGCACTCACCCTCACGTCTTACCGGAATAAGCACCTCCGATTCAAGCCGCTCATAGTCGATATTGCCCCCTGCTTCCTCAAGGCGCTGCTTTGTTCTCTGCTCTTTGCGTAGAAAAAAATCATCGGCATGAATCACATTACAGCCTGTTTTTTCTTTCAGCAATGCTGCCAAGGTTGTTTTACCCGAAGCACATCTGCCGTCTATTGCTATTATCAGCGGTGCAGACATTTTCAGCGCCTTAAGCTCATTCAGAATTTTTTCTGCTGTGAGTTCAATATTTTTCATTATAATAATTTCCCATTCAAAAGGTCTGTAAAATAATACTATTTCTAATTTAAAAACGTTCTTTGAACGTTTTTAAAGGTTCCGCT
>CAYMFX010000133.1:0-6078 GCA_964389845.1 uncultured Ruminiclostridium sp.
CAGTTACCTTCGTTATGGCTCTGTAAGATCTTGAAGTCGATGTGTAATTGTAGATTTCCGTTTTAAAAGAGAAGTCGTAAGCAAAAGCCGATGTTGCTAAGGAAAAAACGGTTAATACCGCAGTTGTAATTGAAAAAAGCTTTTTTAGCATTTTAAAATCCTCCATATTTTTTATATAAATCGTCGGTCACCGATTTATTGCCCAAACGTATAAGCGATACTACCGTTCCACCCGAACACTGCCCTATCGTTGAACACAAAAAAGCCGCCGGCGGTGCTTTCCGCACCCATAGCCTTGGTATCAAGCAGCTTCCCGCTGCCAACATCGTAGAGCTTTACGATATTGTCGGTAAAGTTGGAACGATCTTCACTCAGTACAAGCTTCCCCGTCACAAGGTACTTTCCATCGGGCGTCACCTTACAGTAGGAGCTCTCGCTGTACTCTTCGGGATAAATGGTTTTTTGCTCATCGGTCTTTAAATTGTAGAAAATAATGCCCTCCATAGGTTCTCTGATAAGACCTTCGGTGTATCTCGCCAAAGGCGACATAAAGTAAATATAATCTCCCGCTCTTCCTATTCTGAACTCTCCCGTGCCGTAGGGTGCTGCCTTGGTTTCCTTGATAACATTGCCGTCAAGATCCATAATTCCGAATATATCCGCATCAAAGTCGGGATTTGAATAATCGTACACCTTCCTGTAGTAAATTATTCTGTCCTCCGTGATGTAATAATCCCGCATAGCATAATCCGTAATAGCGGTTATATCTGAAAAATCCAAATTTGCCCTGCAAAAATGATCATTTTTGTGAAAATACCAGCAGTCCCTTATCGGATCATATTTTTGAATGTAGGTTTCCGACATTTCGGCACCGTACACCTCCCTGATACATTCAAGCCTTTCGTTGTAAACGGCAATTTGAAGATCCTCGGTATTGGTATGCACATATTGGACACCAAGAGTAATTACACCGTCTCCGTAGGTCAAGCTGTGAAAATCTCCTGGAGCGTTCAGTGATCCAATCACCGCCTTATCGGTTTCATCATACACGATATAGTCCCAGAAATTTTTATCCTCGTATCTGAACGAAGGTCTTGAAAGCAGCAAATACCGCTGCTCCTCGTCCATATAGCCCACGGGTTCGTAGGAATAAATATCGGTGACCTTTGAACCGTCAGAGGGAGTGATTGGAGCATCGGAAATTGCCGGCTGAACCTCACCCGTGTCCACTGTCTCCGAATTTTCGTCAAGGATAAGCAGGCTTTTGCTTTTTCGGGTATTCATTGCCCCCGTTTCGGAATACGCTTCTTCGGCTTCACCTATATTTGCTTCGCTTTCTCCGTCTATGTATACCCAGCCGTTCTCCGAATCAAAAATCGTGCGTCCGTCATAAGCGCTTATTCTGCTTCCCTTAGTGCCACTGAGCATTGTCTCGTTAAATTCATTGTCATTCCTATAAACTCCGCTAACGCCGCAGCCGTAAACATACTCTCCGTCGGAGCAAATGCCTCCGAAAATGCGGTCGGAAACTCTGTGCTTCTCGCTGCCGTAAAAGCATATCAGTTCGCCTGTCATATTAAGGTAATATATTTTCCCGTTGTTGGCGCAAAGCCCCTCTACCTCCGAGTCCTCAAAAAGATAGGTCATAACTCCCGAATCGGCGTCGAGAAGGTATACGGCACCGTCCTGCATTGAAATAACGGCTTTTCCCTCATTCACAAAAAAATCATTTACGGTAATGCTGTCTCCGTAGTAGCTCTTGCTCCATACGGTTATCATATCAAAATATTTTCTTTGTCCCTTAAAAGGTGCATAGTCTCCGAAATAAACCGTTTCCTCCGAAAAGTCGTCAAGGCTTATGCGGTTAATTCGGCTTCCGTCATTAAAATCGCCGGAATAGTAAATATAGCCGCCGTCTTCGTAAATCCCGTGTATAAGAGGGTCACTGTCAAACACATCTCTTATAATGTTATCGCTTATTACATTCAAGTCTTTGTCAACCACTGTTATCTTGCTTGCGATAACCTGATGACTTGAATCGGTTTCATACTGCAAAATGTAATAATTCTCTTCTCTTCCCGGCAAAAAGCCGTCGTGCCCTGTGCTTTCCAAAGACTCGTCTATCGATACCGAGCAGCCCCCCAAAATCATTGCCGAAAGCGTTATTACGGAGAGCAGAGCTGCTTTTTTTCTTATGCCCGCAGACTTGCTTTTTAAACGTTTTTTACCCTCGCAAATCACGGCGATGTAGGCGATAGCGACAAATACGGCGGCAACGGTTATCAAAACCGCCAAAACCTCCTGCGGTATCTCATCATATTCGGCTCCTGCTCCCTCGTGACGCGCACCGGTAAGATAGGGTGCTCCCCGCATAAGTGAAAAGGGCTGATAATAACTTGCGGTGTGGTTGGAGAAAAGGTACAGCCACGCTACGTTCAGTGCGGCAGGAGCAAATATGGAAAGAACAAGGTTTTTGCTAATCAGTATAATTATCAGAGTAACCGCCGAGGTAAAAAGATAGCCGATAAGCTTTAACAGCTGAATTGCCCAAAATCCTCCCAAAATCGTCATATCGGAGTAAGGCGTTTCCTTAAAATCTTCAAGGCTCGCCAAGGACGCCGACAAATTTTCGGTCGATACCGTGGATAGAAGGGCAAAAAATTCTATTGCCGCAAAAGCAAGCCACAAAAAACATATTACCGAAAAAACCGCAAGCAGCTTAGCAGCATAGCCCTTCTTCCCATTTGGCGACGTTTTTTGAAGATTGTTTATTTTCCGTTCGTAATATATCGAAGCCGCCGATATGTAGCAGATAAAAAACAAAAGCCAATACTCCTGCCCCACCGTCATGGCGGGAGCGTCATAGGCAAGCAGAACCCGATGCTCCCCTATACTGTCCTTCATAAGCTCCATAACTTTTTCGTAGGAAGCTTCGGCTTCCCAGACCTTTCCCTCTATCTCGGAGCATAGTTCCCCCTGCGAGCCTGTACCGATGATTTTTCCGTCGTTCACCAGCACTACCGTTTTAGCCACAAAGGCAATGTCGGTTACAATATGAGTGGCAAGTATCACTATTTTATCGTTTGCAAGGGAAGATATAACGTTTCTGAACCGTATGCGCTCCTTTGGGTCAAGACCTGCGGTAGGCTCGTCGAATATAAGCAGCTTGGGGTCGCCCACAATGGCTTGCGCTATCCCCAACCGTTGCTTCATTCCTCCCGAATGAGCGCCTATCTTTTTGTTCCTTTGCTCATACAGATTAACTCTTTTCAGAATCTCGTCGGCGTATTCCTTGGGCTTAGGCAGCTTCACGTTTTTAAGAGCCATTATGTACAGTATCAGCTCACGGGCGGTAAAATTGGGGTAGAAGTCCTGATTTTGTGCCATAAAGCCGAGGTGAGGGAGATAATCGGTACATTCACCGTCGGAAAAGCTTATCGTTCCGCAGTCGGCTTTGATTATTCCCGTTGTTATATTGATAAGTGTGGATTTTCCCGCACCGTTTGGACCGAGGATTCCGTAAACGCCTTCGTTAAGAGTAAGAGTAAAATTGTCAAGTGCTTTTTTCTTGCCGTAGGACTTGGACAGGGCGTTGATTTTTAGTTCCATTTTTCTCCTTTAATCCTTAATTTCTGATTTGGGAGCGTCATATTTCTTTTTTACGTAACCGTTTCAGTATCGGATAAAAAATACAGCTTTTCGCACTTTGGAGAGAGCGAAAAGCTGTTTGTTTTTAAGCGCCGATTGATATGCTCAGCTTTATAACCTTGTACCAACAGAACATGAAAACGGGCAGGGCAGCCCGCTATTTCCAATATCAGTTGGAGGCGCTTGCAGACTGCCTTAAAAGCAATGAAACATAATGTCCTACGAAAACAAACACCCCCATAATCGACAAATAATCAAGTATAAAGAATATCAGCGGTTCTTCAAAATCAAAAAATACAAACTGCGTTTTCAAAAACAGATACTGCGCCAGCCCCCTTTTGATAAACGCATATGTGGTTTTTCAGCTAGGGGCGTGCGTTATCCGCCTTTTCGTCGGCGGCAAAATCGGTCAGAGCGTCATGGTCGTGAGTATATTCTTGTACCGCTTCGATTTGGAACAAATCGCCGCCTATAGCCTGTTGAATTACATTTGCGACATATTCCGTATTTCCGTATTTCTTGCCGTCCTTAACCACGACGCTGGCTTTCGCAACGGTATCAACATCGTCCTCGGGAACGGTAAAATAAGCTATAACGCTGCGCATTACCGCCTCATTTATGTCGTCGGAGAGATTGTTCTCAGACGGCTTGCCGAAATACGTTTCCATTGCGTGACTAAGCGTATCGAACGCTCCCGAAATCACCTGTTCAAACGGCACGGACATCGTGTAGGTCGGATCGAGAAACGCAAAATCCGCCTGCGCTCCGAAAAGCCCGCATTTAATCTTTTCCGCTTCGTTGGTAATAACAGCTCCTGCGTTCATTTCAGAACCCGTTCCCGAAGCCGTAACTATCGCACCCATCGGAATAAACTCGGTAGGAAATTTCTTCTTGACAAGCACAACTTCAAGCTCAAATAAGAATTTTTGAAGAAAAACGTCAGGAGATTATTGAGTTTTGCAACAGTATTGGAATGCAGCTTAGCGAATTGAAAATTTCAAGCTCACCTGCTGTTACTGCTATGAAACGGGAAGTTGTAGCACTTGAAGAGGAAGTTTTCAATTCTTATTTGAGAAACAGCACTGCTTCCTAAATACTCAATATCCGAAATTTCAATTGCCGAACCAGCAGAAAGGTTATTTTTTTATAAAAACGTTGAAATACTGTTAATGATAACTAATTCCAACATGTTTTCAATACCTCTGCCGCCGTTCATAATTTCTTTAACAGCCAAGGATTTTAGTTTAACAGTTGCATCTGGACGAAATCTGATCCTGATACCTTTTGTACTTTGAAGTGTTTGGGCTATCTGATCAAGCTTTAAGTCAACAATTTTTGCGACATTCTCGTTTCTTATAAAGTCAAAAACAACAATATTTTTGCCTATTCTGTTTAAAATTTCAGAGCGATTGAGCGTAAACTGAAAATATTCCGATATTGCGTTGGTGACGGAATTTTTAACCTTCTGATAATCATTCCCCTCTATTGTCGGATCGATTCGCAGAGAACGACTGCCATCCGGCAATATTTATAAATCTGCCCTCCCAACGTCCGTCTTTTCTTTTATAAATATTTTCACCTTTTCGTGACATAGTCAATTCCTCCTTGTGACTGCAATTTTGACGGCGATTACAACTATATTACTCCATTTTAACAAAGCTTGACAAGAAAACAAAAGAATTTATATTGATATTTACAAAATTGATAATACCATATTGACAAATTCAACAAAATTTTGTATAATATAAATGAAAATTCAGTGATAAAATCGAAAAAGCTCTTTTCTTAAAGGGAAATACTCTACGAAAATTAAGCGAGTGCAAAGCAATATTTGCATTCGCTTTTTATTTTAAATGCAATTTTGCCTCTCACATCACACTCAATTATATCATATTATATCCTATATTTCAATAGATAAGAGGGAAATATTCTAATATATTTTTTGTGATATAGGATATAATATAATAAAAGGTGGTGTTTTTATATGTACGAAAATGAATTTCCTGTAAGATTGGCAAGTTTAAGAAATAAAAAAGGCGTTTCTGCCCGTGACATGAGTTTGTCAATCGGGCAAAACGCCGGATATATAAATAATATTGAAACTGGAAAAGCACTGCCATCTATGGCGGGTTTTTTCTATATTTGCGAGTACCTTAAAATATCACCACAGGAATTTTTTGATTATGATTTGGAATATCCAAAAGAAGTAAAATCATTGATTAACAATCTTAAACACTTGAGCCCTGAGGAAATGCACAGTATATCTGTAATTGTTGAAGGGTTGGCAAAGAAAAAATAATGGTGGTATCAAGGAGCTGTTGCCAAAAGTCACATGGAACAGCTCCTTTTAAAATGTGTCCTTATGCGAGTATAGTCCAACAATATTTAGGCTTGTTTATTCGTCCGAAACCGGCTTCGTCCTGAAACATA
>CAYMFX010000134.1:0-6068 GCA_964389845.1 uncultured Ruminiclostridium sp.
GATTTAGTATTAATGCGGCAGACGGAAATTTTTAATAAATACAATCAGTTATTATTCGTTTATTAGGCGCACAATCCATTCAATCCATCCTCTGATGGTAGAAGCACGTCTTTCAAAGGTGGAGCCGCTTTCTACGTTATAAAGATTAGATTGCTTCATAAGCTTAATTATGTCACCGTTTGAGGGCATGGTACCGGCTTCAAAATATTTTTTCAGGACATTTGAAAAAACCTTGTGCTGTAAAATAAGACTGCAAAAATCTAATTGGCGTTGTTTGTATCTTTTTTGCAAAATCTTTTTACACTCTGAGGTAATGCAGTAAACAGGCGTTCCGTTCGTCTTAACCTTCTGTATCAGCCCAAGATAACGTGCGGCGTCGGTATAGTAATTGGTTTGTCGGGCGTTGAAAGCATAATTTTCAGTAACCTGTTCTCTTTTCATAGAATGTATACAAAGCAATTCGCACAAATTAATTACTCTATTAAAGTTATCTGCTTGCGGGAATGGTATTTTGGGTTCCGGAACAGGTGTTAATTTTTGCAGCAGATCCCAAATATCCTGAGAAGTGATTTCAGTATCTTCAATGGTATAATTGCATTGTTTAACAAGCACTAAAGAACTGTAATCAGCGGGATTTTCAAATTTGTATTTATACAAGTGATAAATTCCATTTGAATAAACAAGAAATATCGGATTTATTTCCTTAGTGATACGATTTTGCCATGTACGATAAGGATAATATAATTGACGGATTAGAAAATCCTCGGATATGTCGCACTTGGCTTCAAATAACGACAGACAGCGAATACCTTCATATGCGGCGTCAATTTCAATTTGCGAATTGGCAACGCTGACACTTCTGTATCTTTTGCTTGTTGTATCCAAAATATTAAAATTAAAATATCCCGAACTCATTCTTCCCGAAACGGTAGGAACAATTTGTTCATCTTCGGTAAAATCCTCAATGATTCCCGAAGCTACTGCACAATTTAACGCAGCTGCCTCACCGGTGATATTATTAAAATTCAAACTTTGTATATGTGCGGGCAGTGAAGCTTTAATTAAGGTTGTATCATCAGTTTCAAATTTGTGATAAGCATCAAAATGTGAAATTAAATAATCTCCTCTTGTGATAGGGAGAATTGAAAGCTTGTTAGCTGAAAATATTTTCGGCAGATTAATTGTATGGTCGAATTTTGCCATTAGACGAGGTTCTCTGAATTCCTTAATTTGTGCCGCAGATATTTGAAAGCTTCCGTTGAGGTCAATTTGATTAAGAATGTCATATTTATCAAATAATTGTTCCCATGCTTTATCGTTCAGAGTTTTAATTTCACCCATAATTTCTCACCACTATTTCTTCTACTTCCCCACGCTTGCTTGCAACTGAATTAATTGCACGTTTTGCATGGACGGTTGTTATTTTGTATGCAGAATATTGATCTCGAATAAATTTTGTCGAGGAATTTGAGAGCATAAACTTAATGCCGCGGTTATTTAAATCATCACAGCATTTTCGCAGCCTTATTTGATCCGCTTGTGTAAAGCCTCCTTTTGAATAGCCTGTAAAATTTGATGTAGATGAAATAGGATCATAAGGAGGATCCAAATACACAAAGGTTCCCTTGGGTATAGAATATAACGTTTCGGCGTAATCTGTGGACGAAAAATGAATTGCAGCATTATTAAAATAAAAATTAACAGCACGCAGAACAGGCGCATTAACAATATTAGGATTTTTGTAATTACCAAAGGGACTGTTAAATTCTCCTGCGTTATTGACACGGTACAATCCATTGTAACAGGTTTTATTCAGATAAATAATTCTTGCCGCCCTCTCTACATCGGTTAATGATTCATACTTTTTTTTATCTCTATCCCAATCCCTGACAGAATAAAAGAAATCCGCTTCGTTTTTATATTCCGTTAAAGCTGAAATAAGCGATTCAACATCATTTTTTATTGTATTATAAACAAGAATAAGATCGTTATTTATATCGTTAATATAGGCTAATTTCGGCTGTATGCTGAACAGCATTGCTCCGCCGCCGACAAAAGGCTCGCAGTATGCAGATATTTTTTTCGGCAGCAATGGAACCAATTCATCTAAAAGCTGCCTCTTTCCGCCCACCCATTTCAAAACGGGGGCTACTAATTTATTTTTTTTCATTAATCTTTACCTATCTTAAATTCTATAGCTTTTTATAAAGAAAGGTTTGTATTTATAAGCGAGCGCTCATTCAATCCCAAACAACAAATCGGAATAAGTAGGTATAGGCCAATAATCGGCGGCTACCACCGTTTCCAACTCGTCAGCCACAGACCTTAGCGACTGCATGGAAGCAAACACGGTATCATGGAAATATTTCGCCTTATCCGCCGCCCCGTCCATGGTGTGAGCCTGAGCTATGTCGGCTTCAAGCGTCTTGATTCTCGCCGACAATGCGTCTGTTAGAGCCGAAAGCTTATCCGCAAGCTCGGATTCGGCGGAGGATCTCAGTCCCGCCGCCGTTTTCGCCGCTATTGTCTCGCATACGTCCTTTTCATATTTCAAAACGGCAGGCAAAATCTGCCTCTTGGCCATATCCACCGTGGTCTGAGCCTCAATGTTCAGCACCTTCTCGTAATTTTCAAGCAGCGTCTCGGTTCTCGAATGAATTTCTATCTCGTTAAACACCTTGTGCTTTGCGAAAAGCTCTATGTTCTTCCTGTCCTCAAAATGCGGCACTGCGTCCACTGTGGAAACATAGTTGGGCAGTCCCCTTCTTTCCGCTTCCTCTATCCAGCTGCGGTCATATCCGTTGCCGTTAAAAATAATTCTCTTATGCTCGGTAAATGTTCTTTTGAGCAGCTTGTTAAGAGCGGATTTAAAATCGGGGGCTTTTTCCAGCTCGTCTGCAAAATCGCACAGGGCTTCCGCAACTATGGTGTTAAGCACTATGTTGGGTCCTGCTATATTCAGGGTGGAGCCGACGCTTCTGAACTCGAACTTGTTTCCCGTAAAGGCAAAGGGCGATGTTCTGTTCCTGTCCGTTGTATCCATAGGGAAGGTAGGGAGAGAAGACACGCCTATATCAAAATTCCTGTGAAGGTCTTTGGTGTGGCTACCGCTTATAAGCGATTCTATAACGTCTGTCAGCTCCTCGCCCAAATATATGGATACAATGGCGGGAGGGGCTTCGTTGGCGCCTAAACGGTGGTCGTTGCCCGCTGTGGCTACCGATAATCTCAAAAGGTCGGCGTGTTCGTCCACAGCCTTTACCACCGCCGCTAAGAAGGTGAGAAACTGTGCGTTTTCAATAGGCGAATACCCCGGATTCAGCAGATTCTGTCCGTCGTCGGTGGACAGCGCCCAGTTGTCGTGCTTACCCGAACCGTTTACTCCGGCAAAGGGCTTTTCGTGGAGAAGGCAGGCGAGACCGTGCTTCTTTGCCACCTTCTGCATAAGCTCCATTGTAAGCTGGTTATGGTCGGCGGCAAGGTTGGCGTTCTCAAATACGGGAGCGCACTCGTGCTGTGCGGGAGCGGCTTCGTTGTGCTTAGTCTTGGAGGGTACGCCCAAGTTCCACAAGCTCCTGTCAAGATCCTTCATATAGTCGCTTACTCTCTGCTTGATAGTGCCGAAGTAGTGGTCTTCAAGCTCCTGACCCTTGGGAGGGGCAGCGCCGAATAAGGTTCTGCCTGTGAATATTAAATCCTTTCTCTTTTTGTAAAGGGCTTCGTCAACTAAGAAATATTCCTGCTCTGCGCCAACTGTGGCTACTACTCTTTTTGTTTCGGTGTTGCCGAAAAGCCGCAGGATTCGCAGAGCCTGTGCGGACACTGCGTCCATTGAACGAAGCAGGGGAGTTTTCTTGTCCAGCGCTTCTCCCGAATAGGAGCAGAAGGCGGTGGGAATGTACAGGGTATTGTCCTTTATAAAGGCAAAGGAGGTGGGATCCCATGCGGTGTAGCCTCTTGCTTCAAAGGTGGCTCTTAAGCCGCCTGAGGGAAAAGAGGAAGCGTCAGGCTCGCCCTTTATCAGCTCCTTGCCCGAAAATTCCATTATAACGGTGCCGTCGCCCCGGGGATTAATAAAGCTGTCGTGCTTTTCGGCGGTAATGCCGGTCATAGGCTGGAACCAGTGGGTGTAGTGAGTGGCGCCCTTTTCAATTGCCCAATCCTTCATTGCGTGAGCCACCACCGCCGCTACCGAGCTGTCTAACTCGGTGCCGCTTTCTATCGTTGCCATAAGCGCTTTAAAGGTGCCCTTTGGAAGCTTTTCCCTCATTGTCTCCACATTAAATACATCGCTTCCGAAGGAGCTTTTAACGTCATATTCCGCATAGCTGTCGTTCATTTCCTTGTTCTCAATCATATAATTTTCCTTTCAGTCTTTAAAAAGCAAAAACGTTTTGTACGGAAATAAAACCGTCCAAAACGCCTTTGTTTTGTCTTGCATTTTATTTTACAGCATATGCGGAAAAATGTCAAGATGTTCACTGTAATTTATTTCAATTTATTGCAGCTCATTGGAAAATTTTGATTTTTGTTTTATGCTGTATATTTTTTGATAAATTTCACTTGCATTTTATCAAAATAGACTGTATAATGTATAAGAGCCTGTTCTCATAGGATAAGCTCTAAGTACATATTGACATACCGATATTTAACGTATGCAGAAAAGAAATTACAGGCTGCTTTGGAATAGCGCCGAGAAAAGAAAGGATACCTTATGACAGAATTATTGAAAATTATGACATCTACCAACGGTGCGTCTGTGCCTCAGGGCAATACCGCTGTGACGCTGCTAACCACAATCGTTCCTATTTTGCTGATGGTTGTTATTTTTTATTTTCTCCTTATCCGCCCCGAAAGAAAGCGTTCCAAGAAAATGAAGGAGATGCTTGACAATCTTCAGGTGGCTGACGAGGTGGTAACTACCGGCGGCATTATCGGGCGTGTGCTTTCCGTTAAGGAGGACACGGTGCTTATTGAAACGGGAAGCGACAGAACAAGACTGAGGGTTTTGAGAAGCTCCATTGCCGAGAACAGAACGGTGCATGATGAGCAGTCATAAGCTGTATTTATAAAATAATAATTGCCTGTCAAAGCCTTTCGCTTGCGATAGGCTTTATTTTTTGTCATTATTGCTCTGTTTCCTTCATAAACTTAAACAAAATATATTTTATACAAAGCGTCAACGGGAGGGGCAGGCTTATATGAAAAGGCTCAGGTCACTTAAGAAGCATTTGTTTATTCCCTTTGTAATTTCCGTTGCAGCAGGCGTTCTTGTCTGCGCCGCCGCAATGCTTCTTTTTTCATTTATTATGAGTATTGTGCAGTTTCCCGTGGAATGGGGAGGAACCTTCGGGTATATTTCGCTGTCTGCCGGCTGTTTGTCGTCGGGGTATATTTTGGGTCGAAAGAAGAAAAGAGAGGGGATTAAACAGGGATTCCTGTGCGGCTTTACGCTTTTTTTGATAAGCCTTGTTTTAAGTCTGGCGCTTGGAGATATTTCTTTTTTGGGTGCTGTTGGCAAAGGGCTTATGTGCGCCGCTTCGGGAGTTGTTGGGGGTGTTGCGGGAGTTAATAGGCAAAGGTGATACTGAAAAAACGAAAATGAACACGGTGCGGCGGCATATAAAGAGCTGTTTCAACAACGCCGCACCGTGTTCATTATTTTATTGACAATATCCGCTTATTCCGACTCTCTGTAGTTTTCGTTTCCTATAAGCTCGTTCTTTCTGAAAAACAGGGATATACACCAAACTGCCGCAAGGGCAACTATAATATAAAGTATGCGGCTTATAACGCTGTCGCTGCCGCCGAATGCCCATGCTATAACATCAAAGCGGAAGATGCCTACCAATCCCCAGTTTAATCCGCCGATAAGCAGTATCCAGAGCGCAATTTTATCCATCATTTCCTGATACCTTCCTTTCTTGTGTTCCTTCATTCCTTCTTATTTTAAAATGATTTAAAATAAGCATATCATATTGTTTGCAGTAACTTCAATTTTATTCTTTGTGCAAAAATAGCAATATCGGAGATAAAAAATTGTACAATTTAACAAAACAAAAAAATTT
>CAYMFX010000135.1:0-6030 GCA_964389845.1 uncultured Ruminiclostridium sp.
AGGAAGGGGAGATGAAGGAGCTTAGGCTTATCGTCAAGGCGGACGTTCAAGGCTCGGTTGAAGCGGTTAAGCAGTCTCTCGAAAAGCTCTCCAACAGTGAAGTAAGAGTAAGAGTTATTCACGGTGCGGTAGGTGCGGTAAGCGAAAGCGATGTTATGCTTGCAAGCGCTTCCAATGCCATTATAATAGGCTTTAACGTAAGACCTAACCCCGCCGCACAGGAAAACGCAAAGCGTGACGGCGTTGATTTAAGGCTTTACAGGATTATTTACGACGCAATCGAAGAGATAGAGACGGCAATGAAGGGTATGCTTGCGCCTAAGTACAGGGAAATTATGCTTGGCAAGGCGGACGTGAGAATGACCTACAAGATAACGGGAGTAGGTCCCGTTGCGGGCTGTTATGTAACAGATGGAAAATTGCAGCGCAATGCTATGATAAGAGTGGTTCGCGACGGTATTATTGTTGCGGATGATAAGATTGCGGGACTTAAACGATTCAAGGACGACGCTAAGGAGGTTGCCCAAGGCTTTGAGTGCGGCGTTTCCTTGGAGAAGTTCGGGGATATTAAAGAGGGCGACGTGTTCGAGTGTTACTTTATGGAGGAGTACAGAGATTAACCCATAGACTTGATATTCGCCGCAATGAGATAATCGGCGGCAGGTATGCCGCCTATACTTTTATAGCATTGATGAATAAATGGCTTCAAATTGCAAAAAGTAGGGCTGTAAAAAAAGGGAAAAATAAAAAAGAGCGGCGAAGCCGCAGAAGCTTTTCGCTTCCTTTTGTCACAAAAGGAAGTAGGGTGTGGGACAAAGTCCCACGAAGTGAAAAAATTTAACCTACAAAGAAGCGGGCGAAGCCGCCGCTTCGGGGGTATTATTGAAAAAATTTATATTGATTAATTTTTTACAGTTCAATCAGCGATTGGAATTTTAAGCGAAAAGGGGGTATCAGTCATGGCAAACCACAATATCGGAAGACTTACCGAGGACATTAAGCGTGAAATATCCGTCTCGATTCCTCAGCTAAAGGATAAAAACATATCGGAGGGTCTTGTAACCGTTACTCATGTTGAGCTTACCAACGATTTAAGCTACTGCAAGGTTTATGTAAGCGCTCTCGGAGGAGGGGAAAAGACGGAAAATGCCGTTGGCGCACTTCAAAAGGCAGAGGGATTTTTCAAGAGAAGAATAAATGCCCGTATAAAGATGAGAAAGCTGCCGGAAATAATTTTTGCGGCGGACGATTCTCTTGATTATTACGATAAGATAAATAAAATCATTGACGGACTCCCGAAATCCGGCGATACCGAGGACGACGAGGACGATAAGGAAACGGAAGCCGGGGAGGAAGAATAAGGGCATCTGCCGAAATATGCGTTTCGGGCGTGATTGTCAATCAGTGTGAAAGGAAAGCGGAACCTATGAATAAAGCAACCAACATCTCATTGGAAAATGCGGCGGAATTTTTGCTGAAGAACGATTATTATCTGATATTGTCTCACGCTAATCCCGACGGCGACACCTTTGGCTGTTCTCACGGGCTTTGCGGAGCGCTCCAAAGAGTGGGGAAAAAGGCTCGTATTCTTTGCAGCGACCCGCTTTCCGAAAGGTTTATGTATTTGCGTGATGCCATTGAAGAGCAGAGCTTTGAGCCGAGGTTTGTGATTTCCGTGGACGTGGCGGATAAGTCGCTGTTGGGCGAGCTTGAAGAGCCGTATGGGGATAAGGTGGATTTAGCGCTGGATCATCATGTCTCTCACCGTCCCTTTGCCAAAAATATTTATGTAGACGATACGGCGGCAGCGGCTTGTGAGATAATTTACGATTTAGTCTTAATGCTTGGGGACAACGCCATTGACGAAAAGGTGGCAAGGTGCTTGTACACCGGAATTGCCACCGATACGGGCTGCTTTAAATTCGGCAACACCACCGGGGTAACTCACGAGAAGGCGGGAAAGCTGATGAAATACGGTTTTGACGCCGCTTCCCTCAACTATACTCTTTTTGATATGAAAACAAAGGCTCGTATCGGGCTTGAACGGTACGTTTTTGAAAATATTGAGTTTTTCGCAGAGGATAAGGGCGCAATTATCGCATTGTCCAAGGAGCTTTTGGACAGCGTGGATATTGAGGACGTTAACGGTATCTCGGCGCTTCCCAGGCAGATACAGGGGGTAGAGGTAGGAGTTGTTCTTAAGGAGAAGAAGGACGGCTGGAAGGCTTCTATGCGCTCCAACAACGTTAATGTTCAGAAGATATGCGGCTTGTTCGGCGGCGGCGGTCATATAAGAGCCGCAGGCTGTACGATTAAGGGCGCACCTCTCGACGAAGTTAAGGCAATGATTATTAAAGCGGTCTCAAAGGCTGTGGAGGAACTGTGACGGCTTATGGACGGAATTATAAGCATTTACAAGGAACGGGGCATGACCTCCTTTGACGTTGTGGCGGAGGTAAGGCGGATATTCGGAACAAAGAAGGTGGGGCACGGCGGAACGTTAGACCCCATGGCGGAGGGAGTGCTGCCTGTTTTTATAGGGGACGCTACCAAAGCCGCCGATTACTGTCCCGATAATACAAAACAGTATTTGGCGGGCTTCAGATTCGGCATTACCACCGACACCCAGGATATAACCGGCAGAGTCATTGCCGAAAGCGACCAATATGTGAGCCGCAACAAAATGCCTATGATAGAGCGGCTTTTTACGGGAGAGCTTATGCAGGTTCCGCCTATGTATTCGGCGGTGAAGGTGGGGGGGCAAAAGCTTTACGACCTTGCCAGAAAAGGCGTTACCGTAGAGCGGAAGCCGCGAAAGGTAAATATTATCGAGCTGAAGATAACCCGGTATGAGGACAACTGCGGCGAGATGCTGGTCACCTGTTCAAAGGGAACGTATATCAGAACTCTTATTAACGATATAGGGGATAAGCTTGAGGTGGGCGGAGTAATGACAAGCTTGGTGCGGACTAAGTCGGGAATGTTTACCGCAGAAAACAGTTATCGGCTTTCGGAGCTTGAAGGCAGAACTCCAGAGGAGCTTAAAGCCTTGCTTATGCCTCTTGAAAAGCTGTATGAAAGGCTTCCCAAGGCGCTGCTTGACGAGGAGCAGACAAGGCTTTTCAGAAACGGTGCTGTTCTTGACGCAGACAGAATAAGGTTTGAATGTATTTACGATATGGGTTATTATATCGAAGGCTCGGACGGGGTGTTTTTGGGGGTTGGAATAATCGATTCAAATCACAGCCTTAAGGTTCTGAGAAGGTTCAACACAAAGACGGCAGGCGGCGATAAAGCTCAGCCCGAGGAAGAAACGGCTGCCGAAGAAAGCAAAGACGGCACTGCCCCCGAAAATGCTGAAAACAATTCAGACGCCGGCAATGCGGGAACAGCGGAGGGAGAGGCTTCGGACACATCGGAAAAGGCGGTGGAGGAATGATAGATATTACCGCAAGGGGCTGTAAGGAAAACAGCGCAGTTGCGTTAGGATTCTTTGACGGTCTGCATTTGGGTCATATGGAAGTAATTAAGCAGACCCTTTTAAAAGAAGGCTTATGTTCCGTAATTTTTACATTCAGCAATAAGACAATGCTTCCAAAATTTAAGGAGAGGGAAAATATTATCTCCTACGATTTAAAATTGGAGCTGTTGGCGCGAATTGGGACGGATTATATTTTCGCTCCCGATTTTGCGGACGTAAGGGACTTGTCGGCGGAGGAATTTGTCGATAAGATACTTATTGAAAAGCTGAACGCCAAATTTGTGGCTTGCGGATATGATTTTAGATTTGCAAGGGGCGGCAATGCCGATGCGGAGGATTTAAAGCGGATTTGTAACGAAAGAGGCATTGAAGCCTGCGTAGTTCCCGCCGTTACGGTAAACGGAGAGCCGATAAGCTCCACGACTGTCAGGGCGCTTATAAAAAAAGGCGATGTTGTAAACGCCAATCTGCTTCTCGGCTATGAGCTTACCTATGTCCTTGAGGTCAGGGAGGGCAGAAAAAACGGCAGAAAAATCGGTTTCCCCACAATTAATCAGATAATCCCCGAGGGAATGATAGTGCCGAGGTTCGGGGTGTATAAAAGCTGGACGCAAATTAAGGGGAGAAACTATCCTTCCATTACGAATATTGGGTTAAAGCCCACTATTGAGTTAGAAGAAGGGGAGGAGCGGATTCCCGAAATGGAGACTCATATTATAGGCTTTTCGGGCAATCTTTACGGTTTAAGGGCAAGAGTGGTACTTAGAGAATATATGAGAGAAGAGCGAAAGTTTAACAGCTTGGAGGAGCTGGGGGAGCAGCTTGAGAAGGACGTCGAACAATTGAAAATGTAAAATGGACAATGGACAATTGTGGAATCGCCGTTGGCGATGATTTTGAATTTTTTCAGTAAGACTAAATTTTATCACGTCATTGTCACTATGACGGGATATAATTATTAAACCTCCTCGGAAACTGGAGAAGTGCCGTATGACGCAGCAATTTTGCTGTCAGGCGAAGTCCGGTTTCCGCAGGAATACTGTATGTATTTCAAGGAAACCGGACAAAGCATGACAGTAAAAGGGCAAGTCAGACGGTGCTTCGGAAGTTTCCGAGGAGGTCAATTGTTTTAAAAGGAAGGACTTTAATTATGGCAAAGGAAATTAAAAAGATTGTTTTAGCGTATTCGGGCGGTCTTGATACCTCGATTATCATTCCCTGGCTTAAAGAGAATTACCCCGGCTGCGAGGTTATCTGCGTTGCGGGAAATGTGGGACAGGATTCCGAGATTGTGGGCTTGGAGGAAAGAGCTAAAAAAACCGGCGCTTCTAAGCTGTATATAGAGGATATTCAGGAGGAATTTGTAAACGACTTCATTTTCCCCACTCTTAAGGCGGGCGCGAAATATGAGGGCTACCTTTTGGGTACCTCCTTTGCAAGACCTCCTATTGCAAAAAGATTGGTTGAAATAGCAAGAAAAGAGAATGCAGACGCTATTTGCCACGGCTGTACCGGCAAGGGCAACGACCAGGTTCGTTTTGAGCTTACAATAAAGGCGTTGGCTCCCGACATTGAGATAATCGCTCCCTGGAGAATCTGGGACATTAAGTCGAGAGATCAGGAGATTGACTATGCGGAAGCGCACAATGTTCCCATAAAAATAAACAGGGAAACCAACTATTCAAAGGATATGAACCTTTGGCATTTGTCTCACGAGGGTCTTGACTTGGAGGATCCCGCTAATGAGCCTCAGTACAACAAGCCCGGATTTTTGGAGCTTGGCGTTTCTCCCGAAATGGCTCCCGATAAGCCTGCTTATGTTACAATAAGCTTTGAGAAGGGTATTCCCGTTGCGTTAGACGGTGAGAAGATGGACGGGGTAACGCTGATAAAGAAGCTCAATAAGCTTGGCGGCGAGAATGGTATCGGTTTGTTTGACGTGGTTGAGAACCGCCTTGTGGGTATGAAGTCAAGAGGCGTTTACGAAACTCCCGGCGGAACTATTTTGTATCATGCTCATGAGGTATTGGAAACAATTTGTCTTGATAAGGAAACACAGCACTACAAGGCAGGTCTTGCGCAGAAATACGCCGACTTGGTTTACAACGGACAGTGGTATACGCCTTTGAGAGAGGCTATGGACGCATTTGTTGACAAGACACAGGAAACCTGCACGGGCGAGGTCAAGCTGAAATTATACAAGGGCAATATTATCAATGCCGGCGTTACTTCTCCCTATACTCTTTACAGCGAGGACTTTGCTTCCTTCGGCGAGGACGATGTTTATAATCAGAAGGACAGCGCGGGATTTATTAACCTGTTCGGGCTGCCTATAAAGGTTAAGGCTTTGTTGGACGCTGAGAGAGATAGTAAGTAAACAAGCTTTGTCGCCGTTGAGCAGGGAAAAATTGTCGGTGCGATAATGGCGGGTCATGACGGATACAGAGGATTTATTCATCATATTTTATTATTTGGGGTCTGTAAAAAAACACATTACCGTGCGAGGATAACCTCGCAGTACAATGCGCTACTGTACAAGAACAGGGGAC
>CAYMFX010000136.1:0-5945 GCA_964389845.1 uncultured Ruminiclostridium sp.
GCAGGGACGCCCCGGTCGGTGGATTTGTCTGATTTTTATTGAGATTTAGTATTAATCTGCAAACACTGCCTATGGCAGTTACGCTGAATAAACAGTATTATAAATGAAAGGAAGGTATCTTAATTATGGCACGTTTTACTTTGCCCCGTGACCTTTATCACGGAAAGGGCGCATTGGAGGCTCTTAAAACATTTCAGGGCAAGAAGGCTATGGTATGCGTAGGCGGCGGCTCTATGAAGAAGTTCGGCTTCCTTGACAAGGTCGTTTCTTACCTTAAGGAAGCAGGCATGGAGGTTGAGCTTTTTGAAGGCATTGAGCCGGACCCTTCCGTCGATACCGTTATGAAGGGCGCCGAGGCTATGCTTAAGTTTGAGCCTGACTGGATCGTTGCTATAGGCGGCGGTTCTCCTATCGACGCTGCAAAGGCAATGTGGATTAAGTATGAATATCCCGATATAACATTTGAGGATATGTGCAAGGTGTTCGGCATTCCTGCACTTCGCCGCAAGGCTCATTTCTGCGCTATCTCCTCTACCTCCGGCACCGCAACCGAGGTTACGGCATTCTCTATTATCACCGACTACAAGAAGGGCATCAAGTACCCCATTGCCGACTTTGAGATTACTCCCGACGTTGCAATAGTCGATCCCGATTTGGCAGAGACTATGCCTAAGAAGCTTGTTGCTCATACAGGTATGGACGCAATGACTCACTCGATTGAGGCGTATGTTTCCACCGCTCACTGCGATTACACCGACCCCCTTGCTCTTCATTCAATAAAAATGATTCAAAACGACCTTGTGGATTCCTACAACGGCGATATGACAAAGCGTGACAGTATGCACAATGCACAGTGCCTTGCAGGCATGGCATTCTCCAACGCACTGTTGGGTATCGTTCACTCTATGGCGCATAAGACCGGCGCCGCCTTTGCAGACAAGGGCGCTCATATTATTCACGGCGCTGCAAACGCAATGTACCTTCCCAAGGTAATCGCCTTCAACGCTAAGAATCCCGAGGCTGCCGCACGTTACGGAGAAATTGCCGACCATATGAAGCTCGGCGGAAACAGCAGCGAGGAAAAGGTAAAGCTCCTTATAGACTACCTCCGCAAGATGAACGATGATTTGAATATTCCTCACTGCATTAAGAACTACGGCGCAGACAGCTATCCCGCCGAGCAGGGATTTGTTCCCGAGGACGTATTCCTTGAGAGGCTTCACGACATTGCAGTTAATGCAATCGGCGACGCTTGCACAGGCTCTAATCCCCGTCAGCCCTCCGTTGAGGAAATGGAAAAGCTGCTTAAGTGCTGCTATTACGATACCGAAGTTGATTTCTGATTCCTCCAAAATAAATGTGAAAAAGGACTGCTGTGGCAGTCCCTTTTTCTTGCTTCAACATAAACTTTACGTTTTCTCTTCTCTGAAAATATCCCATATATTTAAAATTGATATAACCGTACCGTCCGTAAATATTATAGTTTTTGACCAAGAGTCAATTCTTCTGAATCTGCCCTCGGCTGTAACATATCTTCCGCCGCTTTTCCTTTCGTCCTGTTCAAAATACACGACTTTGACAAAAGGTTGGGAATCGGCGGTCTCAATCAATCGGTTAAGTATCCTATTCAGCCTGTCCCGGCGCTCCTCGTCGGGTTCCCTTTTCCTTGAGGTCAGCCGTGCCATCTCCGTCACCTTATCCCCGTAGCCCGTCAGCGCCTGAAATGAGGAAAACTGAGCCGCTCTGTCAGCTCGGGGCATTGGGTGCCTGTTTTTTGAAATCGGGCGGCACAAATCTATTATATCGGCGTATAAAATTCTTGCCTTATTTTCGTTCATAGCTTCCTCCGTTTCGGAACAAATTTTCGGAATCTACGCCCTATGTCCCCCCACCTGTCCGTTGCGCTTCACGGTGGTTGCGCCTTCCTCCAAATTCATTCCCTTAAGTATGGAATTTTTCCCGTACTTCCTTTTAATTTTAATGATTGCTCTTTGAAGCGCCCTTTCTTCCTCCTCCGCATTCTTTAATTCCCGCCTTATACGCTGCTCCTCCTCAAAATCGGAAAATAAATCAAGCTGAAGGCTTTCCGGCTCTTCCGCTTCCGTTTCGGGAACAATGTTGACGGCGGTTACCGACATGCGGCGGACTGTAAGATAGGGCAGCACTATTCTGTCGTACAGCTCTCCTACCGCTTTCAGTACAGCCCTTGAGGAGGATGTGTATCTGTCTAAATTTATGGAACCGTGGGCGGATTTAGGCTTCTTCCTGCCGTATTGGTCATAGCTTATCTCTCCCTCATATTTTATCCGAGAGCCGGGAGCAAGGTTCTCTATATCATACCCAACGTGAAGCACAATTTGATTTGTCACCAATGCTTTATCCACCAAGTCCAACGCCAATAAATCGGTCATCTCCAAAACGATCAGCCTTCCCTTTTCAAAGCTGTAGGGGCATTCTAAAACCTGCCCGCTGCTCAGACTGCTTGAACGGGGCTTATAGGCTTTTATGTCCTCGATAGTGCATGGCTCATAGCCCCAGGCGTGGTCTATAAGCAGCTCGGCATTGACCCCGAATAATTTATATAACAGCTCCTCGTTGTAAAACTCTCCCTTTTTCCCTAAGGAACAGCGGGCAATGTCTCCCATGGTGTAAAGCCCTTTTTCTTCAAGCCTTGCGGCAGTCCCCCTTCCCACACGCCAGAAATCGGTAATGGGAGTATGCGCCCAAAGAGTTTCCCGATAGCTCGTTTCGTCCAACTCGGCAATCCTCACTCCGTCCTTATCGGCGGGCATATGCTTAGCGTTTATATCCATGGCTATCTTTGCAAGATACAGATTTGTTCCGATACCGGCGGTGGCGGTAATGCCCGTTTCCTTCAACACCTCCCTTATCAGCATTGCGGTAAGCTCCTTGGGGGTTTTTCCGTAGGTTCTCAGATATGATGCGGCGTCGATAAACACCTCGTCAATGGAATAAACGTGAATGTCCTCCGGGGCAATGTATCTCAGGTAGATTGAATATATCTGAGCGCTTACCTGCATATATAAAGCCATTTGAGGCGGAGCTACTATATAGTCAAGCTCTAAGGCGGGATTGGATTTAAGCTCAGAGTCAATGCAGGATTTGCCGCTGAATTTATGATTGGGGGCATTGCCTCTGCGAAAAGAATTTATTTCCCTTACCCTTTGCACTACTTCAAAAAGCCGGGGTCTCCCTCCTATCCCCTGCGCCTTTAAGCTGGGGGTAACGGCAAGACAAATTGTTTTCTCGGTGCGTTCTGCGTCGGCTACCACTAAATTTGTTTTGAGAGGATCCAATCCCCTTGCCATACACTCAACCGAAGCATAAAAGGATTTCAGGTCTATGGCTATGTACACTTTTCTCTTTTCCGACCGCAATGTCATTCACCCCTTTTAATCATTTCAACAGGTATTGACAAATAAATAAAGTTCGTGTATAATGATGTCATAAGTTCTATTAAATTCAACTTGATTATATCACCATTACAAATTAATGTCAATATGTTCGACGAATTTTACAGAACTTTCCTGTAGGAAGGGGGGATCATTGGTGAAGTGCTTTTCGGAAAAGATTCGTGACGCAAGAGCCTCTTTGGGATTGTCACAGCCTCAATTGGCGCAAACGGTGGGGGTGTCGGTAAGGTCGATTTTAGCATACGAGAAGGGTGAGAAGGTTCCAAGGCAGGGGACTATGCTGCGCCTTGCCAAAGCGCTTAAGGTATCGGTGAAGTTTCTGACCTGCGACGACTGCGAGGACCCCATGAAGGATATTGAAAAAGACGGGTATATCGAAGAAGCAAGGGAGAGATACGGCGCACAGGGAGCGAGGGACGCAGAGGCGCTGCTAAAAGACAATGCGGCGCTTTTTGCGGGCGGCGAGCTGTCTCAGGAGCAGAAGGACGTATTTTTTGAAGCGGTAATGAAGGCGTATATTACCTGTAAGGAAGCGGCGAGGGAAAAATACGGGAAAGAAAAAAAGTGACCGATTTTGATGCAAAATAAACGGGAGGTGAGGAGGATTGACCTATGAGCGGATTTGTGACGAAGCGGAAAAAATAATAAAGAAATGCGGTTCAAGATCGCCCTTTAGGATTTGCGACGATATGGGCATAATCCTCCTGTATCAGCCCTTGGGCACAGAGCACAATGCAGTAAAGGGCTTTTATTTTGAGAACAGCAGGATAAAAACCATCACAATAAATTCACAGCTTTCCGAGGAGCTTCAGCGGGTAATAGCCGCCCATGAATTAGGTCACGCAGTATTGCACAGAACAGATAAGGTGCATAGCTTTAACGAGCTGTGGCTGTTTGACGAGGCCTCGGCAATGGAAAAGGAAGCCAATTTGTTTGCGGCGGAGCTGCTGATAAGAGACGATGAGGCGTTGGAGCTTCTCGAGGAAGGAAGCACAATTTTTGAAGCGGCGGTAAGGCTGAGAATCCCTGTTGAACTGCTGGAATTTAAGCTGAGGCTTATGAGAAACAAAGGATATAAGATAAGGGAATCGCCTGTGACAGCGGAGAGTAAGTTTCTTAAGAAAGCATATTAGAAGTAATAAAATCAAAATAGGGCATACTAATTTTAAATTAAAAAATGAAAGGAAAATAAAAACCATGTCAGTAATGAGCGTAAACAAAAGCAACTTTGAAACCGTAAAGAACAGTGAGAAAACCGTTCTTCTTGATTTCTATGCAGATTGGTGCGGACCCTGCAGAATGGTATCTCCCTTGGTGGACGAGATAGCGGAGGAAAACCCACAGTATCTTGTAGGTAAAATCAATGTGGATAACGAACCCGAATTGGCGGGGAAATTCGGAGTGGAAAGCATTCCCACATTGGTTGTAATGAAGGGCGGAAAGGTAGTTCAGCAGTCCGCAGGCGCAAGACCGAAGGCTCAGATTCTCGCAATGCTTTCGGACTGACAGGCAAGGAGACGGGAATGGAGCATATTTATGATATGATCGTTATCGGCGGAGGGCCTGCCGGCTACACGGCGGCTCTCTACGGCGCAAGAGCGGGACTTGACGCCCTCGTTATCGAAAGATTATCCGCAGGGGGACAAATGGCGCTGACGGGGGAAATTGACAATTACCCCGGATTTGAGAACGGAATAAACGGATTTGACCTTGGTATGAAAATGCAGAAGGGCGCTGAGCGCTTCGGCGCAAAAACCGAATATGCGGAGGTCTCCTCTGTTGACTTTTCCCAAAAAATAAAGACAATACAAACGGAAAGCGGCTCATTTTATGCCAAAACCGTTGTAATTGCGGCAGGAGCCGATCCTCGGCGGCTTGGAATACCCTCAGAGGAGGAAAGGACGGGCAGGGGAGTGCATTACTGCGCCCATTGCGACGGTATGTTCTATAAGGGAAAAACGGTTATCGTGGTAGGAGGGGGCAACTCCGCCGTTTCCGATGCACTGTATCTGTCACGGCTTGCGGCAAAGGTGTATATTGTTCACAGACGTGATACCTTAAGAGCCTCAAGGGTGTACCGTCAGCCCTTAATGCAGGCTAAAAACGCAGAATTCCTTTGGAACAGCGTTTTATCCGAGCTTGTTATTGACAATAAGCTTTTTGGAGCAAAAATAAAGAACGTAAATACAGGGGATATATCGGAAATAAGCTGTGACGGAATTTTTGTCAGCATAGGAAGAAGCCCTTCAACAAAATTTCTCGGCAATAGTGTTAAGCTTGACCAATACGGCTATATAATTGCCGATGAGACTACCAAAACCAATGTTGAAGGCGTATTTGCCGCAGGAGATATACGGACAAAAACGCTTAGACAAGTGGTTACTGCCGTTTCGGACGGAGCAGTTGCCGCACATTTTGCCGAGGAATATATTTCGTCCGATTGCTGATACTATTTCTTATACTAATTCTCAATTAAAATAGGACAAAGCCGACGGGCGGGGCGTTCCTGAT
>CAYMFX010000137.1:0-4718 GCA_964389845.1 uncultured Ruminiclostridium sp.
ATACAGTATTCCTGCGGAAACCGGACTTTGCCTGACAGCAAAATTGCTGCGTCATGCGGCACTTCTCCAGTTTCCGAGGAGGTCTATTTTCTGAGCAAAGAAGGGCTTGCCGCCGTTCTCCGCCCTTGATGATTTTTAATCAATATATATTATACTAAAATTTGAGAAAATAATCAAGGGGTAATTTGGAAAAATTTATTATTTTTATCGGAAGGGATAAAGTTCGGTCCCAATTATTGTTAATGTACATTGCACCCCTCGGAAATCCATTTCTTAACGGCTTTATTGCTGTAAGGCTGTATTTTGAGAGTTTCCAAAATAGAACAATATTTGTCAATCCCGCAAATAAGCCAGCCTTCACGGTTAATGGGAACCCTCGTAAAGGTAAGGGGCCACATATGAGTGATTATTATCGAGTATTCCTTAGGGGTAATGTTAAAATGCGAACGGGCGTTTCTGGCGGCAATCACAGGATGCTTAAACCCGTGAAGCCCCTCCTTGGCTATGTCCTTGGGAATCTTGTGCCAATCGTAGAGGAAAAAGTCGTGGAGCAGTGCGCCGCGTATTAAATCTCTCTCGCTGCATTTAAGATTAAGCAGCTTGTTAAGAATATACGCATACTTAGCCACCATTACGCTGTGAGTATAAACGCTTACAGAGCCGTGCTGAGTATTTTTTTGAGCCGACTGCATTTTTGCGTCGGTTAAAATATTTTTCGAGTATTTGAAAAAATTCTTTTCGGAAATCATTTAGCTGTGTTTTCCCCTTCTGTTTCCTTTTCGGCAATTTCTTTCTCCGAAGACAGTTCTTTATTGATTTGACGGCGGTTTCGATTGAGCATACTGCTGAAGTGTCCGAATATTCTGCCCACCTGCATACGCTTCTTCTTGATGGCCTGCTTCATCTGTTCGGGCGACAGCTTCTTTGCAATGTTCCTCCAGCCGATACTGCTCCTTACGGTAAGGATTATGTCAACAGCAACCACCGTCATCATCACGCAGTCGAAAACTACCATAAACATGCTGCCTAACCATAAGCCTAACCAGCTAAGGAACGGAAATACTACATAGACCTGCAAAAGCGAAAGAGCGCCCCAGCAGAGCGAGCTGAGAAGAGAAATTCTGTTCTTGTAGGTAAGCTTTAACATACTGTAGTCCCAGAATTGCTTATGAAACAGCTTTTCCATAAGCCAGCCGGTAAAATATTCCAGTATGGTACAGCAAATGAGACCGGACAGGAACACGAAGAACCCGTTGTTCCTAAATGGATAGGCGCATAAAATTATAACGCAGCCTCCAAAACCGTAAATGGGAATGTACGGACCTTTAAGAGAACCTCGGTTCACAAATTTCTTATGATATAATGATTCGACCGTAGTCTCGTGAACCCAGCCTATCATCGTGAAGATAAAGAACATAAAAACCCAATGCTCAAAATAAATCGTCGGCATATTTTTCCTCTCTCAATTCCAACTTTTTCCTCTCGGATAAGGCTAATATTATATGCAAATCATTCTACAGGCAATTTGTAAGGATTCAGAACATTATTGAGCAATATTGCGTTTGCGGAGTCCCATGTGCCGTCTCTTGCTTCCTCGATACAGCGGTCGGTTTCGTTCTGAATGCTCATCAGCATTGACGCATTGACCTGATCCTCGGAATTGTCGGAATTTTTGAGACGTTCATATTCCTCCATGTCTATCTGTAAATAAATATAAATTGTTTTGGCGTCATCGTTATCAACCTTGACACGGTACCATTTGGATTCCGCCGAGTCGTTTTCTCCCGTATAAGCGCGGAAAATACACTGACGTGAAGTTGAAAAATCTTTAACATAGGCTTCGGCAATATGTAGGGTTTTTCCGCTGTCGGAAATAGCGTCCTGAACTGAAGTGACCGCCTTTTTTGCAAAATCCTGGCAGCTCGGTGAAGGCAAATCGGAGAAAAGGAACATTTTTCCGAAATATCCTCCGGCAAGGCCTATAACCAAAGAAACAAGCGCCGCTATTACAATAGAGCCTTTGGAAGCCTTTTGCTTTTTTGGCTTCTCCTTCTTTTCTTTCTTTTCCTTCTTAGGCTTCTTGTTTTTTTCGTCGGGAATAACGGGGTTTCCCTCATCGTCTAATTCATATAAAGTAGCGTTGCCGGCGTTATTGCCGCTGCCGCTGTCTGCGTTGTCCTGCATTGGAGCCGAGGGAGGAACCGAACTACCGGATTTGGAGCCTTTGCCCTTTGGCGGTTTTTCTTTGGGCGCTTTCTTTGGCGGTTTGTTTTTGTTCTTGCCGGACACGCCTTGATTAGGAGACGGCTTTCCGGGAGAGATATTTATAACGCTGCCCTCCATGGCGTTTTTTTGATTTTCCGATATTTCGGGGGGCGGCTCATTAGGCTCATAGCGCTGAAACTCCTCTTCGCTTTCTTCTTCCGCTTCCTGCGGCATTTCGTTAAGGTCAATACCCAATGCGGCGCTTTCTTCCACAAGCCGTGAAGCGTTTTGGAGCATATTATCAATAGCTGAATGATTGTCAATAGGAACTCCCGAAATATTGTTATCGGCTATCGCCCCCACAGGAGCGCCGCAGACAGGACAATTTTCGGTGCCTACAGCCACATCAATCCCACAGGCAGGACATTTTATCGTATCCATAAACGAACTCCTTTACGGTAATTTTCTGATATGCTTCTTTATTTTATCATAGATGATGGCAAATGTCAATTAAAATGAACAAGTATTTGCTTTTGTGCTTGCTTTAATAAAGGCTATTTAATTTAACGCTTGACAAAGAAAGCAAAATGGAGTAAAATGTAATTTGTTCGTTGCTTTAGCGATTTAAAATCGCAATGCTTTAAATCTTTAAAATTTCTGTTTAAGGGAGAGATAAGAATGTTGGTTTATGTAATACTTATAATTTATGTCGCCTTTGCGGTGGGGATTGGAATTTATTTTCACCGCAAAAGCAAGACGGTAAGCGATTTTGTACTGGGAGGCCGGTCGGTGGGCCCGTGGATCACCGCCTTTGCTTACGGGACAAGTTATTTTTCGGCAGTTGTGTTTGTGGGATACGCAGGACAATTCGGCTGGAACTTCGGCGTTGCCGCAACATGGGTGGGAATAGGGAACGCACTTATAGGCTCTCTTCTCGCCTGGGTGCTTATGGGCAGGCGTACAAGAGTTATGAGCAAGCATTTGGAGAGCGCAACACTGCCTGAGTTCTTTGAGAAAAGATATATGAGCAATAAGCTGAAAATTGCTTCGGCTGTTATTGTGTTTGTGTTCCTGATTCCTTATACCGCTTCGGTGTACAACGGGCTTTCACGGCTTTTTGCAATGGCGTTCAATGTGGATTACTCCGTCTGTGTTATCGGTATGGCAGTTATTACGGCGGTGTACGTTATTTTGGGCGGGTACAAAGCCACTGCCTATAATGACTTTATCCAAGGAATCATTATGCTTGTGGGCATAAGCGCAGTTGTGGCAGTCACTTTGGCGAACAAGGGCGGCTTTTACTCGGCGATAAAAGAGCTTTCGCAGATCCCTGCCGAAAACGGTCCTATGGCGGGCATTAGCGGCGGATTTACTTCCTTCTTCGGTCCCGACCCCATTAACCTTTTGGGCGTAGTTATTCTTACCTCTCTCGGCACTTGGGGACTTCCTCAAATGGTACATAAATTCTACACCATAAAAGATGAGAAGTCCATTAAGACGGGTACCGTTGTATCGACCGTGTTCGCCTTTATCATTGCGGGCGGCTGTTATTTTTTGGGAGGCTTTGGCAGAATATTTGTTGAGGCTTCGGAAACAGGCGTTCCGAAGGAGGGCTTTGACAGCGTTATTCCCGCTATGGTGGCTGCACTGCCGGAATTGCTTATCGGCATTGTGGTGGTGTTGGTACTGTCGGCTTCCATGTCTACGCTGTCGTCCTTGGTGCTGACTTCAAGCTCCACTCTCACACTTGACCTTATTATTCCCATGAGCAAAAAATCCAACCGGGACAAGACTGAGGAGGAGAAGAAAACTCTTGTTATAATGCGGGTTCTGATTGCGGTTTTCCTTTTGGTATCGGTGCTTATGGCGCTCAATAAAAATGCTTTGATAAGCGACCTTATGGGGTATTCCTGGGGCGCGCTGGCAGGGGCTTTCTTGGCTCCCATGCTGCTGGGGCTTTTCTGGAAGGGCGTTACCAAGGCGGGAGTATGGGCAAGCCTTATCTGGGGCGTAGGCGCTACGGCGGTGCATTTTGTTTTAAAGTCAATGGGTATGCTTTCGGGAACAGTATGCGGCTTCACTGTGGCAAGTCCCGTCAACTTAGGCGCGTTTACCATGGTTATGGGACTTGTGATAGTGCCCCTTGTGAGCCTTTTAACTCCCAAGATGAAGAAGGCTGATGTGGAGAGCATTTTCTCCTGCTACGACAAAAGAGTCCAGGTTCCTCACTCGGTTGCGCTTACCGATAACGAGGGCTATGTTACTCTGCCTATTGACAAGGAAGAAAAAAAGTAATAGAATTATGTTGGTTTTTTATTTGAAGCTTTCGGTAAGCAGCCCACAGCTGCTCAAAATAAAAATTAAAAGGTAGTGAAGAAATGTTTTTTGACAAGTCGGCGGAAACGATGCCGAGAAAAGAATTGGAATGCTTACAATTGGAGAGGTTCAAGAGGATCGCTTGCTACTGCTACGAGCGGGTGAAAATGTATCATGACAAGTTTGACAGGGCGGGC
>CAYMFX010000137.1:4728-5939 GCA_964389845.1 uncultured Ruminiclostridium sp.
ACCAAGGCGGATTTCAGGGACAATTACCCTTTCGGTATGTTCGCCGTTCCAAAGCACGATATTGTGCGCTTTCACGCTTCTTCGGGCACGACGGGAAAGCCTACGGTGGTGGGGTACACCAAAAACGACCTTAATATGTGGAGCGACTGCATGGCAAGGCTTGTGACGGCGGCGGGGGCTACTGCCGACGACGTTGTACATATTGCTTTCGGCTACGGGCTGTTTACCGGGGCGTTGGGACTGCATTACGGGCTGGAAAAAATCGGCGCTGCGGTGGTTCCCACCTCTTCCGGCAATACCGAGAAAAACGTTATGCTGATGAAGGATTTTGAGGCTACTGCCCTTGTGTCCACTCCTTCTTACGCTCTGCACATTGCCGAGGTGATACAGGGCATGGGCTATAAGCTTGGAAAGGATATTAAGCTTACCCTCGGATTGTTCGGCAGCGAGGGCTGCACTGTTGAAATGAGAGATCAGATTGAAAAGAATTTAGGTGTGTTTGCAACCGATAACTACGGTATGAGCGAGCTTATAGGTCCGGGAGTGTCGGGAGAGTGCAGAGAGCGCTGCGGCTTGCACTTCAACGAGGATCACTTCCTGCCTGAGATAATCGATCCGATTACGGAGGAGGTTTTGCCTGAGGGGGAAAGGGGCGAGCTTGTCATTACCACTCTCACGAAGGAAGCGCTTCCCGTATTGAGATACAGGACGAGAGATATTACAAGGCTGAACTACCAGCCCTGCAAGTGCGGCAGAACCCACTGCCGCATGGACAAGACTACTGGAAGAAGCGACGATATGCTTAAAATAAGAGGCGTCAACGTATTCCCCAGCCAGATAGAAAGCGTTATTATGACGATACCTCAGGTTGCGCCTTACTACGAGCTTGTTATCGAAAGGGAGGGCAATGCGGATTCCTTGGAGGTCAGGGTGGAGCTTGCGGACGCCGCACTGCTTGACAGCTACAAGAATCTTGAACAGCTTAGAGAGAATGTTAAGCACAAGCTTAAAACCGTTCTCGGCATTCAGACTAAGGTTTCTTTGGTAGAGCCTAAGTCTATGGAGCGCTCGGGCGGCAAGGCTAAGAGGATTATTGACAACAGGAAAAAGTAAAATATGAAGTTAGCGCCTGATATTTTACGAAAAAGGGGTTTGGGGGGCTGTAAAAAAACAATATTGAAGTTTTCGTCCACCTTTTACAAAAGGTGGTG
>CAYMFX010000138.1:0-5917 GCA_964389845.1 uncultured Ruminiclostridium sp.
CCTTTTGTCACAAAAGGAAGTAGGGTGTGGGACAAAGTCCCACGAAGTGAAAAAACTATAACTCATAGAAGCAGGCGAAGCCACTGCTTCGGACGTTTTCAAATTACTGATAAAATAAATACCCGTCAAAACCTTGTTATTGGTTCTGACGGGTTTTTTTATCAGTATTATACCTGATCAAACAAACTCACTTATATCAAAGCTTTCTTTAAGGTTATAAAACTTATTAATAGAATAAGTACCATTACCGACTATGCTGTAATTAACGTCGAACTTTAAATTCTTTGCTTTTTCGCCCGATAAAAGCATTTCCAAATTCAAATATCCGTCGTCGGAGTCACATTCAAGGGTTTGCGTATTGCCGTCTCCGTATCTGACGTTGGGAATACGATAGTTTAAGCCGTCCGAGCTTCCCGAATTATAAAACATCATGGGAGCTTCCACGCTGTCGTCCATGCTGACTTTAATTTTTCCGTATTTTACGTTGTAATGTTGGCTGTCCGTCCCGTTGTCAAAAAGCACATTGATTAAGTATAAGTCATCGCTCATTAGCTTCAAGCTTACGGTTAAAGGGGTTTCAATTTTATCTCCTTTTTTTGTTTCGTGAGTAAGCATAATTGTATTGTACATTTTATTTTTATCGGTGCTGACTATTTCATCGGACATAGTAATGAAAAAGGCAATTAAAGCGAACAGGAGCAGAACAACTGCCGAAAGAATTATTAATATTGTCCTTTTAAGAGTTTTATTCATTGATTTGCCCTCTTTTTGCCAAATTTTAATGATATTTCTTGTTTATATTCAGTATATCACTTAATTAACAAAAAGTCAATAAATTGTTTAATTTTTTAGCTAAGTATTTATAGCCTCCGACTATTGACAAGATGTCATTTAAAGCTTATTTACCAATTCCTTAAAATGCTTTCCTCTTTCTTCAAAGTTTTTGTAAAATCCGTAGCTTGCGGCGGCGGGGGAGAGCACACAGCAATGCTTTGTTACCTCGGAGGCTTTCCTTACCGCCTCCTCCATATCCTTTACTTTAAATACATTTGATTCGGTATTCAGCATATCGGCTATTCTGTAACCGCTGTCGGGAAGGCAGATTATATTATCCACATTTCCTTTGTTCAGAAAATCGACCAATACATCGTAACTTATTCCCCTATCCATACCGCCTATAATCACGGTATCGGCGTTAAAGGTTCTGACAGCGCCAATTGTGGCGTTGGGTATAGTGCTGATGCTGTCGTTGATGTATTCGACGCCGTTTACGGTTCTCACATGCTCCATTCGGTGACAGAGACCGTTAAAGCTTGCAACCGCTTCTACGGCTTTTTCAAGCTCACAGCCGTTTTCTGCCGCTGCCGCCAATGCGGCGGCAATATTATAAAGGTTATGCCTGCCTTTCAGCTTTGGAGAGAGCTTCTCATAAGAAATTCTTTCTCCCAAAAAAATAATATCATTGCCGTCAATGTAAATATCCGCTTTCCCGTCCATGGAAACGGTAAGCTGTCTGCAAGCGGGGGAGCAGCCGTTTTCCTCGGATAATTCCTTATTTACAATCAGCAGATTGTTTTTGCCCTGATAGCGGAAAATGTTTTCTTTTGCAGCTTTGTAGGCGTTAAAATCGACATAGTGATCTAAATGCTCTTCGTAAATATTAAGCAGTACCGATGTGTCCGGAGAAGCTTTTACATATTCGAGCTGGTGGCAGGACATTTCGCACACAATAATTGTTTCGGGTCTATACTTATTGTTCCAATCGCCGTAACCGCTCAGCGGGGGAATACCGATATTTCCTATCAATACAGGATTTTTTCCGCAAAAGCCTAACATATGCGTAATAAGGCTTGAGGTCGTGGATTTTCCCTTTGTTCCGGTTACACCGATAATTTTATGATTGCAGAAACGCAAAAGCAGGTCGGTTTGGGAGGTGATTTTTGCTTTTATCTCCTCGCCGACTTTATCTAAAAGCGCAATTCCGGGAGACTTCATAATAATATCGTACTCTCCCATAAAATCAAGGTAGTTATCGCCGCAGTGAACGGTACACCCCTTACATTGGTTTTCGTCAATAGGGTTTTGATCGAGTATAGCTATTTCGCCGCAATCGGTATTGTGACTGAGAACATCAAGGGTAGATCTGCCCTCCCGTCCAAAACCGACTATTGCAACGCTTTTTCCTTTAAAAAAATCACTAAGCTTTTCTGTATTTTCCATTTCTGCGGTTACTCCTTAAGAAGGTTAATAAACTCTTTTGGCACAAAGTTGTTTTCGTCAAAGAAATTATCCAAAGAGCTCGGCACTTCACGATTGCTCCCAACATATTCTTTTAACAGCAAGGGAAGCTCGGTATCCCTTCTCCTTTGAGCGGCAGTATGAAGCGCCAAATTAATTTCCGCCTTTGTGCCTACGCATTCAAAAGGCTTATCGTAATCCTGATATACAAGACCATTGAATAAGCTTCGGTATTCCTCTTTATCAAGCATATTTTTCCCGAATATTTTTATAAGCTCCTCATCGGGTAAAAATGCCGCTAACATAATAGTGACGTAAAGACATTTTGCGCAGTCGGAACACCATGTATCGGTTTTAGAGCCTATGTTGCAGCTTTGGAAAACGGGGAAATATTTGGGATAGGAAACGAATTTCTTCATTATCTGCCACTCGCTCCAGGGGCGCAGAAGGCTGAAATACTCGGGAGTGCCGTTAAAATATTTATTTGTGTAATAACGAAAATCGGATTCAAATTCCGTGCTTTTGCTGTATTGATGATTAATCTCGGTGCCGCTTATATTGCTTTCATTGGCGCTGCTCTCGTTGGATAACGCTATATATTTTTTTCCGCTGCAATAAGCAAATATCCATGCGGAAAATGCGATTACCGCAGATATGGGGGTGTGACCGTTGAGATAACCCATTTTGTTAAGCTCTAAAAGCTGCTTGTCGATAGTGCGCCTTACTCCGATTATTTGTTTGTCGTCATATCCGGCGGTGTGAGCGCAGTTTAAGGTTGCTCCGCGGGGATTCAGGATATAGCAGGAGCTTTTGTCCTTATATTCACGGAGAAGCTCTAAGGTGACAATACTGTCCTTTCCTCCTCCGACGGGTATTAAAAAGCCCTCGCCTTTGTCATCTCGCTCAAACACGGGTACGTTGTCCGAATCGGGAATGATTTCCATAAAAGAGTCAATGTCGGTTTTTATTCCGTTGCGGTAGAAGAATTCGCCTAATCCGTGAAAGTAAAGCTTCTTCCACCAGTCTATCTGCTCCTTGTTTAAAGCGCCGCATTTTATTCTAACCGCTTTGGGGCAGGCACATTTCCAGTAGCTGACAAGCTCCGACATTCCCAAAGAAAAAACCGCATAGGAAAGCAGCTCCTTATCCCTTGCCTCCTGTATCAGATTGGGAGAAAATGACCATTTGGGAGAAAATTTATATTCGTCAATGCTGAAATGAAACACAAAGCTGTCCTCATTCAGCTCATAGCTTTCATAAACCAATTCCTTATGCTTCTCACGCAGCTTGTCAAATTTATTTTCGGTCATTGTTTACAGCTTAATCCTTAATGTATTTTTTTACGAATGCGTCGATGCTTTCGGGATCGGTTCTGTCAAAGGTATCGCTGCATTCAAGTATCTGCCAGTGCTCGTCATATTCGGTAAAATCACCAGGACGCAGGGTTTCGAGAGTTCCCAAGGATTCGATTTCCATAATATACTGATTGGTGTAGGTCTCATAGTTCACCGAGTAGTCGGGATATTCTCCCAAGGGATCAAAATCAAAGCTCTTTATGAACAGCTGACCGTTATTGAGATATGCGCCCCAGCCGTCCTCGTTGTTTACGCCTATTTTAAAGGCATTGGGATTGTCGGTCTGCGCCAAGGTGATATACTTGTCGCACATAAAGAAGCGTTCGTCCCTGACGTCGGAATATGCCCAGAAAACGTTTCTGCGGTTGGATAAAAGCCCGGTATCCTTTGTGCATTGGGGGACTATTTCAACCCCGCCCTTTTCCGCTACGGTAAGGCACCAAGGGGCAAGCTTAATTTCGTAGTCGGCTATATTTTTTATTGCGTGCTTTACGGTTACATGGGAGGTCTTTTCGCTCATTGTGACCGTCATAATATGCCGTTCGCCCACCTTTACTCTGTCCTCGGGCATAAGCTTTATTGAATTTTCGTTTATCTCGTAGGGGACAGGGTGGTTGTCGGGGGTGTAGCTTTCGGGATAGCTCTCGGGGCTGCTCCAAAGTCTGTGACCTCCGTATATGTACCAGTTTTCCTCGGTTTCAAAGAAGTCGTGAAGCTGTTTCTTGTCGTTAAAGCTGTCACGGTTAATGTCCTCACGGAAAACATTCTGCTTTCCCTTCAGTCCGTAATAGATAATGCGCGGACCCACATCAACGGTAACGATAAGCGCAGCCGCTTCATTCTCCATTTTTATGCACTTTCCGAAGTTTTTATAGCTTATTTCCGAAAATTTGACGCTCATTTTTGTTTTTCCTTTCTTAATCGATTATTATAGGCTTTGAGGTAAAGCTTAAACCGCAGGGCTGTTTTTTTGCAAGGGCAAGGGCATACTGGTTGTCGCAGCGTTCTTCAAGCTTAGCCTGCTTTTTTGCGGCGTCGCTTGTCTCGGAAAGCTGTGAGAGGGAGGCGTTGATAGGAATACCACACTTTGCTTCGGCAAGTATCTCCTTTCCCTTGCTGTTCATACCCAAAATTTTAACATAAGGCGGTTTATTTTTCAAGTCGCTTTTTGTAATTCCCAAAAATGCTGATAAAATAATTCGCCTTATTCTTGCCAAGGTGTACCGTTTAGTCTTAACAAGGAAATACAGCTCGTTCAGGCTCGTGGAAACCTGAGCAGCTCTGTATATGCGGTTTTCCAAGCCCAAAAGCACGTTCGGCGTTTTCTCGACAGCCGATTTCGGCATTGCCCTCAGCTTTGAGAGAATGGCAATCTCCAACTCGGAAATCGAAGCGGTGTTGGAGAAATCACACTGGGGCGCATATCGGCTTATGTCCTTGCCCTCATATATCATCTTTCTAAGCTGTGAGGCGCTGGCGTTTTCCGAGGGTTCTTCCGATTCGCTGTCATGCTCTGCGCCGAAGCGTTTTACCGTTACCGGCTTTATGGGAGAAGCGAAGGTGTCTAACGCCTTTATATATTCTATGGCAAGGGTGTTGTTGGGCGTGGCAAGTGTTTCGAGAACGTCGTGAGTGTAGAATTTTTCTATTGTCTTTTGAAGTGCGGCAGGGTAGGACAAGCCGTTTTTGAGACTCTTCCCGAAATCCTCGCTGTCCTGTGCATAATAAACCGCTCCCGCCGTTTCCCGCAGCAGCTTTATGTCTCCGCATTCGCTTCCGAAGCTTAGCATATTGACGCAGCCCAAGGCATTCAGAAGATACACAGCTCCCTGTGCAAACTGCTCCGCACTTGCCAAAGCGTACTGCACGGGAAGCTCTATAACAAGGTCAACGCCGTTTTTTAATGCGGTTTCGGCACGCTTATATTTATCGGTTATTGCAACATCGCCCCGTTGTGTAAAATTTCCGCTCATAACGGAGACGATATGAGTTGCGCCGAACTGTTTTTTCGTTTGTTCAATATGGTATTTGTGACCGTTGTGAAAAGGGTTGTACTCGCAAATGATTCCGCAGATATTCATATTATGTTTTCCTTTCTTGTTTTTGATGTATTCGGCAAAGTATTTATTTTGTATTACCACTTGATTTTTTTTAACATTTATTATAAAATATATACAATGTCTTTTTATTAAAATTTTATAAAGGAAGGATTTATATTAAATGAAAATTTTAGTTATCAACGCAGGCAGTTCATCTCTTAAGTACCAGCTTATCGATATGGACGGCGAGACTGTTATCGCAAAGGGAAACTGTGAAAGAATCGG
>CAYMFX010000139.1:0-5878 GCA_964389845.1 uncultured Ruminiclostridium sp.
TGGATAAGACGGACGGATAAGAAAAATTATGCTGTTGTCAAGCGGATTGGTAACACTTCTGTCAGGTGTGTACACATGACATTAAACGCTGAATCTGGGGAAGATTATTCCGACATTGACTTGTAACGACTGTAACGACTGTAACGACCAAACAGACACACCCTATATAAGAATTTATATAAAAGCTTAACATTACAAAAAACAGTCGTTATATATAAATTTTGGCAAAAAGTCGTTACAGTCGTTACAAAACTCATAAATACGCATTTTAAAAGCGTTTATAGCGTAACGACTGTGTCGTTACATGGTCGTTATAGGTCGTTACGCAAGGAGCAAATAACATGAAATTATACGATTATCAAGAAGATCTTATATCCCGTGTACAACTTGCGTGGCGCAGCGGAAAACGCAAACCTTGTATAGTTCTTCCTTGCGGCGGCGGTAAGTCGGTAATATGCGCAGATATGGCGAAACGCACTACTGATAACGGGCGAAATGTATTATTCTTGGTGCACCGTCAGGAGCTGTGCGAGCAGATAGAAAACACCTTCAAAGCTTACGGAGTAAATATGGAGCTTTGCAAAATAGGCATGGTGCAGACAGTAACAAGGCATATTGAACAGGAAAATAAGCCGTCGCTGATAATCACGGACGAAAATCACCATTGCTTAGCAAGCAGCTATAAGCGCATTTACGAAGCTTTTCCGGAAAGTTATTTTGTAGGCGTAACAGCAACGCCCGTTCGGCTGAACGGCGGCGGCTTAGGCGAGATAAACGATGCTTTGATTGTGGGTCCTTCCGTGAAGCAGCTTATTGAAAATAATAAGCTTTCCCCTTTCGATTACTATGCGCCCGCCGTTGCCGATTTATCGGGAATACGTTCACGGAACGGTGATTACATTTCCGAAGATGTTGAAGCAGCATTGAACAAGCCGCATATTTACGGAGACGTGATTAAATATTACAAGCAGCTAAAGGGCGGTAAAGCTATTTGCTACTGTGCCACAATAAGGCACTCACAAGCCACAGCAGAGGCTTTTAATGCACAAGACATATCAGCATACCACATTGACGGTAAAACGCCGGAGAACGAACGCAGAGAGGCTGTTTCAGCATTCCGTGAAGGAAGGCTGCAAGTGCTTTGCAATGTGGACTTGATTAGTGAAGGGTTTGATGTTCCCGACTGCAACACGTCCATATTGCTCAGACCGACTAAATCATTGACATTGTACATACAGCAGTCTATGCGGTGCATGAGGTATCAACCCAATAAGAAAGCCTTGATAATAGACCATGTAGGCAACGTGCACAGACACGGACTGCCGGATATGGAAAGGGAGTGGACGCTTGAACCTAAGCCGCCTAAAGCAAACAAAAAAAATTCCGTTTCGGTAAGGCAGTGTACGGAATGCTTCTTCACTCATGAGCCGGCGCCCGTTTGTCCGAACTGCGGTCATGTATACGAGCTTACCCAGAGGGAGATCAAGGAAAAGCAGGAAGCGGAATTAAAGAAAGTTGTGGCAGGATATACGGTTCCTTCAGAATGTAAAAATGTCAAAGAGCTTTATGCTTATGCCAAAGCGAGAAATTATAAAGCAGGCTGGGCGTATTATCAAGCTAAGCAATACGGGTTTTTGAGGTGATTTAATGACAGAAAACGATATTCAGAATCAGATAAGGCTTGAGTTGTCGAAATACGGCATTGTGATTCGTATGCAATCGGGAAATTTTGAGCTCAAGGACGGCAGACGAATAGTTTGCGGCGTAAAAGGATTATCTGATTTGCTTTTTATCGGACAAGACAAAGTGGCTTTCATTGAGGTTAAGAGCATTAACGGCAAGCCCAGTAAAGAACAGCTTAATTTTATATCGGCAGTACATAAGCTTGGGCACAGGGCGGGTATTGCTCACAGCGTGGAGGAGGCGCTTGAAATAATCAAATGAATGATAAGGAAATAGAGGCACTGGCAAAAAAAGGTACGCCTTTGCCGGAAGGAGCTACTTTAGCTGAAAGCTTGTTTTATCGTAATCTGAGAGCATTGTACAAGGAGTTTAGGGACGGGAATATAGACAAGCTTCAGGCGAGGATCGAGAAAAGCAGGTTGATTAGCCAGTTTGGAGCAGAGAAACTTCAGGAAGAGTGCAATCGAATATCACAAGAAAGGTGGTTCAGATGTCAGCCAATGCTTGCAGAGGCTGAAAAAAACGGATGTGACATTTGCAAAAGAATTGTTAGGATTTTGGATGGGAGGGAGAATTGATTATAATGAAACCGATATTATTTAACACCGAAATGGTGAGAGCGATTAAGGAGGACACGCTATGGAAAGAAAATACTACCCTATCAATGAAGAAGCTGCAAAAGCAGCAAAAGAAATTAACAGTTTCACCCCCTACAAAGAAGGTGAAGCAACGGAAGAATACCGTCACTATTGCGATAAAGCCTATAATATTTTTGACAATATCGCCCAAAAAAGACCGCAGTATTTAGAACGTGCAGAAGCAATGACAGATCGTTATTGTAGAAAACTGGCGGAATACTATAACGACTATTACAGAAATGAGGCAAGCTGCCCCTCAGTAATGATTTCGGGTGCAGGCAATTTTCCCGTAAGAAAAAAGGAAAAGCAAAACGCAAGGCGGGACACTCTCCGCAGCACATGGGAATATTTACAAGGCTATCTTAAAAAGATTGAAAATCTTTTGACCTATGACCGTCCAATCATGTGTGGTGATGAAAATGCAATGGAATCCTTACAGGATAAAATTGACGGTCTCGAAAAACAAAAGGAATTAGCAAAGGATTTAAACAAGTTTTTCCGTAAAGGCGGAAAAATTGAAGATTACGACGGAGAAATTACCGACACTTTGAAAAAAGAAATTGATTTTCTAATCCGTCAAGGGTATGATCCTTGCATTAGCACAGCAAATATGAATGCAAAAATCAGACGTTTAAATGAAAGATTGGATAAACTGAAGAAGGTAAAGGAAGAGGGCACGACAGAGACAACAGCGGCAGATACAGACAGTAATGAACTTTTCAAAGTAATAAAAAATACTGAAATAATGCGGTTACAGTTGTTTTTTGACGGGAAGCCCGCCGATGAAGTAAGAGAAATTTTGAAAAAGAACGGCTTTAAATGGAGCCCAAAAAACGGAGCATGGCAGCGGCAGCTTACGAATAACGCATTATACAGCTTAAAGCGTGTTGTTGAAGAAATAAAGGACAATTTAATTATTAAATCTTCCACGGCGATTGCAAAGACTTTATAGCACAACACATGCCCCAAACGCTTACTTGTAAATTGCTTGAAGATTATATATTGCTCTGGGACAGCACAATCAAGAAATCTGACCTCGACAAATACGGGTGGGGCGCTAATCCGTGGGTAACTGTAAATGAATTTGAGAGGATAAGCAAGGAGGAAGCATATGGAACAGAAAATAAAGCTTAAGCCGTGCCCGTTTTGCGGGGGAAAGGCTGATATATGCAAAGACAACTATGATAAATATATGGTGATATGTTCGTGTGGTGCTATGATCGGGATCCAACTTGAAGACGGGTGTGAACTTGTTGACGGTTGGAGGGCAACTTTTAAAACCACAGATGAAGCTATCGAAGCGTGGAACAGGAGGGCTGATAATGGCTAAATATGTTAAACTCAAAAAGGTTTGGAAAATGCTGCACAGTATAGGCGGGTGCGGTGCTGAACCTGAAAGCTGGGCGGACGGTTGGGATAAAGCCATTGATACGGCTATCAAAGAATTGGACAAGCTCCCTGCTGCCGATGTGCAGGAGTTGAAGCACGGAAGCTGGAGCAAAGAAATGCTCTCCAAGCAAGACACTGTATTTGGAGATTTTCACTTCGGCTTTCAATGCTCGGTGTGTGGTGCGCTTATGAACAAGACAGCATATTGCGGAAACTGTGGGGCTAAGATGGACGGAAAGGAAGTAGTAAAGAAAGATTATAATCCTTGCAATAAATGCACACATAAAGGATGGAACATGCCACAATGTCAATATTGCAATAAAGCGAACGGGTATAAGTATATGGAGCTTGACATTAAAAAGTTCATGGAAAGTAAGAACGTACCTGATAGAAAGGACGGTGAGTGAAATGGAAAGATTGACTGAAAAACGGCGAGGACAAAATGTTATACCACTCAGGCATGAATTTTCATTGGTTACGGCTTGGGATAATGTCAGTTTTCTATATGGTGATGCAGCTGATAAGCTTGCCGCCTATGAGGACACCGGGCTTACTCCCAAGGGGATAGAAGCATTAAAGGCTGATAATGATAGGCTTCACGAGTTGATTGATGAGACAGAGAATTTGCATGCTAAAAGCGGAAGGGGGGAATAACAAACAATGAAAGCACAATGTGAAACTTGCGCTCATACTAATGTTTGTCGCAACAAAAATCAATATGAGGAATTAGTCAAAACACTAAATGATTTGGCGAAACTTAAGGAGAATCAGGCATTTAATATTACGGCGATTTGTCGCTTTTATTGGAACGAGAAGAACTGAAAGGAGCAAAGAAAATGACCACAAAATATACAGGTCGACAATTTAATCAAGATAAAGCCGCACACCAAATATATGCGTTTGCTATGGACGCACGCAATATGCAAAACGGTAGTGTTGGAGAAATTTGTAATCATTGCGGAGGACATTTAAAAACATATTATTGCGAAGACGGTCTTTATTTGGTTCGTTGTCTTGATTGCGGCATAGCGGCTCTTGCACAGGCGAAAAATCCTAAACAAGCGGCTTGCAAAACGATTGGAGGTTAATGATGCCTGAGATTTTGTTCAGAGGAAAAAGAACCGATAATGGCGAGTGGGTTCAAGGCTTCTATGTCGTTTTAGGCAATGAAAATCATTGTATATTCACGGGAAGACTTGACATCACACGAGGTCGCATTGGCTTTGAATATTTTAAAGTTGACCCTAAAACCGTTGGACAATTCACAGGCTTAACCGACAAGAACGGCAATAAGATTTTTGAGGGGGATATTATCCACCTTTGGAGTGGGGAACATTATAGCGGCTATTGGGAACATGATACGGTGAAAGTTGTAGAAGATATTACTGATGACGTATGTGTCATTATAGGAGAAGTTGAATATGTTGAAGTCATCGGCAACATCCACGACAACCCCGAATTACTAAAATAAATACCAAACGATGATTCTGGATGGAAGGAAACTGTTAAATGAAAGCAAAAGAATATTTACAGCAGTTAAAGCGGTTAGATACTGTAATAAATCAAAAAAACAAAGAATTAGCCGCTTTGCGCTTGAAATCGCAAAGCGCTGGGGGTATTGATTACTCCAAAGATCGGATGCAATCAAGTCCTTCCGGGGATGCTTCGTTTGTGAAGCCGATATGCAGGATCATTGACCTTGAAGCAGAAATCAATGCTGAAATTGACAGGTTTGTTGACGAGAAACACAAGGTAATCAATCAAATTCAGGGTTTGAAGAATTCTGATTACATTTCCCTTCTATTCAAACGGTATGTTGAGTTTAAGAGTTTAGAAAAGATATGCGTTGAAATGAACTTTTCGTATGACTACATAAAGCATTTACACGGGTACGCTTTGCAAGATTTTGAAGATAGGATTCTAAACTCGACACCCAATAACACCTAAACCTATGCTATAATGTATAGTGAGAAATCAGCAATGGAAACTTGCTGATTTTCTTATTTTCCCGGTGGGGTACTCATAGCCGATTTCGGGCAAGGTCGGTGAACTCCTACCCACCGGGAAAATTATTTTTATAGAGAAGAAAGCCTGACTGAAAGGGGGTTGCCGTTTATGAACGCAAGGCAAAAGAAGTTTTGTGATGAATACCTGATTGATTGCAACGC
>CAYMFX010000140.1:0-5871 GCA_964389845.1 uncultured Ruminiclostridium sp.
TATCTCCTCCTCAATGCACTTCACCGTCCCGTCAGCAAACTGCTCATAATGCAAACTATGTTATTAAAAAAATAAATAATAGCGGTCGCTTGACTTTTATGTACGCTAAATATTTTCAAACGCAAATAATCCTTAATGCCTCTCCTTCTCCAATCTCCCCCTTTAAAAACTCCGATTTAGCCTTCTCCGCCCTATCCAACCACAAAAAATACTCTCCCAAGCTAACCCCCTTATCTGTCTCCCTCATCGAATCCCTCGCTCTCTCATACCTCTTGTACATTTTCTTTTTGTTCATATCAAACGCTTTGATAACCGAATTTTCCTTAGCCTGAACAAGGTGCTTTTCCGCCGGAGCTATCTGTTTACAGCTCCGTCCATTCTTAATAATCCTGTCGCAGTAAAAAGTTTCTTTTTTGGTTTTGGGAATAAAATATTTTCCGCAGTATTGGCACAGCCCCACCTTAGGCTTGTCACTCAAAAATTTCATAATCAAAAAGGAAAAATAACTTTGCAAGGAATTAAAATACAATTCTTCCTTTAACTCCTCACCCATAGTAAAAATGTGGGTGCAGCAAGCCTGACCATACCTCTTGTGCGTATAAGTCAGTTCAACCTCTTTCTCCAAATACAGTTTTTCAAGAATATCATTTACGGTGTAGTTCACATCAATAATCTCCGACAACCCGTAAATGATATTCTTTTTTATTTGTTGAAAATATTTCTGCGAAACTTCGTCGGGCAGGTTCTCAAAAACCGCATTCCTGATTAAAACACCATATAAAATGTTGCAATCATAAATATCGTCCAACAGCGAACAGGCACAGTCGTAGAAAAAATCAAATGAGTCGTCGCCCTTATTATTCTCGGGACAAATTTTCCCAACATAATCAAAAAATTTTATGTATGTTTCCATTTCCAATTCCGAAATGCTTATAATCTCCTCCGCTGCAGTAGTTTCAGGCAGCTTTGTTTCTCCGCCCATAGAAACCACAGTCCTGAAAATTTTTTTACCGTTAGTGGAAATATATAGCCCGTCATCTCTCTTCAAAAATCCGTCCTCCTGTCTCCAAGTAATCTTTATCAAAAATCAAAAAAATCACTTTGATATTTACAAATCAGAAAATCTATAGTATTATTCTATCACAAACCCCGACAAAAATAAATATCAAGAAAGGAAAAATAATGTCGAAAAAAATCAAAACCGTTAACGGCACTGCACTTATGGAAATGGACTTACCACCAATTAAGTTTGTGGCAGATAATTTTCTCCCACAAGGCTTTTATATTTTGGCTGGAACTCCCAAGGTGGGGAAATCGTGGCTGCTCCTCTCCCTCTGCCTTCAAGTTTCAAAGGGCGAGCCTTTTTGGAACTTGCCCACCACGCAAGGAACTGTCCTCTACCTGTGCTTGGAGGACAGCGTGAACAGAATCCAACAGCGCCTGCTGGAGCTAACCGACACTGCTCCCGAAAATCTTTACTTCGCCACTCACTCCGAATCCTTGTCGGGCGGGGTAACCCAGCTAATCGAAACCTTCATCACCGATCACCCCGACACTGTGCTGATAGTAATAGACACTCTCCAAAAAATCCGTGAAGGAGCGGGAGAGAGCAGCACTTATGCCGCCGACTACAAGGACATAGGAATGTTAAAATCCATAGCGGATAAGTTTTCGGTTACAATTTTAGGAGTGCAGCATTTGCGAAAACAGCCCAACAGCGATCCCCACCTTATGGTTAGCGGTTCAACAGGCTTAATAGGTGCATCAGACGGCAGCTACATTCTGAAAAAGGATAATCCCCTTCAATATTTTTTCCCAACTCCATTATTCTTGTTTGCAAAAGTTCATTCCAATCTTTCACACCTTCCTCTTGAAGTTTTCTCGCCGCCGATTGAAAACCGTTCACTTTGTTGAACAATTTTCCTCGCTCATCATTATCAACGCAGCTGTAAATTTTCAATCCGCTCGCTTCTAATTTTTTCAAGGCAGCGGGTTTAAGTCCACCCATAGAAACCAAAAGACTGTCTTGAATTTTTTCGGGATTTGCTATCATTTGGAATGATAATAAATCAATGGCGCTCTCAAAAGCATAAACTTTTTTGGGAGCGCCTATCGAATATTGAAATAAATTTTCATCTCCGCTCCCCGCCATTGCTTTAAATCTTTTGTGTGTATTGGTGCCGTGAATTTCTGCACCGACTATGTTACCGTTTAAATCCTTTTGAAGAAAAACCGCATTCCCTTTCCCATATTTTTCATTTCCGTCCTTATCGGTGTATTTTACAGAGCCTTGATACAAAATCTTTTTATTGACAAGCTCCTGTACAAGTGAGGCACTTATTTTTCTTTCCTTCACCAGATATGCAAAAATTCTTTTCTTCTCGTGTTCATTGATTGGAAGTTCGCATTTTGTGGGAGGCTTGATGATTTTTTTCATTTTGTGAAACTGTCGGGAAATTTTTATTGAACGACTCGGCAGACAAAGCGGAAACCGCACTTGTAAAATCTATTCCCAAAATATCTGTAAGGCAATTAACGGGGTTCGTATCTCCACGCTGCTCCGAAAACTGAAACCAAGAATTTGTGGCGATATTTACATACAGACCGCCGAAGCCTCGGATGTGAAGCTCACTTCCGTGTTGTTCGCATTCGTAACCATTCTGCAAAAAATAATCGGCAAGGTTTCCTTTAGTTATCTTCAACATATTATCCTCGTGTGGGTCTACCGCACCCGAATGTATACGCTCGGAACGTGCCGCCAAAATTTGCAAAGCCGCCTTTTGAAAATCATTAGGCTTTGACACCACCGTCTGCGGCTTTCCTCCCTCGACTTTCGGTACGGGCAAATTCAGCATATCGGCGGTGCGTATATCCGCAAATTCCTTGTACATCTGCATAAGTTCGGGTAAATTTACGAATTTTGAAAAACGTTTTTTCGGTCTGTAACCGTCCCCTGCGGGTTTAAGTTCAAGCTGTGTGACTACCTCACCAAAGTTGCTTGCCCAATCGTCAAAGTTCTGTAAGCCGCTTGCCGTAAGCAAATCGGGGCGCAAGTATCTTTGCATTGTGTATAACTCCGTCATACTGTTTGTAACGGGAGTTCCTGTTGCAAAAATAATATTCTTACAACCGTATTTTTCGTTTAAATACTGCGTTTTCATTAAAATATCCTCCGACTGTTGTGCAGGGGTTGTCTGTACTCCCGCAACTCTCGACATTTTAGTAACTACAAGACCATTTTTATAATTATGTGCTTCGTCCACCACCAAGCAGTCAAATCCCAACTTATCAAAGCTAAGAGAGGTGTCCTTTGTTTTGCCGCCGTCAAGCAGTTTTGCAATACGCTTTTCAAGATTTTTCTTTGCTTTTTCCAAGTTTTTTACCGTCACTCTGTCGTCCTTGTCCGTATCGCTTATGGCACGTTCAAGCAGATCCATTTCTCTATCCAAAAACCTTTTGCGGTAATCGAAGGACATACTGATTTTTTCAAACTGCTCATAGGACATAACCACCGCATCATAATTTCCCGTACAACACCTTGCAATAAATTTTTGCCTATTATCTTTATCAAAATCTTTTTCGGTGGCAACAAGCAAACAGTCGCCCAATAAATTGCATCAAAAAATGTATTAAATGAATCAGGCTCAACATTAAAAACAACTAACGCAGAAATTACAATATATCCAAGTGCAAGTATTAGTACATAGCAAAGGAGTCCCTTTTGCTTTTTGAAAATATTTGCAATATATAATCTTTTTCTCATATGTAAAATACCGCCCAAATAAAAATGTAATCGTTACTAAAAGACTATGGAGTCATTTATTCACTAATGACTTTGAGCCTAAAAACAATTTACTTATTTTTACTTTTAAGCTTTTGCCATGCCCACTCGAAATACGCAGACACACTCTGGAATAAAAATACATTTTCCTCAGATTCCACCAAAAATTCTTCTATTGTAAACGGTCTGTATCCAAAAGAATTCATGTTTTTAAAATGCTCAAGCAAATCTCCCTTAACTAACCCGTTAAAGAACTTAATGGTATCATTGTTAACTGCGCACAACCTTTTTTAAATAATTATTTGCTTCACGTAAATTTCCGAGTTTATAATACAATATCGACAATGGCAGCAAAAACTGTGTGCTTTCTTCATCAGAGTATTCCTTGGAAAGCCTTAGTGCCGATTGTTCGTCCTCCAAAAAAACATAAAGATGCATTAGGCGGTATCTTGCACCTAAATTGTCATTTTCACACAATTTGAGCATTTTCTCATATTCCGCAATAGCAAGACGCATTTTTCCGCATTGAACTAAGTTATCGGAATATTTATCCAGCAAACGCATATAAGGGCGTGTCTCAAATAAGCCCCAAAATTCGCCAATGCAGTCGTTGTCAAAATATCCCTCAGCCTTCAGTTTTTCTTCCGCTTCCTCAATCAGACTTTTATATTTTTCAATAAGCTTTTCAATTGACGAAGCGGTTAACTCAGCGACCATTACCGCTGCGTCAATGTTATCGGGATCAAGCTGGGCAGCTTTTTTAGCGTATTTTAAAGCAGTTTTTTTGGTAGCCGCCGATTCGGCAAGCTCCAAATAATCATCCGAGGATTCTGCGTTATCTTCTGTTACCTCGTTTGCCCATGGCTGACGCTACGACATGAAGCTATTAAGCATATTTTGCAGGTTCTCCTTTGGTTCACAAGGCGCACCGCTGTTTTCGGCAATAAATCTGTCCGGTTCTTTAAATATTTTTTCGGTTTCCTTGCTCATAATTAATTCCTTTCTTTTGATCATTTTTTAGTGGTTTTATCAGCTCATCATTTTCTCCTCATTAAACAGCGAAAAAATAAACAAAGCACTTTGCCCGTACAGCCCCGTTTCAAGATCATTCAAGGCTTTTGCGGTTTCAGAACCATAAAAAGCGTCAAGTGCTTCCTGTTCCGACAAATTATATTTTTCCGCAATCAATCTTACAATTTTGGGAATAATTGTAGCATTATATAAAGCTTTAGACATAAAATCACCTGCAATCCTCATAACCGATATATTTCAAGCACTTCAATGACGTCTCGGTGTTAAAACAAATCTGATTGTTGATTTTTTCAAATTTCAGCCGCTCGACAGCATCTTCCTTACGCATAATTCCTTGCAGAACATAGGTAACGGTTTCGCCCACATTATCGTTCGCAATTTTTCCGGTAACAATATCATAGCCGTGACAGAAAGCAACATCGCTTCGGCAGGAACAAACCATATCAAGCCATTCAAAAGACGGCGTGTCAAAATGTCTGCAATTCAATTTTCGGAAGTTTTCTTCATCAAATTCGTAAATTGAAACGTACGGTGTGTACGGTTTTTCTTTTCTTTGAGCAAGTCTTGCTTTGCGAAAAGCCCACCTGATCGCTTGTTCTTTTATATCAGTAGTATAAAATCCAAATCCGAAATCACGTCCCGATTCGCTTTTTATAATTTTAGGTGTTTCGACAATTACATTAGAGCCGTGATATAAAATCATGTTCTTTCTCCCTCTAAATACTCATCAAAAAATTGCATCAGATATTCCATAGACATTCCGTGCAGATCTTCATAATCCGATTCAAGCATATCAATAAGTCCGCTTTTTTTGAAAGTGGAATAAACATCTGTGCTGTCCCTATTTGTATGTTCCGCATATAGTTCTATGCAGAAGGTTTTGAAAGATAATCTGCTCACGCAAAAGCACCCCCATATAAATTATTATACTCTGCATAAGCGTCAAAAAAACAAAAACCGCAAGGCTATCCTTACGGCTTTGTTCTGTATCTTGCGGTCAAAGCCGCATTGGCGCAGACGGTGGGATTCGAACCCACGGTGCTTTTCACGGCACAAAC